>JAJFUI010000022.1 GCA_021372555.1 Planctomycetaceae bacterium | reverse complement strand
ATTGCGCCGGCTGCCCTCGGCGGCGTCGGCAATGGGAACCTAATCGGCAGGAAGCGACAAACCGGCAGGCTTGTGAGGTGGCCAGCAGCGGCCGGCCGATAAGAAACGCTGGGGCGAAGAATAGAAGGCGCGGCAGCCCGGCCGCGTTGCGGCTGAGGCGGACGCGGCAGGATGCCGTAGTTGCAGGACGCCGCGCGAGGAGAACACCACCGTGGGTCACGACATCAATGTGCTAGCACTGGTGAAGGGCGAGGAGCGCTACGTCTTTCTATATGACGACGTAAGCCGGGCGGAAACGCTCCGGACGCTGGGGCGGTTCGCCTCCAACCCCGAATTGAGCTTCACCTGGTACGACGCCGCGGTGTTGAGCCAGAAGATTCGCCAAGACAGCCACAAGTTCGTTTCCACGTCGCGATTTGGCGTGCCATTGGCCGCGGAGTCCGACGAGTATTGATCGAACGCTGTCAGCAGTCCGCTATCAGCTTGCACCAATCAGTCGCACGGTGCCCTCGGAGCGATCACGGCTGAAGGCCAGCAACTGATAGCTGGCGAGCTGCTGCCGAAAGCTCCCCCCATGCAAACGGCCGTTGCCCGGTTCTTGCAGTTTCTGGCTGTGGAGCGGAACGCGTCGCCGCACACGGTGAAGGGCTATCGAGAAGATCTTGCCGCGCTGGCAGACTATCTGAGCGAGACGCACGGCGGCCAGTTGCCGTCGCCTGGGGCAATTACGGTTCTCGACCTGCGCGGCTACGTGGCGGCGTTGCACGAGTCGGGTTACGCCAAGGCGTCGATCTCGCGGCACTTGGCGACGCTGCGAAGCTTCTTCCGTTTTGGCCAGCGTGAAGGGTGGACGAAGACGAACACGGCCAAGCCGCTGCGGAATCCGCGGCAAGGACGGTCGCTGCCGCATTTTCTCTCTGCGGACGACATCGGCCGGCTGTTGAATGCGCCACCGTCGGACGATCCGATGGGCCTTCGGGACCGGGCGATCCTCGAAACGACCTATTCGGCTGGGCTGCGTGTCAGTGAGGTGGTGGGGCTGAATGACGGCGACCTGGACTTTGACGCGGGGCTCCTGCGGGTGCGCGGCAAAGGCCGACGCGAGCGTCTGGCTCCCATCGGTTCTTATGCCGCGAAGGCGCTGCGGCGATGGCTGCGAGTGCGGCGACTGCACGGCCAGGAGAAACCGTCGCCTGCCGCCCCCGTGTTCGTCAACCGGTTTGGCCGACGGCTCACCACGCGAAGCGTAGCGAGGATGCTGGAAAAGTATCTAAGGTCGACGAGTTTGGATCGCCGCACCAGTCCGCATTCGTTGCGGCACAGCTTCGCCACCCATCTGCTGGATCGCGGCGCAGACATTCGCAGCGTGCAGGAATTGCTGGGACACAAGAGTCTGGCGACGACCCAGATCTATACCCACGTCAGCACGACGGCAATCCGAGATGCGTATCGTCGGGCGCACCCGCGAGCGAAGTGAGAGCGATGAGGGATTGGGAATTAGGGATTGGATGCCGGAAGTCGCGGCTTCCCCTGATCCCGGGCCCTAATTCCCAATCCCGACACGCTTTATACGAGGCCTTTGCGAACGGCCCAGACGGCGGCTTGGGTGCGGTCGCTGACGGCGATCTTGCGCAGAATATTCTGCACGTGTTCCTTGACGGTCTCGACGCTGATTTCCAGCGAGCGGCCGATCTCGCGATTGCTTAGACCGAGAGCAACGTGACGCAGAACCTGGGTCTCGCGCTGAGTCAGCGGAATGTCCTCGTCTTCGAGCACCTGGCGAACCTTCATCGTGCTCGCAACCTTCTTGAGTTCGCCGAAGCGGCTGGGCGATTCGCCGGCTGCGGCAGCCATGATCGTGCCGATCAGGGCTTCGCGCGGAGCGCCCTTGAGGATGTAGTCCGCGGCGCCAAGGGCGACCGAGCGAGCGACGTAAGTCGGGTTGTCGTAGGTGGAAAGCATGACAACCTTGGATTCAGGCACTTTGGCCCGGATCTTTTCGAGCGTGGCCAGCCCATCGCCATCAGCCATGCGGATGTCGAGCAGGATGACGTCTGGCTTGTCTTTCTGTGCGAGACGCAGAGCGTCTTTGCCGTTGGCGGCATCGCCAATAATCTCAATTTCGGTCCCCGCCAGCAGGCTGGCAAGGCCGGTGCGGATGACCTCGTGATCATCGCAGATTAGTATGCGAACGCTCATCACTCACCTCCGAAGGGCGTATGGGATCGGGGGCCCCGACCGTTGGAACAACTATACCACAATCATAAGCTACCATCGGGCAGGGCGAAATAACCCACTCCAACGACCCAACCCCCCCGACTCAGCGGGATAAGTAGTGAATTCTCTGACCACGACGCGGGGGATAGTAGGGAGAAAGGGGGAAGGGGGGCGGGTGATTCTCTCGACTATCCGGCTGGACCGGCTCTCGCAGGAGCGCAAGGGGTCCGGAGTGCCTGAACGCTGGTTGTGTCGGCGTTTTGACTTGCTGCGCCCAGTGACGTAGATATTTGGCGACAGCGGAAATTTTGCCACGTCGGCAATTTACGCCGTTGCCTTTCGGCACAACCGCCACCGCAAGCCGCTGACCCAGCCAGGACGAGATATGAAGCAAGTCGCATCGATACTATTGGTGGACGACGACCGACAAGTGCTTGGCTCCATGGCCGATTGGTTGCGTGAGCAGGGCTACGACACCGATACAGCGGCGACCTTGACCGAGGGCGTTACGGCCGTCGATCGAAAATCGTACGACCTGGTTCTGATCGACATCCGGCTGGGCGATCAGGACGGCTTCGACTTGCTGGCGCATTGCCGCGAGAAACGGCCGACCGCGGCCGTGATTATGATTACCGGCTACGGCACCGTCGACGCCGCGGTCGAGGCGATCCGGCTGGGGGCTTTCGACTTCCTCACCAAACCGCTCATCGACGAAGAACTGCTGGTGGCCATCCAGCGAGCGCTCAATCAGCAGCAGGTGATCGAGGAGAACAAGACGCTCAAGGCGCAGCTCGACGTGCGATTCGCCATCGAGAACATCGTCGGCCATGACCACCGCATGCTGAAAATCTTCGACATGATCGACGCCGTGGCCGACACCAAGGCAACCGTGCTCATCACCGGCGAAAGCGGCACCGGCAAGTCGCTGCTCGCCCGGGCGATCCATCGGCGGAGCGGGCGTCGCGACAAGCCGTTTGTGGAAGTGGCTTGCGGGGCGCTCCCCGAGACGCTGCTCGAAAGCGAGCTGTTTGGGCACGTGGCCGGCGCGTTTACCGGCGCGCTCGGCGAAAAGCTTGGCAAGTTCAAGCTAGCCGATCAGGGGACGATCTTTCTCGACGAGATCAGCACGGCCAGCCCCGCCATGCAGGTGAAGCTGCTGCGGGTGTTGCAGGATTTCGAGTTCGAACCCGTCGGCGGTGCAAAGACATTCCGTGTTGACTCGCGGGTAATTCTGGCCACGAACGACGATCTATCGCGACTGGTAGCGGAAGGGAAGTTCCGCCAGGATCTGTTCTATCGGATCAACGTGATCAACATCGAACTGCCGCCGCTGCGGGAACGGATTAACGACATTCCTTTGCTGGCCGACCACTTCCTGCGGCAAGTGTGCGAAGATTCGGGCAAGCAAGCCCGAGGCTTCTCCGAAGACGCGATGAACGCTCTGCGGCGATATCGCTGGCCCGGCAACGTCCGCGAGTTGCAAAATGTTATCGAGCGAGCCGTGCTCCTGGGCCAAGGCGGCGCCATCACCGTCGACGATCTGCCGGCCACGCTGGCCAGCGCGGGCGGCGTGGTGGCCGAGCCGGTTTCCGGCAAGTCGCTCAAACAGGCGATGGAGAGCCCCGAGCGGCAGATCATCCGCGAGGTGCTCGAGGCCAACAACTGGAGCCGCACCGCCACGGCCAGCACGCTCGGCATCAATCGCACGACGCTCTACAAAAAGATGAAGCGGCTCGGGCTGGAAGACGTCGCGATGACGGCCGGGCGCTAAACGCCGGCAAGGCTGGACGGCACGCGTGTTTACTCCCCTCGCCTGCTCACTCCCAAGCGGCCGGCGGCGAAGGCGATCTTTCCGCCAGCGTTGCACGCTCAGCAGTTCTTGTGCACAATAGGCGTCCGATAGCCGATCTCTCGCCCTCACGGAGCATCTATGACCACCATCGCCACCATTGCAGCGTTTTTGGAAGAGGTTGCCCCGTGCCGCTTGGCGGAGGATTGGGACAATGTTGGTTTGCTCGTTGGGCGAAGCGAGAACGCGGTGCGGAAGGTGATGACCTGTCTGACGGTCACGCCAGCCAGCGCAGCAGAAGCGATCGAAGCTGGCGCCGATCTGATCGTGACGCACCATCCGATTCCGTTTTCGGCGGTGAAGCGACTGACGGACGCAACGACGACAGGGCGGCTGCTCTTGGATCTTGTCGGCGCCGGAATCGCCGTTTTCAGCGCGCACACGGCATTCGACTCAGCCAGCGAGGGAATCAATCAGAGGTTGGCGGAAGGGCTGGAGCTGACCGACATTGGACCGCTGGTCCCGCATTCGCAGGAAGACGAAGACGCTGTCGAAGGCGCGGGCCGATGGGGCCGCTTCGAGAAGCCGATTACGCTCGGGCAACTCGCCGAGCGAGCGAAGCGGTTTCTCACCATCGATTCGCTGCAGATGGTCGGAGAACCGGAGCGCAACGTTCAGACGGTGGCCGTGGCTTGCGGGGCGGCCGGCGAGTTTCTTGAGGCAGCGTGCCAGCGCGGTTGCGACGCGATGCTGGTCGGAGAGACACGGTTTCACACCTGCCTGGAAGCCGAAGCGTCTGGCGTTGGCCTTCTACTGCCCGGCCATTTCGCGAGCGAGCGATTTGCGTTGGAATGTCTCGCCGAGGTGCTGGGCCGGCAATTTCCGGGCGTTGACGTTTGGGCGAGCCGGCAGGAACGGGATCCGCTGCGGTGGGTGTGAGTCTCCCAGGGCCTGACGCCCCCGGCTATTGACTATCGTCCCTTCGGAACTGGCGATGAGCCGCCCTGGCCATCGGGTTTGTCCTGCTCTGCTGGTCCGAGCTCCGGTTTGGGCGGGTCGGGAAGGGTGGACTTCGGCGCGACCGGTGGCGGCAACTCGGCCTGCTGTTTGGCGATCTCGGGCGGAACCGTGCCGCCGGCTTCCTTAAGAAGTCGGGCTGCAAGGCGATCTCGCGGAGCGAGCTTCAACGCCTCGAGCAGTTCGACCTTCGCCTCGTCGGGATGACCGGCCATCAGGTAATGGAAGCCGAGGAGGAAACGTCCCTCGGGCGATCTGGCGTTCTTGTGGACGTACTTTTCCAAGGTCCGCAACTGTGCAGTGTATGGATCAACTTTGCCATAGAATGCGTAGAGCGTTTCCCAGTCCGGCGTTTTTCCCAGAGAGGCAACCGCGTGGCATTCCATCGCCGCGCCGCGGTACTCTCCAAGCGAGAATAGGCCGAGCGAGTACAGAAGATGCACTTCGGGATTCTTGGGCTCATCGACCACGGCGTGGGCGGCCATATAAGTGGCGCTGCGATAGTCGCCTTGCGTGAAGGCGGTGCGGGCGCGGCCGTGGAAGTCGAACGGGTCACCGGCGCCAGCATCCTCGGCTCGCACCGACGACATGCTAGGACCGGCGACAAGCGGGCCCATGCTTTGCTCGGCGGGCGTGATCGATCCGTCGGGCGCCGTGGTGATGTCCTCGTCGGTGGGCTTGTAAGCTGCGTAAGGCGCAGTGGTGTCCGCATAGGCAACGTACATTTCGCCGGCATACGGGACGCCGTAGCAATAGTTCGCGTAGCCGGGCCACCAAGTGAAACCATACCAGGGCCACCAGTCTGCCCAGCCCCAGCCCCAGCCCCAACCGCCATGCCAATAGGGATGCGGACCGGGATGCGGGCCAGGGTGTGGCCCAGGACCTGGATGCGGACCGGGACCTGGATGCGGGCCGGGGTGGCCTGCGTAGCCGGAGTGAGCATGAGACGGCCCCGGATCGGAGTGGAAGCCGGCGCCGCCGTGGACGCCGCCGCCAAAACCGCCCGGGCCAACCATATGGCCAGGGCCGCCATGGCTGCCGCCCATGTGGCCACCGCCTCCTCCGCCGCCCATGTGGCCACCGCCATGACCACCGCCGCCATGACCACCGCCGCAGAGCGCCGCGGCCGGGAGGATAGCCATTAAGACGATGGCCGCGAGAACCACCAAGCAGCACCTGACGGAGTGAGGGCATCGGATCATCGTTTGGCTCCCTGGCTGATCGTTGTCCGATAGCGGTTTGCAGGCGTCGTAATTATGACACACGGCAGAAGCCGTCGAAGCGGAATTGCGAGCAATTCTGCCTCGCCAATTTGTTCGGCTACAGCGCAAAGACCGCGCGATCGGCAAGGTCTTTCATTTAGCGGTTAGCGGACGCGATGGCTCGAGGGCGTCGCTTGCCGGCCAAAACAAGGCGAGGCACAATAAGATGCGGTGGGCCACCATACCGGTTAGGCCGCCTCCAGCACACCGCGATCTCACTTATGGGCCGTCAACAAGATCATTCCCCCCCGCACCCCGAAGGACTTTCGCAGCGCTGGCAAGTGCTGGCCGCCTACGGAATGCTGGTGCTGGGCGTGGGGCTGGTCTTTGGCCAGACCATCGCACACCCCTTCATTAACCTCGACGACAGCATCTGCGTTTACCAGAACCGGTGGGTCACCCAAGGGTTCAACGCGAACAGCGTCGGTTGGGCCTTCAGCCAGCCCTACGCGGGCGCTTGGGCTCCGGTCGTCTGGCTGTCGCATATGCTCGATTGGCGGCTTTATGGCGACTGGGCCGGAGGGCACCATCTTACCAACGTCCTGTTGCACGCCGCCTCAACGCTGCTTCTGTTCCATGCGCTGCGGCGGATGACCGGACGTCTGTGGCCAAGTCTGCTTGCCGCCGCGCTGTTCTCGATCCATCCGTTGCGGGTGGAATCGGTGGCCTGGGTGACCGAACGGAAGGACATGCTAAGCGGACTGTTCTTCATGCTGGCGCTTTGCGCCTATGCGGCATTCGCGGCGAGGAGGGCAGAGACAAACGTCGTGATCGCCTCTAGCGGCCAAACCCCGCCGGGCATGCGTAAGAAGGGCCGGAACAGTGAGATTCGAGGCGGACGCGGCGTCCAATCCAACGCCAGCGGGCTTGCGGGGCCGTACGCGGCGGTAACCGCATGTTTCGTGCTCGCCTTAATGTCGAAGCCCTCAGTAGTAACGCTTCCCTTCGTGCTGTTGCTGCTAGATTACTGGCCGCTTGCGCCGATGGGCAAGGCGAAGCCAGAAGCGATGGCCAGAAATGCCCGGCGGCTGGTCCTTGAAAAGACACCGCTTTTCACGCTGGCAGCAATCTCGTGCGTCGTGACGTTATGGGCGCAAGCAAAAGCGATTCAGGTCAACGAGCTTTATTCGTTCGCCTGGCGTCTGGGCCACATCCCCGTTGCGTACGTTGGCTACTTGGTGCAATTCCTTCATCCGGTCAATCTGGCGGTTCCGTATCCGCGGCCCACAGTATTGCCGTTTTGGCACGTGCTGGCGGCATCACTTCTGCTTGCATTGGTGACAATGGCGACTGCGGCAACCAGGCGGCGGTATCCGTATCTGTTGGTCGGTTGGCTTTGGTACCTGGGAATGCTGCTGCCAGCCATCGGAGTGGTCCAGTTTGGGGTCCAGGCTACCGCCGACCGCTTCACGTATTTGCCCCAGATCGGGCTTTGCATCGCCATGGCGTGGGGATTCGCCGAGCTTTGGCAAGCTGTTGCCCCGGGCGACGCCGAAACGGCGCCAGACGACAGGCACGTCGTACCAACCAAATCAATCTCGTCCTCGATGCGTCGCCGCTGGGCGTTGAGCGGCGCCGCGGTTTTGGCGGTGGTCGCGTTGGTGGCCGCCGCTTGGCATCAAACCACATTTTGGAGTGACTCCGAAACGCTGTGGCGACACACGATCGAGAGCACCTCGAACAATTCCCTGGCGCATAGCTACTTGGGCAACGAACTAAGCGATCAGCATCGATGGGAAGAGGCCCTTGAGGAGTTCCAAGCAGCCTTGGCGATAGATCCCAAGCGTTTCGACACGCTCAATAATGCAGGCATGGCGCTGGCCGCACTGGGGCGAGAACAGGAAGCGGTGGAGCATTACCGCAAGGCTTTGGCGAGCAACCCGGAGTGTGCGGAGGCTTACAACAACCTCGCCACGACGCTTTCGCATCACGGCCAGTGGCCCGAGGCAATCGCGATGTTCGCCGAAGCGGTGCGTCGCAGGCCGGAGAGGGCCGACTGGCGATCGCGCTACGCCGAAGCGCTGATGTCCGCCGGCAGGCTCGCCGAGGCGACGGCCGAGTTGCAGGAAACGATCAGACTCCAACCGGACTGCGTTCAGGCGTTGAGCAATCTGGCGGCGGCATACGCCCAGGCAGGACAGCGGACCAGAGCCATGGAGACGGCACGGCGGGCCCTGCAATTGGCGGAGCGGGATATCAACGAGCCGCTGATTGCGACTCTTCGCGCGAGACTCGCCGAGTACCAGCGCGCCGCGTCTGGCCGATAGTCTTTCGTCGGCCGTTCTGTGCGTGCTCACGTCCGTTAAGCGTGTCAGATTCTGTGGGAAACCTGCCCACGGCTGACGCGACGCATCTGCTGTCATTGCTAGCCGACGCTTCTTGTCCGGCCCAATCGCCCGCCGGGGCATGTCTGGAAACGGCGACGCCCACGCCCGGTGGTCGCGATCCGAGCATTCATACGCGCCGAAGTCCGGTTAGGACAATTTTTCCGAAAATTCCACGTGGGGGGCTTGTCAGCGCTTATGGAACCGGTAAACTCACGCGTTATCAGTTGTGGGTTTTGTGCCCAATCAAAGCATAGTTTGGCGATAGTTGCGGGATACCTGCCCAAACGCTAAGATAGAGACAAGCTGAATGTCCTGTATTCGGTCGAGAGCGTTTCGTCGCAGCCGGTTGGTCGGTGGCAACTATGCCAGAACCCCAAGAGTTTCTGCTTGGCGAGTTTCAGCGGACGATCGATCCGCGCTACCGGCTTTCGATTCCGAACGAGCTGGGGGATACGCTCGTCGCGAACTCGCCGGAGTGCATTCTGGCCAAGGAGCGGCCGGGGTGCTTGAGCTTGTGGAGCGCAGCGGTTTGGCGAGCGCGACTGGACGACGGCGTCGAGCTGGTCAAGCAGAAGATGAGGGCCGGCAAGCTGCAGGAGCGGATTGCCGAAGTGCAGCTTTTTGGCCGGCTCCTATCGACGCGTCACCGCGTTGTGCAACTGGCCGGTCGCGGACGATTGGTCATTCCCGAGGGCTTTCGCGAGTTTCTCGGCGTGACGCCGGGCGGAGAAGTGCAGATTGTCGGTGCGGCCGTATGCATCGAAATCTGGAGCCCCGCGGCGTGGCTCAAATATCTCGAACGGCGGATGCCGAAGTTCCGGCGACTTTTCGATCAGTTGTCGGCGTAGCCTGCAAGCAACGCGTCGCGATTCAACGACGCCTCTCGGTGCTTTACGCGCACCTTTCGATCGCCGTAGCGGTCGAACAACAAATCAAGAGCGAATGTTTCCACGCCCGGTCCGGAGGAACAAAATCCCAGGATCCGGCGCGGTCATCGGTGGGAGCTGCAAGTCACACAGGGGTGGGTTTTCCGGGCGCACGATGCGCCTGCCCACCTAATCCCCGGACCGGGCGTGGAACACGATATCCCAATCACGAAGTTCCAAGCAGGAACGTTCCTTGCGCCGCGATTTGATCGCGATTAAGTCGAACGCCCGTCTCGACTGAGCTACCGTCCAGCGCTTATTCTTTCGCTGTGGCCGTCTGGATGAACGCCATCCGCAGTTCGTGGAGGACGTTTTCCAGCTCCGCGGTCTCTTCCGGGGTGCGATTGCCCTCGGTTTTCTGCTGGAGCATGGCCAACATGTCGATGGCATGCTTCGCCTGAGCAACGTGCCGCTCTGCCTTTTTGGTGACCGGGTTTGGCAACAGACCGAGCGACATCGCACCTTGAACGTAGAGCGTGCCGACCAAGAAGATCAGATCGGCCGGCGGAAGCGACGGCTGCTGGCCCGACGTCGGGCCGGGGGCCGGCTTGGCGCCTGATTCGCCCTGGCGGGCGGCCTCTTTATCGGCTTCCACTTGGCTCTTCCAGTCCTCGTCGACGATGATTTTTTTGTCCGGCTGCTGCTCGCTCATCGTGGATTCTCCGCTGGCAGAACTGGTTTCCAGATAACAGTGGCGAATGGACGTTATTGTCGCCCGCTATTGTGCGGCCGCCTTATCCTGCCCCGCGTAGTGGTGTCGGATGGCGGCGCCGATGAAGCCGGCGAACAGCGGATGGGCTTTGGTCGGCTGCGATTTGAACTCCGGGTGATACTGAACGCCGATGAACCACGGATGATCTGGCAATTCGACAACCTCGATCAACGATCCATCCGGACTCGTTCCGGCAAATCGCATGCCGCCAGCGACAAACTGCTGGCGATAGACGTTA
>JAJFUI010000018.1 GCA_021372555.1 Planctomycetaceae bacterium | reverse complement strand
CTCAGGAAGCCGATGGCCCCGATGCCGAACAGCATGGCGCCGACGATCAGGTAGTTGTTCAGCAGTGTTAGTTCGGAATGCATAGATCTTACAACGTGCTCATGAGGGGCGGTCCGCCACGGATTCCGCGGCAACCGACCGCCCGCCTCGAAGCGTCGGAGCGGAGGCCCCGTCGGCGGCTGATTGGCGGTCACTCATCCGGTCCGCCGCAAGCCGGACGATCACTGCGGCCCCGACCAGCGCCACTAAAAGCAACGTGCCGGCAACTTCCACGGCAAGAAGGTGGCGGCCAAACAGTTCATCGCCCAACCTCGCAACGTGCTGTGGCGCAAGGACGCCGGTCGCCATGGCTTGCGCCGAGTGGTGCTCCATCGGTCCAGCGGAGAGGACACCGCCAATCGTTATCGACAACAAACCGACGATCACAATTCCCGTCGCAGCGGCCATCGGGCCTTCAAAGCTGACGCGGTCATAGGCCGCGCGACCCTCCGGCTGCGCGAGCATCAGCACAAAGAGAAACGTCACCAGGATTGCCCCCGCGTAGATCACGACGGTGGCCACGGCCAGGAACTGCGCGCCGGCCACCAGCATCAGTCCCGCGACGCCCAGCAGCGATTGCCCGAACCAAATCGCGCAATAGACCGGGTTGCGAAACGTCACGGCCCCAACCGCCGAGACGACGGTCACGGCAGCCAAAACGAGAAACAACGCGTCGTTTGCCCACTGGCCCACGCGAGGCAATTGCGAGAGCGTCAGACCAAGCGCGACGGCGCCAAGCAGCCCGCCCAGCAGCCGGCCTCGGGCCGCGCCGCGCGGCAGCATGAGCGCGACGCCGACGGCGCCCAGCACGACAGCGATTATCGAAATGGCTAGCAAGTGCGGCATCGTGGTTAGTGCCTGGCAGTCAATCTTTCGCGAGGGCCGCGGGCCTGTCAGTCGGTCCGGCTCTCGACTCTCATCTCTCGATTCTTCTTGTCCTCATCGGCTCGGTATTTTTTGTCTGGTCGTAAACACTCAGCAGCTTCTCTTTGTCGAAAATCATTTCCTCGCGGCTCTTGCCTGACAGGTCATAGAAGCTGGTCAGCTCGATCGCATCGACAGGGCAAGCCTCCTCGCACATGCCGCAAAAGATACAGCGCAGCTCGTCAATCGTAAAGGATTCGGGGTACTTCTCGCGGTCCGGCCACGGGCTCTCTGCCGCAATAATATCGATGCAGTGCGAGGGACAAGCGGTGGCGCAGAGGAAACAGGCAACGCACTTCACCCGGCCCTGATCGTCCCAGTTGAGGCGGTGGACGCCGCGATACAGCAGCGGATCGGGGCTGGCATGCCGCGTTTCGGGCGACTGGACGGTCTGCTTGCGACGGAACAGATGCCGCAGGGTTGTCATCAGCCCCTGCACGAACAGCGGCAAGAACGACCGGCCCGTCGGTCCCAGCCGCGGTTCCCGCACCCACGTGATCTTTTGATCGTCGGGTTTCATAGGACACGATCCGTCGTTTTGCCGCAGGGCGGGTTGCCACCCGGCCTTGGCTGACCAACCTGCCCCACAACCGGCAGCGCACGCCGCGGACGGTTGTCGATTGAGGTCGGGTCCGCGACGACGGTGGCCAGCCAGCAGAGAATCAACACGCATCCGTTGCCCAAGGCCATCGCCACAATCGGCGACAAGCCCACGACGGCGCTAAGCCGGCCGCCGAACTCGATCCACGCCGCAATTGCCACAACGTTTACCAAGCCCCAGGGAATCATCACTTTCCAACCGATGTCCATCAACTGGTCGAAGCGGAACCGCGGCCAACTCCACCGTGCGAGCATGAAAAACAGGATGACGACCATCACCTTGCCCAACAGTACGATGATCCGCACCAGCGCTATGGGCCATGAGACCTCGTTGCCGGCGCCAGTAACGCCCCAAAGATGCCAGCCGCCGAGGAAAAGAATCACGATCAAGAAGGATGCGGTGATCATGTGCAGGAACTCGGCCACCATGTACATCACAAGCTTGATGCCGGAGTATTCAGTGTGGTAGCCGCCCACCAGTTCCTGTTCTGCTTCAGGTAGGTCGAACGGCAGCCGGGCAGCCTCGGCGAATCCCGCCACGCAGAACACCACGAATCCCAAGGGCTGGGTGAAGACGTTCCATGCCCCGCTGGCCGCTTGCTGGTGGATGATCGCATCGAGCCGAAGGGAACCAGTCGCCAGCACCACGCCGAGGATGCCCAAGCCCAACGGCAACTCGTAAGAGATCAACTGCGCGCTGCTTCGCATGCCGCCCAGAAAGCTGTACTTGTCGTTGCTCGCCCACCCGCCCAGTACGACGCCGTACACCGCCACGCTGCCGACGGCGTACACATAGACCATGCCAACGTCCATGCCCGGCGCGACAACGAGCGATATCTGCTTCGGCAATCGCCATGCGGCCGGCAATCCTTCCGTCGGAATCACACTGCCAAAAGGAATGACCGCGAACGCCGCCAGGGCGGCAACAAAGATCGCCATGGGCGCAACAATGAAAAGGGCTTTGTCGACGTGGCTCGGCGTGATCTGCGCCTTCGTGAGCAGCTTGATCCCATCGGCCAGCGGTTGCCCCAGGCCAAACAGCCGCACCCGCGTCAGTGGAATCCCAACGCGATTCGGGCCGAGCCGATCCTGCACCCAGGCGGCCATCCACCGCTCGACGAGCACCAAGTACGCGCAAGCGGTCATCAGCGCCGCCAGCAGCAGCACGATTTTCAGCAGCGGTTCCAGCAGCGTAACTATCATGCTTGTGGCGATCTATTTCCCACTACACAGTCGCGGACCGCTCTGCGGCTCGGGCCAACAGGTTCGCCCGCAAATCGATCCCAACTTCCGGCACGGGGCCAACAACCGCTGAGAAATACGATATCTCGCGGGCGACCTCGGCGAGCACGGCGTCCGAATTGTATAGCCCCTTGCGCCCCAGCAGTTCCCAGTAGACGCGTCCCTCGGGCCAAACGCCAACCGGCGGGCGGATCGCCCGACGCACAGACTGCAGCCGATCCGCGCGGTTGACATAGGATCCATCCCGCTCCGCGTACGCCGCGCCGGGCAGCACGTACGTCGCACGTTCCGACAGCGGCGATGGAAATAAATCGTGCACCACCAATAGCTTCAGTCGCTCGAATCGCCGGGCCGTGGCTTCGTCGATCCAATCCCTCTTGTATCCGCCCGATACCCAAACGCCTTGCACCTCGCCGCGGTCCAGACGTGGCAGCAGATCATCGAACGTGTCAACCCGATGGACGAAGTGGGCAATGACGGCCTCCACGCCGCGACGGTTCGGACACTTTTCGGCTCGAACGGTAAAGCCTTTAGCGAAACGCTCGTCTTCGCCCGCGGTGGGCACCGGTCCAAGCACCAGCAATGCCCCCGGGTCGATGCCGCGGATCAGCTTGCAGAGCAGATACGACTCTTCTACTGTCAGGAACGGAGAGACGACGGCGGCCAACCGCCCGGCCCCCCGCAGTGCACCGGCCAATTGCGACAAGGATTTTTCCTCGATGGGCCGGGGCGGTGATGGCGGCGGACTCTTGAGTGCCTGGTCTGCGACGGGGCGTCCGGTGGCCTCGATTTCCATGGCCGTCGGGTGTCGCTGGGCCAACGCCGCGTCGGTATCGCGAGCAGCGCTGAGTTGGTCGGGTTTTCCGGTCAGACGCCGCAGCCGCCGAGGGTTATGCACATGCGGGTAGTCATAGCGGCCCTCGTTGCAGATCCACCAGGTGTTCACAAAGGGGTTCTCTCGCGGCTTAACTCTCCAAATCCGCTCCTGATTCTCCTCGATCCAGATGGAGCAGCCGGTGGAGCAGCCAGTGCAGACGCCCGCGTGCCGCCGCAAAAACCACACCCGCTGCCGGTAGAGGAAATCTTTATCACAAAGCGCGCCGACCGGGCAGAGATCAACGACGTTGCCGGAGAGTTTGTTGTTCAACGGATAGCCGGCCATTACGTCGATTTCTTCGTGCGCGGCTCGCCCAGTCACCATCAGTTCGTGGGTGCCGCTGATTTCGGCGGCGAAACGTATGCAGCGGCTACACATCACGCACCGATCCACGAAAAGCGTCACGTCGCCCAGGTCGCGGCGTCGGCTGGTGAACGGCTGAATGTCCGCTCGCCGCTCCGGCTGGCCATAGGCGAAATGGTAGTCCTGCAACAGACACTCGCCAGCCTTGTCGCAGATGGGGCAATCAATGGGGTGACGCAGCAGCAAGTCTTCCTCGACCATCGCGCGAGCCCGGGCAACCTTCTCGCTCTGCGTGACCAGCACCATGTTGTCGGTCACAAGCACGTTGCAGGCCGGCGACAACTTCGGCTGCATGGTAATCTTGCCGCTGGCGGGGTCGCGCGTGCCGACCTCAACGAGACACATTCGGCAACTGCCCACCACCGATAGGCCCGGGTGCCAGCAATAGAACGGAATCTCGATGCCCGCGAGCCGCGCAGCCTCGATGCCATTGAGCCGCCGCCCGGCAGGAATCGTGACCTCACGGTTGTCGATCAACACCTGTGGCATCGTCTGTCACTGCTCGTGCGTCGCAACCGCCCCCGGGTCTTTCCCCCAATCGCCGCAATCTTGTTCGAATCCTATTCTTAGGGCCCGCTACTGTCAAAGGGGCTGGTTGATGGGCACCGTTAAGTCGGGTAAAGTGGATTGTCGTTTCCGAGCAAACCTCTCGCCCTTTCGCAACCGCTCTCCGTGCCGAGCCTTCGCCTTAGCATCTGCCTGGTGTTGATGTCGGCCGCAACTGGCGTGGCGCGGGCAGGCGACACCTCTCTCAGCGCTGCCCGGAGGCTTTGGCTCCACGGCAAGTACGCCGAAGCGGCCGATCTTTACGCGCCCAAGGCTGGCAGGGATCCTGCCGCAGCGATTGGACTGGCCCGTTGTCTGGTCGCGCAAGGCAGGGACGAGGAGGCCGTCAAGGCACTGGCCGTGGGACAGGTTGGCAACTTGCCTGGACAGATCGCCAATCCGCCCTACTTGCACAACGCCGACGTGCTCGCGGAGTTGGCTGCGATCGCCTTTGAGCATGGCAATTGGCTGGAGGCCCGAAAGCGGGCCGAGGAGTCGCTGAAGATCGACCGCAACCAGCTTCTGGCCCGCTGGATTACTGCGGAGTTGGCCCGGGTCACGGGCAAGCTGGATGAGGCGGACCGCGGCTACGCCTGGCTCGTCCGCTACTACAACGACAACGATGCGACCGCGGCCGAGCAACTCCATTGGATCGGTCTGGCCGCCGCTCAGTCGGCACGCTGGCATCGCCAGTCCGACCAGTTCCAATTCCTGGTCAACGATCTCTATCCCGACGCCTTAAAGCAGGACCCCGACTACTGGCCGGCTCGCTATCAGGCGGGAATGCTTTTCTTGGAAAAGTACAACCAGGCCGACGCCGCCCGGGAGATTCACGCCGCACTGGAGATCAATCCGAACGCGGCTGAGGTTCACACCGCCCTGGCCCTGCTGGCCCTGGAACGCCGCGATGTTCACAAAGCCGAGCTGTCTCTCCGCCGCGCGCTGGAAATCAACCCGCGCTCGACAGAGGCCTTGTTGGTGCAAGCGGACCTTCTCTGGGTGAACTTCCAGCTGGCGGACACCCTCGCGTTATTGGAAAAGAAAATTCTGCCGCTCAATGCGGTCTCGGAGCAGGCGCTGGGCCGCGTGGCGGCGTGTTACCTACTGTTGGATGGCGTCGAGAAGCGGCAGGCGGTCGATCAAGATAAACGGTCTCGTTTTGCCAAGCTCGTGGCCGACGTAACCGAGCGGAATCCTCACGCCGGCGAATTCTACTTCGCCTTGGCCTCGCAGCTTGAAGCGCGTAATAAACAGGTCGAAGCCGAGCCGTTCTTCCGCGAGGCCATTCGTTTGATGCCGCGACTCGTTGGGCCCGAGTGTCACCTGGGCTTGCTCTACATGCTTGCCGGCCGGGAGAATGACGCCCGCAAGACGCTCCGAGCCGCATTCCGCGGCGATCCGTTCAACGTCCGCGTCAAGAACTCGCTCGAAGTGCTGGATGTGCTGGACGCGATGCAGTCGTTGGACACTCCGCGGTTCGCCGTTCATTATCAGCCGGCCGACAGGCTCATCGCTCGCTATGCCGCCAGGCATCTGGACCGGGTTTACCCGCTTTTGTGCAAGCGGTTCGGTTACGAACCGCCCGAAAAGACGCTCGTGGAGTTTTTTGGCGAGGCCCGCGGCGTTGACGCCCACCAGTGGTTCAGCGCCCGGATGGTTGGACTACCCTATTTGGACACTGTGGCAGCGAGCACTGGCCGCATCGTCGGCATGGTGTCGCCAAGCGAGATGCCGTCGGGCCATCAGATGAACTGGGCCCGCGTGCTAACGCACGAAACGGTCCACGTCATCACTCTGCAGCAGACCGGGTTCAACTGTCCGCATTGGTTCACCGAAGGGCTGGCCGTTTGGAGCGAGGACTGTCCTCGTCCGCGAACCTGGTGCGAATTGCTCCAACAGCGTCTCAGCAAGAACAAGCTGCTTGACCTCGACAGCCTCAACGCCGGCTTCACGCGCCCCGAAAGCCGCGACGATCGGGCGTTGGCCTATTGCCAGTCCGAGCTATACGTCGAATACATGATCGGCCGCAAGGGTGAGCAATCGGTTCGCGACTTGTTGGCCGCGTACACCAAGGGGCTTTCGACGGCGGACGCTGTTCGGCGCGTCTTCGGGCTTTCCCAGGCTGACTTCGAGCGAGGCTACGTGGCGTTCGTCAAGCAGGAAGCGGCAAAAATGAAGGCCATCGACTGGCCTTCCGCCTCGACCCTTGAAAAGCTCCGCAAGACCGTCGAGGACTCGCCCACCGACGCCGGCGCGGCCGAAAAGCTGGCCCAGGCGGCAAAAACGGATATTGACGACGTGGCTTCACGCCAGATCCTGGCTCGCTCGGCCGCCGCGCGGAAGGACGACGCCGCCGCTGAAGCCTGGGCCCGCGAGGCCACTGAGATCGATGTCCGCGACGCCGAGATGCACCGCATACTGGCGAATTCGCTGGCCAAGCGACATAATGAGCGTGAGGCAATTTTCGAGTATGAGGCCGTGCTCGAATTGAAGCCCGATGACGCCGCAGCCAAGGCGGCCCGGCAGCAGCTGAAGCGTCGATGATGGTTGCCCCAACGAAATAGCTAGCTATTTGACGCGCGTTTGCATTTTCGATCATTTTCCGAGGGCTGTTCCGCCCCCGCTATTTACCTTTGCGTGGCCAATAAACCAAGGCGGAAAAATAGACCAAGCAGGTTGACTCACCGGCTCGACATCCAAGCAAACATCAATGATATCCTGGAGTTCTCATGGCTGAACCGACGACGCACCGCGAAATCACTCTCACTGACCTTCAACAGCTAATCCGTCGCATGTACCTTGAAAAGGACGTCGCCCGCGGCATCGACGGCACTTTCATGTGGCTGATGGAGGAAGTCGGCGAGCTGGCGTCGTCGCTGCGCAGCGGCACCCATGAAGAGCGTTCGGCCGAGTTTGCCGACGTCCTGGCCTGGCTGGCCACGATCGCCAATGTGGCCGGCGTCGATCTCAACGCAGCCGTGATGCAGAAGTACGGGTCGGGCTGCCCCGGGTGCGGTCGCCTCGTCTGCACGTGCCCCGACGCCGGAAAACCCTAACAAGGAACTGCAAATTGAGACTCTCAAGGCTGCAATTTGCACTTTGCATTTTTCATTGTGCAATTGTTTTGGCTACGGTGGGGCCAGCGTCGCCCGCATGCGCCCAACAGGTGAAGCCTCCGAAGATCGTCGGCCTGCAGGTTGGCATCGCCGACCGCTACAAGGCCGGCCTGTGGACGCAAGTGGAGGTCACCGTCCGCGGCGGCGACGAGATGCTCTCGGGCGACCTATCGGTCATCGTTCCCGACAGCGACGGCGTGCCGGGCCGCATCACTCGGCCCTGCCAAGTTCTGCCAGGCCGCGACACCCCGGTGCGATTCACCACGCGGTTTGGCCACGTCGATAGCGAACTCATCGCCGAGTTTCGGGTGAACCGCCGGCTCCGGGCCGAGAAGCAATTCACAGCCTCGCTGGAAACCGACGCTACGCACTTCCTGTCAGCGATCGAAAACCGCGAGCTCATCGTTGTCGTTGGCGCCGCAAGCGTCGGTGTCGAGGACGCCGGCAAGCTGGCTGGCGGCGACGCAGACAACAAACCCGTCACGGCACATGTCGTCGACATCGAGCAGTTGCCGACCCAATGGTGCGCCTACGAGGGAATCAGCGCTGTCATACTTTCGACCAGTCGCCCCGAATTGTATCGCAAGCTTACGGCCGACAACGCCCGCGTCCGGGCGCTCGACGAGTGGGTCCGCATGGGCGGCCGCCTCATTCTCTGTGTCGGCTCCCAGGCCGACCAGGTCCTAGCGGCCGGCCATCCGCTTGCCCAGTTCTCGCCGGGCAAGTTCGAGAAAATGATCTCGCTCCGCCAGACGGCCGCCTTGGAAAGCTATTGCAGCAGCCACACGGGAGTCATCCCGCCAGGCGGCCGGAAGCAACCGATGCGGATTCCTCGCATGGTCGACATCGCTGGGAAGATCGAGGCCCACGAGGCCGACGTTCCTTTGATCATCCGCACGGCGCGCGGGTTCGGCCAGGTCATTTTCTTCGCCGGCGACCTGGACCAGTCGCCGCTAAGCGGTTGGAAGGACCGATCACTGTTGGTTGCCCGACTGCTCGACATGCCGATCACGGCCAGCGAAGAATCAAAAGAAAACACAGCCGTGATGCACTACGGCTACGAAGACCTGGCGGGCCAGCTTCGCAGCGCATTGGACCGCTTCACCGGCGTCAGGCTCGTTCCATTCTGGTTTGTGGCCGCTCTGATCGTGGTCTACATCCTCCTGATCGGCCCCGGCGACTACTTCTTTCTCCGCAAGGTCGTCCGACGCATGGAATGGACCTGGCTTACCTTTCCGGTCATCGTCGTGGTCGTCAGCGTCGGGGCCTATGTGTTGGCCTACAAGCTCAAAGGCGATCGTCTCCGCGTCAACCAAGTGGACTTGGTGGATGTCGACGCGGCGTCGGGCCACGCCCGGGGCGCAACGTGGCTCAACATCTTCAGCCCTCGCATGGAGTCATTCAACCTCACGGTGCAACCGCGCGAGCCAAACGACACACCGGCAGCCGAAGCCCGCGTGTGGATGGGATGGCTTGGGCTTTCCGGCCGCGCCATGGGCGGTATGAACTCGCCGGCCGCCGGTCCGCGGCTTTGGAGCGACTGCTTCAACTACGCGCCGAACCTCAGCGCGCTGGTCGGCGTGCCTATCCAGGTGTGGTCCACGAAGAGCCTCACCGCCCGATGGGAGATGCCCACCGCTGCATACCCTGCCGCGGAGTTGGCCGAGACGGATCAAATGCTGTCCGGCTCGATCACGAACACGTTGCCGTTCGCGCTCCGCAATTGCTTGCTGGCCCACGGGCGATACGTCTACGATCTCGGCCCGCTCGCGCCGGGAGAGTCTGCGCGGCTTGGCCAGATGTCGAAACGCAGCGAGTTGAAGACCTGGCTCACCGGCCTGCGAACGGTGGTCGAAGAGAGCGGCCAGGTCGGAGAGAAATATCGCCAAGAGGCCACGCCCTACGATCGATCAAGCGTCGACCCGATGTATATCCTCCGGACGATGATGTTCTACCAAGCCGCCGGTGGCCGTGGCTACGCAGGCCTCTCGAATGACTATCAGAAGTTCGTCGATCTCAGCGATCTTTTGCAGACCGGTCGGGCCATCCTCATCGCCAGGGGCGCCGGCGCCACGGATCAGGCCCCGCAAGTCGGTGCGGTGCTGCTTCGCGACTCGCAGCCGCTGGTCGGCCCGGAGGATCAGCATCGAACCATGTACCGTTTCATCTTTCCGGTGAAAAAGACAAAGGATTAGGGATGGGGGACTGGGCATTGGCTCCCGCACCCAACTTCTTCCCCTAATTTCTAGTCTCAAATCCCTCCTATGATCAAAACTCAAGACCTCACCAAAGCCTACGGCAACCTGCACGCGATCAACAACCTCAACCTGGAATTGGCTGAGGGGGACTTGTTCGGCTACATCGGGCCCAACGGCTCAGGCAAGACGACAACCATGCGGATCCTGGCCACGCTCTTGCAGCCGACCTGGGGCGAGGCCAGCGTATGCGGCTACTCGATCTACACCAGGCCGAAAGATATCCGCCGCGTCATCGGCTATATGCCCGATTTCTTCGGCGTCTACGACGACATGAAGGTGATCGAGTACCTCGAGTTCTTCGCCGCCGCCTATCGGATTAAGGGCCCGGCGCGACGAAAGATTTGCGACGAGGTGCTGGAACTGGTCGACCTGGGGTACAAGCGCGACGCGTTCGTCACCAGTCTGTCGCGCGGCATGACCCAGCGGCTTGGCCTGGCCCGCGTCCTTTTGCATGATCCGAAGGTGCTCCTGCTCGACGAGCCGGCCAGCGGGCTGGACCCGCGGGCGAGGATCGAGATTCGCGGACTGCTGAAAGAGCTTCGCAAGATGGGCAAGACCATCATGGTCTCCAGCCACATCCTGCCCGAGCTGGCCGACATCTGTAACAAGGTTGGCATCATCGAACGCGGCGAGCTGCTGGTCTGCGCCAACGTCTCGGACGTGATGAAGCAGGTCCGCCAGCGAACGCTATTGAACGTCGCCGTGGTGGGCGAGCAGGAGCCTGCAGCGCGGCTGTTGGAGCAAAGCACGCTGGTTGAGAAGGTCGAGCTCATCGACGGGCACATCGCCGTCACCTTGGCCGAGGGTGTGATCGACTACAGCGACCTTCCCACGGTCCTCATCGAATCCGGCCACAAGCTGCGGCTCTTCAAGGAGGACGAACTGAACCTGGAAACGGCCTTCATGGCGCTCACCAAAGGAATTACGGCATAGGATTTGGTTCTCCCCTCGCCCGCTTGCGGGAGAGGGGCCGGGGGTGAGGGCGGACGACCTCGCGGAGACTCGGTCGGAACAAGAATAGCCGACAGCTCCCCGGAGCGCTGCGACGGACATCTCAGATTGAACAGGAGGTAACAGAGAAAACAGAGAAACAAGAACTCTGTTGCCTCCGTTTCCTCCTGTTCAAAACCGATCGACCCGATAATCGCAAGATAGGTTCACCATCGCAGGAGGCCGCCCATGCAATTCACCCTCCGCACGTTCTTCCTGTTGTTCGTCGTGCTCTGGTCGTCGCTGGCGACGTTCGACTTGCTGGGAATCGCTGTTTTCTTGGGTGTCATTACCCTCGCGGCAATTGTGCGGTTTTTCAGCCCGTTGGACGCAGTGGTGGCCGTCGTAATCGTCTTCGTTCTGATCGCCCTTCTGCTCCCGGCCTACTCACCACCCCGCGAGGCCCCCAGGCGTGCCCAGTGCGCGCGAAATCTCGATCAAATCGGCCGCTCGCTACGGGCTTATCGCGCCGAGCACGGCCACTACCCAACCGTGTCCGCTGGCAGCAACGGAAAGCCGGCGGTCAGTTGGCGGGTCGCACTGCTGCCTTATCTTGGGCTCGACGAGCTGTCTCAGAAGTACGACTTCCAACAATCGTGGAACAGCCCGAAGAACAAGTCGGTGGAGAAAGCCCGGCCCGAAGTTTTTTGCTGCCCGACCACCGACTGGGCGGGCAACACCGAAACGAATTATGTGGCCATGACCGGTTCGGGCACGGCGTGGGACGAGAACGTCGGCCCGGACAGTCCAGCCAACCTTCGCCCCGACCAACTCATCTTGCTCGTCGAGGTCGTACACTTCAAGGTATCTTGGACGGAGCCCCGCGACGCCACGCCAAAGGACCCGATCGCCCCAAGCACGGTCTATCCGCGCTCGGGCATCGGCAGCGATCACGCCGTTTGCATGCACGTGCTTTGCGCCGACGGGGCCGTTCGATCGCTCCCCACGGCCGCGCTCAAGTCATTGCCAGCCGGAGCGGTTAGCATAACGTCGACCGACCGCGTGGATTGGAAGCGACTTGATGCGCCCATTTCCAATCCACCCGTGATCTCTTGCCCCTGGACGAGAATCGCCGCCCTGGCCATCTGGATCGTCTCGGTTTACCTCCTCTTCCATCGCGCTCGGCGCAGCCGCATAGCGGCGACGAAGAACACCGCCACAAGCGCTTGAACAGGAGCGAACAGAGGAAACAAAGAAACAAGCACTCTGTTGCCTCTGTTCCCTCCTGTTACAATGATCGGAAGCCAGCGCCCGAGGATCGCCGCCCATGCAATTCACCCTCCGCACGTTTTTTCTGCTCTTCGTCGTGCTCTGGTCGTCGCTGGCGGTGTTTGGCACCCCGGGCATTATCGTCTTCTTTGTCGCCCTGGGCGTGACCGCCGTCGTCAACGGGCGAACCCGCCGTCTTACCGGGCCGGTGGTGCTCGTATTGCTGTTCGCCACGGGGGTTGTCCTGTTGATCCCGGCCGTTCGCAATGCCCGTGAGTCTGCGAACCGCTGCAATTGCCAATCGAACCTGTTCGCGGTCCGGTATGCTTTGCTGAACTACCACCAGGCCTATGGGCGATTCCCACCGGCGTACCTCGCCGACAAGAACGGCAGACCGATGCACAGTTGGCGAGTGTTGATCCTGCCATTCATCGAAGAAGGCGCACTGTACACCAAGTACAATTTCAACGAGCCCTGGGATGGTCCCAACAACAGCAAGCTACTGAGCCAGCGGCCTCGAATCTTTGAGTGCTTTAGCGACGATGTCTCCGCTCAAGACGGCGTCACGACAAATATCGTCATGGTGATCGGCAAAGACCCGTTTTGGGCGGCCAACGGACCGATTGATCCCAGGGGAAAACAAGCCGCCGCAACGCCAATTCTCGTTGAGATAGCCGACTCGGGCGTCAAATGGACCGAGCCTCGCGATTTCTATCTCGATGACATTCGGCCAGACGGCGCCTCGAACGGCGTGAAGCTCTCGACACGACATTGCCGCCCCAGGGCACTGGGCGATCCCGAGACATCCGGCTGCGGCATCGAATTTCTCGACGGCACTTACAAGTACCTGCCCATCTCAGCGTGCCCACCCGACAAACTGAAGACTTGGCTTTCCGTGGGTGGATACGACGAGGACGCGATCGCCGCGATTCACCCAATCAACTGGACGGAATGGACCTCGCTCGCCGTCTGGCTCGTCTCGGTCGGCCTCCTCTTCCACCGCGCCTGGCGGAGTCGCGTGGCAGCGATGAAGAGCACGGCGGCGGGCAATTGAACAGGAGATAACAGAGGAAACAGAGAAACAAGCACTCTGTTGCCTCTGCTTCCTCTTGTTACAATAGCCGGGAGCTAACAGCTCCCCGGAGGATCGCCAACCGCCCATGCAATTCACCCTCCGCACCTTCTTCCTGTTGTTCGTCGTGCTCTGGTCGTCGCTGGCCGTGTTTGGCGTCGTGGGAATCGCCGTGTTCGTGGATTTGGTGATTCTCGCGGTGATTCTCCACGCAGTGCGGTCGCCAACCGTGGCGAAGATTGTTGTTGGCTTCGCGGTTTTCAGTCTGATAGGGATCGGCGTAGCCGCACTATCACCGCTCCCGGGATCAGTGCCTCGCGAAAGCGGCATCGTCTGGGCAAGAGTGGCAGCGATACCGGTCTGGCTCATGTCGGCCAGCGTCTTGCTGTTTCGGGCAAGGCAGAGTTGGCGATCCGCATCACCTGAACAAACCGCCGTTCGCCATGAGCAACCTCCCTGTTCCGCCAATGATGCCGCAGAATACCACGGCCAGTAGCGCCATGACTATGCCGCGCCGCCACCGCCTACACGAAATATCTCGCCCAGCGACCAGAAATAGAGTTCCCGCGGCAACGCCCACGTGGGCAGCGATAAGCAGAAAAACGTTGCTGAAGCGCTCGGTGGGCCGCTGGGGTAAGTCGCGCCAGATCGTCGCGGCACCAAAGCCGTAGGTCATGGTCAAGTACATCAACGCGTCGATGAGAACACCGACACCATACAAGTAGAGCGCCAAGGCCGGGAGCACTCGCCAGCAGAAGATCGGCTGCTGCAGCTCCCCGACCGTCTCCCATGTGTACGGCAGTTGCTCGGAATCGGGTTCGCTTTGATCAATGCCCATCGCGGCCGCTTTCACGCCCCACCGGGAGCTGTTAGCTCCCGGCTATTTCGATTTGAGCACTGCATCCCAAGACCCAAGTCCCAAGACCTAAGTCCTAAGACCTCGCCCCACTATTTCTGCCTCAGCAGCGCATTCATCTTCTTCTTGTACGCCTCGACGCCGGGCTGGCCGTAGGGGTTGATGCCGACCAGACGGCCTTCGGCCACGGTGGCCAACATCAGCATCTGGAAGAGCTGACCGAGCGAACCTTCGTCGAGCCGCGGCAGGCGGATCGTGGCCGTCCGCCGGTAGTCTTCGGCGTACGCTTGGTTCGTGCCCGTGCAAGCGGCCTGGAGCATTTCGGGCAGCGTCTTGCCGGAGAGGGAATTGAGATTATCCTGGTCGAGGTCCGACCGCTCCAGGGCGATCCACTCGCGGTGGGTCTTTTCGACCACGAGATTCGTGATCAGCTTGTCGCGGCGGCCTTCCTGATGCTGCTGGCCGCGGCTGTGCAGGTCGCGGGTGTTGACGGCCGTCAGCGGCGTCGCGCCGAGGCCATTCTTGCCCAAGCTTTCGGCCAGCAGTTGGTCGTACCAGAGCCCAACGCCCTCCATACCCTTACCCCAGGCCGAGAGGATGCGGATCGTCGCGCCGCGGCGAGTTTCCATGAGCCGCGCGATGCCGGCGTAATCCAGGACCGGATTATCGCCCGGCGGGGCCGTGCGGAATCGCTCGTTCATCGCCACCGCGCCTTCGAGCAGATGGCCTACGTCGAGCCCCATCACCGCGGCCGGCAGCAGCCCGACGGCGCTGAGGACCGAGAAGCGCCCACCGACGCCGTCGGGGATTGGCAGAATATCGTGGCAGCCGATCGTCGTGGCCAGGTCGCGAAGCCGGCCCGACGACCCGGTGATGGCAATCACGCGGCGGCGCAGCTTTTCGGTGTCATCGCCGCAGGACTTTCGCAGGGCGTCGAAGAAGATGCGAAACGCCACGGCCGGTTCGAGCGTGCCACCGCTCTTGCTGATGACGATGATTCCCCAATCGTCGCTCCCCTCGACCAAGTCGAGCAGCCCCTGCACCGCGTCGTTGTCGAGGTTGTTTCCTTCGAAGTACATTCGCGGCCGGCCGCCGCGCCGCTGCCGGGAGAGCTCGTTGTGGTACGGATGGCCGCAAGCCTCGAACAACGCCCGGGCGCCCATGTACGAGCCACCGATCCCGATGACCAGCACCCGATCGACCTCCTTGGCCAGCCGGTCGCCGGCGGCCATGATCTGGTCCAGCAGGGGGCGTTCCTCGTCCAGCAGGCGCTCGGGCAAATCAACAAACCCGGCGTCCATCGGCTGCATTTCCTCGGGCACGGGCAGCCCACGCCGGAATGTCGTCAGGTTTTCGGCCATTTCCTGCCGAACGGCATCGAGCCGCGGGGCAAGCCACTGCAGGTCGGCCTCAACCAGCCCCGTCTGCTTCACACACGGCGGTGCGTCCTTCGAGGCAATCAGACCGGAATAGTCGTAGCGGATCGGTTCTAGCGGCTTCATGGAAGCAGTGGAGCGTAGATAGTGGTTAGTGGATAGTGGGCGGAAGGAAGAACGACGGACGACCAAGGCAGCATGACGAAATCCGAGCGACAAAGGCAAACGGCCGTCGCAGTTTCGTCATTGGTGCTTCGATTCGGATTTTGAGCTTCGGGCTTCCCCCTTTACCCCTCCCCCTTCATTTGTTACCGTGAACCATTCTATCGACCTGAGCCGGAAAAAAAAGGAGCCTGACAATGGATATTCAAGCGTTGGTCCGCGATCTGAAAACCCAGAACAAGTCGAAAATCGTGATGCTCGTAGCCGATGGCCTCGGCGGGCTGCCGGTCGAGCCCGGCGGACCGACGGAATTGGAGGCCGCGAAGACGCCCCACCTGGACGCGTTGGCGAAGCATGGCGTGCAAGGCTGCATGTACCCCGTAGCCCCCGGCATTACGCCCGGCAGCGGACCGGGACACCTTGCGCTATTTGGCTACGACCCGGTCAAGCACCTGATCGGCCGCGGTGCCCTCGAAGCGACCGGCGTCGGCTTCAAGCTCGGCCCGAAGGACGTGGCCGTCCGCTGCAACTTCTGCACGCTCGACGCCAAGGGGAACATCACCGACCGCCGCGCCGGACGCATTCCCACCGAGGAGAGCGCCCCGCTGGCCATCAAGCTTCGCGAGGTAAAAGTGCCTGGCGTCGAGGTGTTTGTCGAACCGGTCAAGGAACACCGCTTCGTGGTCGTTTTCCGTGGCGAAGGGCTGGCCGGCAATGTGGCCGACACCGATCCACAAGTGACCGGCGTGCCGCCGCTGGCCCCGAAAGCCCACGACGCCGCGAGCAAGCGGACCGCCGAAGTGGCCGCGCAATTCGTGGCTGGGGCCCAAAAGCTCTTGGCTGGCCAGCCGAAGGCCAACGGTCTGACGATGCGCGGTTTCGCCGCTGCGCCGGTGATTCCGAGCTACGAGGAGGTCTACGGACTGAAGGCCGCCGCCATTGCGGTCTATCCGATGTACCGGGGACTGGCCCAACTGGTCGGCATGACGATCGTCGGCCAGCCGACGACGCTGTCTGAAGAGATCGACGTCCTGGAAAAGGCGTGGAACGACTACGACTTCTTCTTCGTCCATTTCAAGTACACCGACAGCCGCGGCGAGGACGGCAACTTCCAAGAGAAGGTCCGAATGATCGAGCAGTTCGATTCGATCGTGCCGCGGATTACTGCGCTGAAGCCGGCCGTGTTGATTGTGACCGGCGATCACAGCACGCCCGCCCGGCTGGCCAGCCACAGTTGGCACCCGGTGCCGACGCTGCTGGTTTCGGAGACGTGCCGGCCGGACGGACTCACGGCCTTTAGCGAGAAGCAAGCAATCCACGGCGGCCTCGGCCATTTCCAAGGCGTCTACCTCATGCCGCTGGCCCTGGCCCACGCGGAGCGGCTTGGGAAGTTTGGGGCGTAGAAGAAGGAACTGGGGGATTAGGGATTAGAATAGCTGGGAGCTGATAGCTTTTCCCTTGTTCCCACCGCTCCCGCGTGGGAACACACTGCCGGACGCTCCTGCGCCCATGCCGCTATGCTGGCAATCCGCTCGTCTTCTTTCGTCGCTGCACGATCGAACCGATAACCAACAGCGAGCCGGAAGCGACGAGCAGCGTGAGTCCCACAATGTGCGACCAGTTCAGGCTCGGCCGGACAAAAGCATCTAAGTCGATCGAACGGGATGTATCGCCAGTCAGTAGCAATTGCAGGTCTTCGGCCGCGATGTCGGTGGGGAGGAAATGCACGCTGCCGTCGACGAAGGCGACGTGCGTGCCCTCTCGCTGGTGGTGAAAGTAATCGCCACCGACCTTGTGGTAACCATGTTCGTCCGTCTTCGAGCGCCGACGGATGACCGCCACCGCCTCGTCGATGGTCAGATCCTTCGGTTCCTTCCAGTTAACGTCGCGGCCCGCCGCCTCAATCAACAGGATCATCCGCCGGCCGCCCTTGGGCAAGTCAGTTCTTTTCACCGTTGCACTGCCCCGCCAAGCGGCGCGCTCGCCGACCACGGCGAAGAAGCTCGTGGTGTCTGGCCTGCCCGTCCGCCACCAACTCGGATCGTTCGGGCAACACAATCCACCGCCGTGGCGCCCGGAGCAGGACGGTGAAGCTGACACGAATCTGTTCTTAGGTCCATTCCACGGTTCATCGTATACGTATTCGCCTTGCAGCTTGACATTGTCAAAGTGAGAGAGTGCTAACGCCCGCCAACTGTGCATCGGTCTCCCCGTTGCGTCCCCACAGCATGTCGGAGGGAAACAGCCATGCACTTCGTGGTACGCCCGCAGGCCCAACGCAAGCACCTTCATACGCCGGGCGCAAATGTCGCGACGACTTTCCGGCGATAAGCCGGTCTGAATCGCCGGCACGAGAAGAGCAGCCAACATTGCCCCGATTACCGCAGTCACCGCAAGGTCCATCACCGTGACTGGCCACTTGGTGATTAGGACGGCGACTAAAACCAGAAACGCCGTCAAACAAATCCCCGCCGGCCCAAACGCCGCCATCGCACACCAAATGATGAGGAACACCAGGAAGATCGTTCGCAGACGAAATTGCATGAGCTGCTGCTCCGGCGGCAGGTTAGGTTTCACTCATTTGTTCGATCATTTTTGAACAGGAGGAAACAGAGGCAACAGAGATTGTTGGTCCCTCCGTTTCCTCCGTTCGCTCCTGTTCATTGCAGGAAATCACGCCGCTACGTCGCCGCCTGCGCCAGGCTACTTAACCCTAATTTGCCCTTGTTCCCACGCTCCCGCGTCGGAACATATTGCCCGGACGCTCTGCGTCCCCCTGCCGCGACTCAGACGCATCAGTTTACCTTCGTCGGCATCGTCGTCTCGGTTGCTTGGTCCGGGACGGCAAGCGTCCTCGACCTGTACCGCGAGGCTCGCCGAAGCAGTAAATACATCGACGCGGTCCAGATCAGCAGCGTGGCGCAATTCCGCCAATTGACGCCGCCGCCGGTCCACAGGTCGGTTGCGAAATAGGGCCCTCGGTATCCTTCCAGAGCACAATTCGCGTCTGCCCATTCGGTACTCATCTGCGCGTCCGAGAGGCCGCCAACGTTGCCATCCGCGCGAAGCGCGTTAATGGTTCCAACGGACTCCTGCAGAGGGAAACCGCAAGGAAGGTGATGCTTGTTGGCAATGGCGGTGCCTGACGAAGCGTGGACGAGTTGCGAGATATCTTCAATCGATAGGTCCCTCGGCTCGCTCCAAAGAATATCGGAGTTGGCAACCTCGACCAACAGGATGGTATCGCCGGACCGGTCTTCCCACTTGCGAAGCTTCACGCCCTTGGCGCCAGGCCAAGCCGTTTTCGGCCCGACAATAGCGACGTAGCTTGTTGTCTTCGGAACGTGGCCGGGTTGCCATGCGTCCTCCGGGCAACAATACCACCTTGGCGATTCGGCGATGAGCTTTCGGTTGTTGGGGCCATCCCAAGGTTCGTCAAAACGGTATCGCTTGTGGAGCGACGTCAAACTCGCGTCCTCCAGAAAAGGCAAGATCAGCACGCGCCAACTGTGCATCGGGTTGCCGCTCTTGTCGGCGACGTACGCGGGCGGAAGCGTTCCGTATGTTGCCGCATAGTTCTGCAATGCCCGGCCGATGTGTTGGAGATTGATGCGGCACATGATCATGCGACTCGTCTCTCGCGACTCGATGCAAGGCAGCGCAAGGAGGTAACAGAAGGCGCACAACCCGATGAAGACCAACAGCAACCGAGGACCATCATCGAGATTGATCTTCTTCCGCGAACCCACGCTGCGCACTGCAAGCCCGATGGTCGCCGCAACGACAGCAAATCCTATCGCCAAGAATGCGAAGGGGTCCGCAAGTATCGCTCCGCCAAGCGCCAAGCTTGACCACACGACCACGAACGCCAGGAAGATTGTTCGCAGGGTGAATTGCATAGGCTGCTGCTCCGGCGGCACGTTAGGTTTCACTCATTTCTTCGATATTTTTGAACAGGAGGAAACAGAGGCAACAGAGATTGTTGGTCCCTCCGTTTCCTCTGTTCGCTCCTGTTCATCACAGTGAATCGCGCCGCTACGTCGCCACTTGCTCCCGGCTAGTCAACCTTGATTTCCCGCATCGGCACATTCGTTTTCCGCCGCTTTTCGTCTGCTCCGCACGGCCCGATGGAAGAGCCACGCGACGGAAACGAGCCAGACGGCCAGGGCGGCAATGTTGTCCCAGTTGGTCTGGAAATAGTCATTTCCATTCGCGGCGAGGTTCTTAGTGTTTTCGTCGGTGCAACCGCCGACTCGCAGCAACTCGGGCAGCACCTTCGGGGTCAAGGCGTCTGGCGGAAGGTATCGCACGCTGGCATCGGCCATTGCCACGTTGGCGCCCGTGCGCGGATAAGTGAAGAAGAAATCCTTCACGCATCCGTGCCTGCTCAAAACCCTTACGCGAGGCGTAGGCGTGCTGGGCGTTTGAGCGGCATCCAGGGAAAGGTCCCTCGGCTCCGTCCACTGGATGCCGGCATCAGTGGCCTCCACGAGCATAATCGTTTGAAAGCTTGAATCACCAAAATTGCCGACAGTCTGCGGTTTGTCGCCCTGCCAAGCGGCGTTCGCGCCAACCACCGCAACGTAGCTCGTCTCGCTTGTGACTTGCCCATTGGCGACCATGTCGGAAGGGCAAGCAAACGCCCGAGGGCAGTCGGCCAGCAATTTCTTATTGTTCGGCCCGTCCCAGGGTTCGTTGAAGTCGTACTGCTTATAAAGAGACTCCAGCTCAAGATAGGGCAGGATGAGCACCCGCCAACTGTGCATCGGCTTGCCGTTCTTGTCCGCAACGTATGCCGGCGGAAAGCAGCCATGCGCTTGCCGATAACTGTGTAGGGCAAGCGCAAGCTGTTTCATGTTGTTCGCACACTGCATGCGGCGGGCGACAGGGCGTACCGAGGCCATGGCAGGCACCAACAGGGGGAAAAGAAGCATAAAGCCCAGGACGGCAACGGCAGCGATTCCTCCGATCCAGAGAGCCTTTACCCGATGGACGAGGACAGCCAAGCCAACTGTGAGGGGAAAGACCACAATCGCCCCAACACCGAACACGCCCAGAGACGACCACAAGACAACAAACACCAGAAAAAATGTGCTCAAACGATATTGCATGCTGGTATCCTTTGCACACGCTCCTGCGTCCATGCCGGCGGCAAACAATTTGAACAGAAGGAAACAGAGGCAACAGAGATTGTTGGTCCCTCCGTTTCCTCTGTTTTCTCCTGTTCAATTCTTTACGACTCATCACGCAGAGCGTGATGAGTACTATAGGGTTATTCTCGCGTCGAGCCAATCCGCATGATCGAGGACGTCGGCGCTGTCGGCGTAATCGA
>JAJFUI010000002.1 GCA_021372555.1 Planctomycetaceae bacterium | reverse complement strand
GGCCAAGAGAAGTTGCCGGTCGTCTCCGGAGTGGCACTTGACCCGACCGGCAAGCTCATGGCCGCCGTCGGAGATGACCACCTGGTTCGAATCCTCGACGCCCAGAGCGGCGCAATGGTTCAACGCCTCAAGTGGCACACCGACTGGATCAAGGCCTCTGCCTTCCGCCCAGACGGCCAGGTCCTGGCTACCGCTGGCGCCGATGGACGCATCCGCCTGTGGGATGTCGCCTCGCCCGACCGCCCTCGTGACCTCGCCGAACGGCTGCCGGTGATCTACACGCTCGCGTATAGCCCCGACGGCCAAACACTCGCCGCCGCTGGCTACTCCGATAAGGTTTGGCTCTTCGACGGTCGCCAAGGAACGCTGCTTCGCCAACTTGCTGGCCCAGGCAGCGACCTCCGCGCTCTTGCCTTTTCACCGGATGGCTCGCGCGTTGTTGCCGCCGGCCGGTCCGGCATCGCCCGAATCTGGGACACTCACGACGGGCATCGGGTAACCGATATTCCCGCCTCGCCTCGCCGCGTTTGCGCGCTGGCCTATTCGCCAGACGGAAAACTCTTGGCTGCCGCCGGCCAACAACGTGTGATCCGACTGCTCGACTCCACCACCGGTAGCCCCGTTGCCGAGTTGCCGCAACGCCCAGGCGCGGTCCTGGCCTTGTGCTTCTGCGGCCCCACGACCCTCGCCTCGGCCGGCAGCGGCAACGTCATCCACCTTTGGGACATAACGGCTGGTCAAGAAAGCCGTCAGTTCGTCGGACACACGGGCTCGATCACAACTCTCGCCCTGGATCAACGCACCGGAACGCTGGTCTCCGGCGGCTATGACACCACCGTCCGACGTTGGAACGTAACCGATGCCGCCGTTCAGAAGGTCACCCGGCGTAACCCGTAACGAACAACTTGCAGGACATGCAGGGGCGAGTGTTCCAACTCGCCCATCGCGATAAACGACACGGAGGTTGACGTGGGTCTGCTCAACATATTCCATCGCAGTCACGCGGTTCCCCAGCCACACCATCGTAAGCGACAGCACGCCGCATCCCGCACGCGCCTATGCCGCTTCGAACCGATGGAGTCGCGGCAACTGCTGTCCGTGACCGTGGCCCCGCTCCACGTTGCAACGACCTATTTCGAGGACTCGAACAACTTCGACGAGCCCAACGTCCTGAAGGGCACAGGGACCCCCTGCGCCGACCTCTTCCAGGTCAGCTTTACCGGCGGCGCAGCGGGCACACAGCTCACCAAAATCCGCATCGACACCGACAACACCTTCTTCAATACCAGCGCCGGCGCCGGCGGTGCCTATAGCGCCTTCCCGTTAACGATCATTAATCACGACGGCTTCGAGATCACCGGCACCTCGGTCGAAAATGGCGGTACCCAACTCGTCATCTCGCTCAGCAACTTCACTGCCGGCGACAAGCTCGTCTTCAGCATCGACGTCGATGAGAATGGAAACCTCCAAGCCAACGCGGTCGCCGAAGGCGCCGAGTTCGAGGGCGCTACCCTCACCGCCTCCTTCACCGCGCCCCACATGCAGGACAGCACCACGCCGGGCCTGATCTTCTACGACCACTATGACCTCACAGGCACCGGCCTCGATAACCTCTTGCCCAACGACGACTACGACAATCTCGCAGCCGATGCCTACGTCCCCGCGGTCTGCTCGCCAGGCCCGGTGTACACCGCCGGCGCCAGCGGCGCGGTCCAGCAAATCCCGCTGCCGATTACTCTCTCCGGCACCGTCTTCGAGGACCTTAACGGCGACAACAAGCAGCAGTCCGGTGACCTGGGCATCGCTAATGTCCAACTGACGCTGTATGAGTTCGATGGCGACTATCTTACCACCGGCAAGACAGCGATCACCGACGCGGACGGCCATTACAAGTTCGAAGGCCTCAAGCCAGGCACCTACCGCGTCGTCGAAACCCAGCCCGACGACTACCTCAGCGTCGGCGACACCCCGGGCACCGTCAACGGCCAAACCCGCGGCGTCGTCACCACCGTTGACATCCTCAGCGACATTAACCTGGACGGCGGTGAAGACAGCATCCACAACGACTTCGCCGAAACGATGCCTGCCAGCCTCAGCGGCTTCGTCTATCACGATGCCAACAACAACGGCGCTTTCGACGACGGCGAGACACCGCTCGGTGGCGTAACATTGACGCTCCTCAATGCCCAGGGACAGTCAACTGGCCAAACCACTACTACCGACGAGAACGGCTTCTACAGCTTCGATAACCTCATGCCGGGCGCCTACGGCGTCGCCGAAACGCAGCCAGCCGGCTACCGCGATGGCCTCGACGCCGCAGGCACCGCCGGCGGAACCGCCCATAACCCCGGCGACCTCATCGACGGCGCCCAACTGGTCAGCGGCCAGCACGGCAAGAATTACGATTTCGGCGAGTTGCTCCCCGCCAGCATCAGCGGTCACGTCTATGTCGATCTAAACGCCAACAATGCGCTCGATTCCAGCGACACGCTTCTGTCAGGCGTCACCGTCTACTTGCTCGACAGCGCCGGCAACCACCTGAACTCGACGACCACCGACACAAACGGATATTACGCCTTCACCGACCTAAATCCGGGCGTCTATGGCGTCGAAGAGGTCCAGCCGGCCGCCTACCTTGAAGGCGGCGATCAGGTCGGCTCCGCCGGCGGCACGCTCGACGGCTACGACCGCATCCTCTCCGCCCAACTCAGCTCCGGCGTCAGCGGTCAAAACTACGATTTCTACGAGATCATCCCTGCCAAGATATCCGGATACGTCTTCCAGGATGGTCCGACAATCGTCCTGAAAAAGAGCGACCCTGAGCCCGACATCCCATCGCTCCGCGATGGTCAGCTCACCGCCGATGACAAGTTGCTCGTCGGCGTGGTGCTGAAACTCTGCGATGCCACCGGTTACCCGCTAAGCGATGCGCAAGGCAACGCGATCACGACCGTGAGCGACGCCAACGGCTACTACGAGTTCACGGGCCTTCGGCCCGGCGTCTATTCGATCGTCGAGGTTCAACCTAGCCAGTATCTCCCCGGTGTCGACAGCGTCGGCAGCAAGGGCGGCCTTGTCGTCAACCGCTATTCGTCGCCCGACCCGAGCATTCTCAGCACCCTCGCCGTCGATCCGTCCGGCGCAGCCATCGTGCGAATCCCGATCAAGCCCGGCGACGTCGCCGTCCAGTACAACTTCAGCCAGGTCCTGGTCGAACGCGAGCCCGACAAGCCCAATCCGCCCACCGGACCCGGCGAACCTTCGGGCCCCACTCCCTTCTTGCCCCCACCGGGGCCACTGGCGTACTCGCCGTTCCAACTCGTCGGCCACACCGGCTACTCCCCGGCCATCGATCTTACCAGACCGGTTTTTGGCGGCGGCGGTGGGCCGTCCGGCTACACTTGGCACCTCAGCGTCATCGACGCCGGCCAGCCCCGCAGCGACGGCTCGGGCACGGACTTCGCCCAATCCTCCTCTGGCCTTTACTTCGACCCGGTCTCCTGGTCCGGTCCCGAACTGAACCAATCCGAATGGGTCCTTGCCGACCAGAATGGCATACCTATCAAGAAACTCCGCTTCGGCATGCCCGACGCCGTCCCCGTTACCGGCGATTGGGATGGCAGCGGCGTCACTAAAATCGGTGTCTTCCTCGACGGCCTATGGTTCCTCGATCTAAACGGCAACGGTGCTTGGGACGAGAAGGACCTCTGGATCAAGCTCGGCAAGAAGGGCGACCAACCCGTCACTGGCGACTGGAACGGCGACCAAAAGACCGACATCGGCATCTTCGGCCCCTCGTGGATCGGCGACCTGAAAGCGGTCACCGCCGACCCCGGACTGCCCGATGCCCTAAACCCGCCGCCGCACAAGCGCCCGAAAAACATGCCTCCGGATCCCGTCGATGCCGCCGTCGGCTGGCGGACCCTGAAAAAGAGCAACACCGGCCGCATGCGCTCCGACCTGATCGACCACGTCTTCGAGTACGGCCAAAAGGGCGACATCGCTGTCACTGGCGACTGGAACGGCGACGGAATCTATTCGATCGGCGTCTTCCGAGCCGGCACCTGGTACCTCGACATGGACGGCGACGGCCGCTGGAGCGACGGAGACGTAATGGTCGACTATGGCCAGGAGGGCGACCTCCCCGTGGTCGGCGATTGGACCGGCGACGGCGTCTCCAAGCTAGGTGTCTATCGCAATGGCACCTTCTATCTCGACACCAACAACAACCACCGAATCGATGCCGCCGACAAGGTATTCCAACTCGGCAGCGCCGGCGACAAGCCGGTCGCTGGCGATTGGACGGGCGATGGCATCGACAAAGTCGGCGTCTACCACGACACCGCCCCCGCAGCCACACCGCTGCAAGCCTCGCGGCGCTAACAAGACGATGACGAGCCGTTGACGACGTCACGCCGTGCCATTGCGCGCCCGATCCCGGATCGCAATTAGTTCCTTCATCACCGGATAAAGCGACTCGCCGCACCCCTGCGTGCCAAACGCGTCGTGCATGCGGCGATAAAGCCGGTACAGCTCCGCGTACACCGCTGCCGCAGCCTTCCTTGGGCGGTAAACTTGCGCCCGCACGCCGGTCATCTTCCGCTGCGCCTGCTCGACCGAGGGATACGCCCCGCCCACGACCGCGCCAAAAATCGCCGCGCCAAGAGCGCACGTCTGCCCCGACCGGCTCACCTTCATCGGTCGGCTGCACACGTCGGCGTAGATTTGCATCACCAACGGATTCTTTTCCGCAATGCCTCCGCAGTTCACAACTTCGCGGACCGTCAACCCGTACTCCTCGAAGCGGTTGATAATCGTCATCGCCCCGAACGCCGTGGCCTCGATCAGCGCCCGATACACCTCCGCCGCCGTCGTGTGCAGCGTCTGCCCGACGAGCATTCCGGTCAGTAGCGGATCGACCAGTATCGTGCGATTGCCGTTGTTCCAGTCCAACGCCAACAGCCCGCTCTCCCCTGGCCCCAACTTCGCGGCCTCGCAAGTCAACGTTTCGTGGCCGCCGCCGTGCCCATTGTTCGGAGCAAGCCGGTTGACGAACCAATTAAAGATGTCCCCGACCGCCGACTGCCCCGCTTCCAATCCATACATCCCCGGCACGATCGAGTCCGGCACGACGCCACAAAGCCCCGGCACGTCCGGCAACTCGCGATCGCTCCGGGCCACCATCATGTCGCACGTGCTCGTGCCGATGATTTTCACCAGCGCGCCTGGCCGTATGCCCGCCCCAACCGCGCCCGTGTGCGCGTCCAACGCCCCGACGGCCACCGGCACGCCCGCCGGCAGCCCAACCCGCGCGGCGATCTCCGCCGTGAGTCGGCCCGCAGGCTGATTCGCTGCCAGCGCCGGCGACGCATAGCGCTGTCGGATTCGCGGCAACTCCGGATCAAGCGAGGCCAGCAGCCGCTCGTCCGGCAGACCGCCCCACTCCGCGTGATACATCGCCTTGTGCCCTGCCGCGCAAATCCCGCGAGGCAGCGTATCCGGACCGAGTCGGCCGGTGAGCCACGCCGGAATGAAATCGGCCAACTCCACCCACGCGTATGCAGCGTCAAACACTTGCGTCGCGGTTCGTCGACAGTGCAAAATCTTCGACCAGAACCACTCGCTGCTGTAGGCGCCGCCGCAACGAGCCAAATAGCCACGCTTCGATCGCGCGGCCGCCGCCGTTATCTCTGCGGCTTCCTTATGGCTCGTATGGTCCTTCCACAGCCACGCCTGCGCCGCAAGATTCTTGCGGAACGCCGGCCGCAACGCCAGCGGCATCCCGTCCCGGTCCACCGGCATCGGTGTCGAGCCGGTCGTGTCGACGCCGATCCCCACGATCTTTTCCGGCCGAAATCCGCGACGCCTCTTGGCCGCCCGGATCGCCTCGCTCACCGAATAGTAAAAACCGTCAAGATAATCCGCCGGATTCTGCCTTGCCAGGTTCGGGTCTTTCGGATCCAACAGCACGCCATGGTCGCCGCTGGGATAGTCGCAAACGCCACTCGCGATTTCCTCCCCGTCGTCGTTGTCGACGATCAACGCCCGAACGCTGTTAGTGCCATAGTCCACGCCGAGGGAAAAACCGCGCTTCGAGGAATCGCTCATCGGATCACTCGCGGAATAACGAGATACAACGACTGCCACGACAGGCGTCGAGTCTAGCCCACGGCCCTCCCCCCGTCAATTCGCCGGCGTCGCGGCCTTCTCGACCTCATCTACCACCACGAGATCTCTCCCGAGAAGTCGGGGCCAGCGATAAGGCGGTGACGGCAGCATTGTCCGCCGCAGCGCAGAACGTCCGACGCCTCGGCTTCGAATGTACGATGAAAGACGAACCTTACCGCTTCTCTCTTGCATGACGCGGCCCCGGGTGAATACAATCCCCCCTTAATTACCTCCGGCACGCCGATCCAAAGCTCATCCATGGTCGCCCCGAACGCGAATACAGCGCCGATATGCCCCGCAGCCTCTTCGAACGCGTTCCGGGCCGCGGCGGCCGTTCTTTCCGGCTGCGCGAAGCGCTTGCCGCCGTGGCACACCGCATCCCCCTATGTCGCTGCCGCCATCCTGTTCGCGATTGTCCTGATCGGTTTCGCCTATGTCTATGCGTTCGGCGTCGACGTTCCCTGGTATGACGAGTGGATCGTGCCCATTCTGATGCAAGAACACGCTCGCGGTGGCGTGACACTCGACTTCCTCTGGCAGCAACACAACGAACACCGCATCTTCTTTCCTTCGCTGCTCTTTCTCGGAATTGCCTTGCTAACCAACGGCAGCATCTTTGCCGACATGTATGTTTCGCAAGGCCTGCTGTGTTTGTCGCTTGCAATTCTCTTCGCCGCTTGCCGCCGACAGGCGTCACTGCGACGCGCCCTCTGGACGACCATTCCTATCGCACTTCTGCTCTTCAGCCTGCGCCAATGGGAAAACATGTTGTGGGGCTTCCAGCTCACCTTCATCATGGTCGTCTGCTGCGCCCTGCTAACCTTTTTCTGTCTAAGTCGCCTCTGCGAAGATCGATGGCGTCTCGGCTTCGCCGCCGCAGCTATCGCGGCCACCATCGCCATCTATTCCTCCCTCCAAGGTATCTTTGTCTGGCCGGTCGGCGTCGCGCAACTGGTGGTCGCGCCCCTGAACAACCGACGCAAGACCGCACTCCTGACTGCGTGGAGCGCCATCGGAATCGCCGAATGGGCGCTCTATTTCCATCACTGGCACACCGTAAGCATTCATCCGACGTTTCAGTTTTCCGCCCGCTATTTTCTCACAATGGTCGGAAGCGCCTTGTGCTACGCGCCACAATTGGCTCTAGCCGCCGGCATCCTTCTCGCCACGCTGACCGCAATGACGCTGGCCGTCGTCGGCTACAAGCGACAGTGGCAAGAGCAGTCGTTCTGGCTCGCGCTGATCGCTTTCGCCATTCTCGTTCTCGCCGCGATTACCCTTGGCCGCACGGGCTGTGGACTCGATCGCGCCATGAACTCGCGATACACACTCTACTCGCTCCTGCTGATCATTGGCATCTATGGTATCGGTGCCCTGCAAAAAAGGTCGGAACCTCGTGGTATTAGCCGCTATCTCGCTCGAATTACCCTGGACTTGGCGGTCTTCGGCGTTGCCGCCTGCTTCGTCGAGGGTCTCACCGTTGGCCAAGGCCTGCATGACCAACGCGAGTACGAACGCTTTCTTCTATATACCAGCGACATGCAGCCCGACGAGGCCCTCACTTTCTTTCCCTTGCATGATGCCAACGGCAAGATCGACGTCGACCAGGCGCGACGGGTGCGAGAATGGATATCGGTGATGAGACAGTTCCGCAGCGGCGTCTTCGCTGATGTCGACTGGTCCGCCCGCCAAGAGTTGCCCAACCCAGCGCTCCCGATTCGAACATCGCCGACGCGGTTCGCCATCGACCCAATCCATCCGATCTATTACTGGGCCGGAATCGACGTGCTTTCCATCTCCGGTTGGGCTGTCGATTTCCCGGCCAATGCTGTCGCCGGCAGCGTCGCCATCGTCCTGGACGGAAAGACCTACCCCGCCCACTACGGCGATCCCGTGCACGACGTGGCCACCCAGTTCAGCAATCCCCAACTCGCCAATTGCGGCTTTCGCTGTTATCTCCTCCTCAAAGACATCCAGCCAGGCGACCATGTCCTCACGCTCAAAATTCGGTCGCACGATGGCCAATCCGTCTACCTCGCCCCGCACAACCTCAACATCGACCCACGATTCAACGGCATTGCCAAGCCAAGGAAGAAAGAAAACAGCCAGGCACAGTCGCACTAATTGACACCACCGCCACCAAGGCGTTCGACGCGCCAAGCCGTGTCCCCTCGCCCTCTGGGAGAGTGCTGGGGTGAGGGCCGCCCGCACCGAATGGGAGATGGTCGGGGCGAAAGCTTTTCGCGCACCGACGGTCGCCATCGACGCTTCGAAAAAGTTGCGTACCGGCGCGTACGGATTCGTCCAAACGCCGACAGGGCTGCCTGACTCGCCAATTCCGTCCCCCTTCGCTTGAATCGCGCAGCCGCACTCACCCATTTATGCTGTCCCACCAAACCGTCTTCTCTGTTTCCTCCGCATCCTCCTGTTCAATAGTTCCTGTTCAATTATCGCCCTTTGACGTCGACGCCTGCGGCAGCGTCCCAGGAGTGGCTCAAAAACTCTTCTTGAAGCTAGCTTACCGCGCGGTAGGATCGCTGCCGGGGAGCCCGGCTCGGTTTGGCAACGCGCCGCCCTCCGCACACCAGACCCGCGCTGCCGCCCGCTTTGGCGCCTCAGTTGGGGCGGCAGTTGTACTGCCGACCCGGCCTGACGTGCCCCCCTGCACTTGGACCCGGCCGCGCCCGCACGACCGTTGGCCGTCCGCTCTTTGAAAAGTCACCAGTCACGCTGGTTGGGTTCTCTAGCAGTGCCAATCCCCGACTGCCTCGAACGCGTCCTTGACGTGCTCGATCAGAGGACGCCGCTTGCCAGCAGGCCACGTGATCGCGACGACATCGAACCGGGCGGGATATTCCAGCAGGCGGTGGCGTTTCAAGAAGCTCACCGCCGCGCGCGTCAACCGCCGCTGCTTTTCTGCATCGACCGCTTCCGCCGGATGTCCGGCGTCCTGCGATTGCCGCGTCTTGACTTCGACGAAGACGATCGTCTTCCGGTCCAGCGCGACCAAGTCCAGCTCGCCGGGCCCCGACTGATCGGCCCTCGCTAGAATTCGGTACCGTCGCCGCCGCAGAAATCTTGCGGCCGCCTCCTCGCCGCGCTGGCCCAGCGACTTCTCGGGGAAAAACCGTCGCCACCAACGCGAGAGAGACGCCCGCAAGGTCATCGCCGTCCGATCGCCTCAAATGCCACGAAAGAGCCCCGCGATGCGGTCGCGGGGCCGGGAACGCATGGCCGCGATACGGCTGCATGCCGTCCGGCGAATTACTTTTCGCCTTCCGTGCGTCGCTCTTTCAGCCGCACGGCCTTGCCGGTCCGATCGCGGAGGTAGTACAGCTTTGCCCGGCGGACCACGCCCGACCGCTTCACCTCGACCTTCGCGATGCGTGGCGAGTGGATCGGGAACTTTCGCTCGACACCCTCGCCCTGCACGATCCGACGGACGGTGAACGTTTCGCGCGAGCCGGACCCGGCCTTGGCGATGACCAGACCGTTGAAGATCTGGATCCGTTCCTTGTCGCCTTCAAGGATTCGACAGTGGACGTCCACCGTGTCGCCCACGGTAAACTTTGGCAGTTCCTGCTTCAAGCTGGCCTTCTCCACCAGCGACAACAATTGCATGCTCATGGCAACTCCTTGGTCAATTTTCAATAGTCGGAAGCGGGCAGCTCCCGGGGTGTGGTCCTAAGTCTTCGTGGCAACCCTCAATCAGGTCCTTCCGCCGCTCCAGCGTCCGTTGTCGGCTATTCTCCTCCCGCCACCGTGCGATTTCCTCGTGATTCCCGCTTAACAGCACCGCCGGAACTTCGTGCCCTCGGTATTCCCGCGGCCGCGTGTATTGGGCACATTCGAGCCACCGCTGCCCACTGGAGAACGAATCGCTAACGCTGCTGTCCTCGTCCCCCAACACGCCCGGCACCAGCCGAATGACGCTGTCAATGATCGCCATGGCGGCCACCTCGCCTCCGTTGAGGATGTAGTCGCCGATCGAAATCTCCTCCGGTTCTAAGATCGTCCGTATACGCTCGTCAAACCCCTCGTACCGTCCGCAGAGCAACAAAATGCGTTTGTGCTGCGACAGTTGTTCGACCACCCGCTGATCGAGACGGCGTCCTTGCGGCGTCAGCATGACCAGATGTCCTGGGTCCTGGTCCTGTCCTCGCACCGCTTCGACGCAGTCAACGGCCGGCTCGACCTTGATCACCATGCCGGGCCCGCCCCCGTAGGGACGATCGTCAACTGTATTGTGTTTTCCTATCGACCAGTCGCGGATATCGTGCAGATGGACTTGCACCAATCCGGCCTGGATCGCCCGCTTCAACAGGCTCTGGCCCACGTATCCTTGAAAGATTTCGGAAAACAGGGTCAGAACGTCGAAACGCATGGCGAATCACCGGCGATGCTATTCGGCCGCCGGCCCGTCCGCAGCCGTCTGGGCAGACGCTTCGGCGACCTCTGCGGGCGCAGCGTCCTTTCGCGGCTTGGCCGGGCGCTCCGGCTTGTCCTCGTTGACCGCTGGCTTCGGGGCCCGCGGCATCGGCGCTGGCGGCTCTGGACGCCGGCGGCTCTGCGCCAACCGATCCAGCGCCTCGCGCTGCGCGGCCACGTGCGTTCCCTCGGCGCCGTACTTCTTGATCAGCACCCGGACATTGTCTGACGGCTGCGCGCCGACGCTCAGCCAATAGGCGATCCGCTCACTGTTGAGCAACGCCCGGGCATCGGTTTCGGGGACCAACGGGTCGTAGGTGCCCAGTTCTTCCAATACCCGGCCGTCTCGCGGCCGGCGAATGTCCATCGCACAGATCCGATAGTAGGGCCGGTGTTTGCGGCCGAACTGCTTCATCCGAATACGTACTGACACGCGTTTCTCCCGAGAATGGTTGTGGTGATCTTATCCCTGGTTTACTTATTTTTCCGCGACTCGCGTTTTTTTCGCCGCAATTCGCGTTCGCGCTCTTTTTTCAACTTCGCACGCTCTGCCGAACTCAAGCGTTTGCCTGTGCCGACCTTTTGCTTGGCAAACTTCGCGCCGGGGTTGAGCATTCCCCCTTGCGTGACCTCCTGCATCATCTTCATTCGATCGCGAACGCCCATGCCTGACATTCGCTTCATCAAGTCGGCCATGCCATCGAACTGCTTGACCAGTTCGTTGACTTCGTGCGGTTCGACTCCCGCCCCCGCCGCAATGCGTCGTCGCCGGCTTTGATCAATCACCCGGGAAGGATTCCGGCGTTCCTCAGGCGTCATCGAATCGACGATGCCCGTCAGCCGCTTCATGTCCTTCTCGGCATCCATCTGGTCGAGCATGTCTCCCATGGAGCTTAGCCCCGGGATCATGCCCATGATCTTATTGATCGGGCCGAGTTTCTTCGTTTGGCCCAGCATCTTCTTGAAGTCGTCGAGCGTAAACTCGCCCTTGCGAAGCCGGGCCTCCTGCTTCGCCATCTCGTCCTGGTCGAATTTCTGCTGCGCCTGTTCGACCAGCGTCAGGACGTCGCCCATGCCGAGGATACGCCCGGCCATGCGGTCCGGATGGAACTCCTCCAAGGCATCCAGATGCTCGCCGGTGCCCATGAACTTGATCGGCACGCCCGTGACCTGCTTGACCGACAGCGCGGCGCCACCGCGGGCGTCGCCGTCGAGCTTCGTCATGATCACGCCGTCGAGTTCCAACGCCTCGTTGAAAGCCTTCGCGCTCAGCACGGCGTCCTGGCCGGTCATGGCATCGACGACCAAGTAGACCTGATCGGGGCCAAGCCGCTTGTCGATCAGGGTCAGTTGGTTCATCAACTCGGCGTCGACGTGCAGCCGGCCGGCGGTGTCGAGAATCACGGTATCGACCCCGGATGCCTTGGCCTGCTTCACGGCAGCTTGGCACAAGGCCACCGGATCCTTTGCCGTCAGGTCGGCATGGACCGGCAATCCGAGCTGCTGTCCCAGGACCTGCAACTGCTGGATAGCGGCCGGCCGCTGCAAGTCGGCTGCGACCAGCATCGGCTTCCGTCCACTGTCGCGAAGCATCCGGCCGAGCTTGCCGCAGGTGGTTGTCTTGCCGGAACCCTGCAAGCCACAGAGCATCAGCACGGAGATGCCGCTGCGCAGATGGAGCGAATGGTCGACCGGCCCCATCAAATTGACCAACTCGCGGCCGACGATACCGATCAGGTGCTGCGTCGGATCGAGCGATTTAAGCACCGTCTCGCCGACGGCCTGCTCGCTCACGTGCTCCATGAAGTCCTTGACGACAGAAAGGCTGACGTCGGCCTCAAGCAACGCCCGGCGAACCAACTCCAAGCCGTCGCGCATGTTCGACTCGGTGAGCCTGCCCTTGCCGCGCAAGGCTCGAATCGCCGAACTTAGGTTTTCCTGGAGTGACTCGAACATAGTATCCCCGCGAGCGAATCCCTTATAATACCGACTCCAAGCCCGCCTTGGCAATGCGGCCGGCGGCCGCATCAACAAGAAAATCGCAGCAGGAACCACCGACTTAGGGGGTGGATACTCGAATTCGGCACCATTGAGGCGTCGTTACGGTCCCTCCCCCGCGTCGGCCCCAACGGCGGTACGGCCGCAAGGAAGGCTATACGGCTCCGGGCGTCGCGATCGGGTAGGTCCCATCCGGGCCGGGCTTCGTGGGCGGCTCAGCGTCAAACGCGTAACGGGTTGGAGCGAGACTCACGTCCGAGTTCATGGCGTCCTCCCAGGTGACCGCCTGCCCGGTGTAATCCGCCATGCGGCCGAGAATGGCCAGCATTGTGCTTCGAGCCATGTAGAGGCCATTGTTGAGCGGCTGGCCGGAGCGAATCGCGGCGAACAGACGACGATGCTCCTCATCGTAGGCCTGCGATAGAGCGGCTGGCCCGCGGAACTTCCAGGCGTTTTCCCCAACAATCCTCGGTTTATTCGGCAGAATCGCCCGTCCTTTCGTTCCGATAATCGTATCCGTTGTCTCGTTGTAGCAGCCGGGCATCTGACGGCAGTAAGCGTGCGCGCGGACACCGTTGGCATACTCGTAGACGACGGCGTGGTGATCGTATACGTCCCCTTCTTTGCGATCGCGGAGCAAACAGCCACCGACCCCCCAGGCCCGCAGGGGTGGCTCGTCCCGCATCGCCCAAGCCGCCTTGTCAAGGCTGTGAACGTGCTGTTCGGCATTGAAGTCGCCGGACAGCCATACGAAGTACTGCCAGTTTCGCAACTGATACTCCATCTCTGTCCAGTCGGTCCGGCGTTTGCGATGCGAGAGGAGCCCGGCCAAGTACGTGACGTGGACGCTCGTCACCTCGCCGATCGCACCGTCGTGTACGCGTTTCAACGTTTCCGCCACGCCTTGGTCATACCGCCAGCAGAGCCCGGAAACGATGCTTAAGTTCTTCTTCTTTGCTTCTTCTGCAGAAGCCAGCACGCTGCGCACTCCTGGGGCATCCACCGCCACAGGCTTTTCGCAGAAGACGTGTTTGCCGGCTTCGATGGCCGTCTGCAGGTGCATCGGGCGGAAATGCGGCGGCTCGGCCAGCAGCACCACGTCAACGTCGCTCCGAATCAGGTTGTCGGCAGCGTCGAGCCCCACGAAACAGTGGTCCTTGTCCACCGCCACCTTCTGCGGCGTCCCCATCTTCGCGGCCTGCTTTTTGAGAATCTCGAGGCTGGTGTCCAAGCGGTCGGCAAAGGCGTCCGCCATTGCGACCAGCCTGCAATTTGTGTCAGCCCCCAGGGCATTTACGGCGGCCCCGGTTCCACGTCCGCCGCAACCGACCAGTCCGATTCGCAGGACGTCGCCGCCCGAGGCGTGAGCGGCGCGGGCAATGGGCAATCCGCCAGCTAGGACCCCCGCGGTTGCCAAGCTCGACGCCGTTTTCAGGAAGTCTCGTCGGCTGTGGCTCGTGGCGTTACCAGTGACGGATTCTTTTGCCATGGTGTGGCTCCTTGGTAGGGCAGGAACGTAGGCGTGGGTTTGCGGTATGCCGCGCGGGGCGACGAATGCCAGCGAGCACTAAATTTACCCGAAGGTCGGGCTCGGGACAACAGCGGAGGCACTGGTCGCAGAAACACGTCTCATGCAGGTCGCCGGAACGCGGGCCCTCATCGCAGCCGCGCCATGTAGCGCAAGAACTCGGCGTCCAGCAATTTCGGATCGCCGAAGGCTTGGCGGAACTGGTCCACACGGCGTTCAGGCCC
>JAJFUI010000350.1 GCA_021372555.1 Planctomycetaceae bacterium | reverse complement strand
CCGCCTGGTGATCTGCGCCGCCAATCTGGCCCCGCGGAAGATGAAGTTCGGCGTCAGCGAGGGGATGGTCGTCGCCGCCGGCGGCGCTGGCGAAATCTTTCTGCTCTCGCCAGATTCCGGCGCCAAGCCGGGCCAGAGAGTGCATTGATTGCACCGCAGAGGACGGGGTAAATTCCTGTAGGGTGGAATAAGCGGAGTCCCACCACTTGCCATCGCCGAAATGCTCTTGGGCGAAGCCGAGACAGATGGCCCATTGATCTCACCGCAGAGGACGGGGAGGATGCGGAGCGTCCACCGTCCTCGGCGTCCTCTGCGGTAAAGTAACGACGCTCACCTTCCGGCTGGGGCGATGAGATTCTCCGCAATCCACTCTTCCAGCTCTTGCCAATCGACTGGCGGGAGTTGGGAGCGGTCGGGACGAAGCCGGGCTGCCCGTTTGATGTAGACGTGAACGATCTGGGCGGCCGGCTTGTCCGTATTCCAGTGCAACAGGATGCGGATGCAGCGGCCCAACGCGCCGGGCACGTTCACCTCGTTCGTGCACATCAGCGCGACATCGGTCCAGCCCAACTGCCTCGCCGCCAGGGCCGGAAATTCCGCGTTCAGGTCCGGCGTCGTCGAAAAGATCGCACTGGCCACGTCTTCCGGACGAATGTCGTTCTGACGGATCATCAGCGCCAACAACTCGCGAGTGGCCTTGAGGATTTCCTCGCGGTCATTGTGCTCAACGGTCGTAGCACCGCGGACGCCTCGGCACGGCATAGACTTTCTCCCGTTCAAGAAGAGAACGAATCACCGCAGAGGACGGTGAGGACGCAAAGAAGACATCTATGACTCTTCTTCCTCTGCGTCGTTCGCGTCCCCCGCGGTGACTCTTCGGTTGTCTTCCGACTATTTTCCCTTCATCGCAGCCGTAAGGATTGCCGAGGTGCTTTCGCGCATGATCCGCGGATCGACCTGGCGTCCCTCGACCAGGCACTTGCGGACTTCCTTGCCCGAAATGAACACCGGCTTTTCGTCCTTATGATTCTCCATCAAATCAACGCGGCCAAGCGACTCGTAGTACGCGGCAAAGCCCACCCGAAGCGGCTTGATTTTCAGGTCGCCACCCAGATGCTCGAAAATTTCCTGGGCGTCGAAATCGCCCCAGATGGGCTTGCCGTCGTGGTAGGGCGCGTCGGCGTGCTTGCGGCCAATGATAATGTCGGTGAAACCGAAATTCTGCCGGTAGATGCCGTGCATCACCGCTTCCTTCGGACCACCGTAGAACATCTTGATGTCGAGCCCTAAGAGAATCACGCGATCGGGCACCGATTCGCCGCGAGGGCCCCAGAGCTTCGCGTCGGCATCACCATCGCCGAGCGCCCGGTTCTTGATCAGCGTCTCGTACGTGTGCATCCGGACGTCGGCGTCGACGTCGTCCCCCTTGGTTTCGCCGATCAGCGGATTCAGGCACGCTCCGGCGTTGTGCCCCGCCCGAACCAGCGTCTCCAGGCCGTAGACCAGCGCATATTCATGGGCCCGGTGCAGGGGATTGCGTGTCTGGAACGCCACGACTCGGTCCCAGCCCTTCTCGGCCAGCAACTTGCGAACTTCTCGCGGCGTCAGCACGTACTTGCCAAATCGCGCGTCCTTGGGCTGCGGCAACACCTGAATCGTCCCGCCGAGCAGATGCGTCTTGTCCGCATCGCCCTTGAGCACCATGTCCGCGCCGGGATGATCCGTCCGGTCGGTCAGGTAAACGCTCTTCAGGTATCGCTTTTTATCCCACGGGTAGACGTCGGTCAGGTCGAGCACGGCGACGATGTCGCCCGAGGTGGCGACCAATGCCACCTGTTGGCCCGCCCGAAGCTGCGAGGCCAACTCCTCCGTGACCGGCAACGCCAACGGAATCGTCCACGCGTAAAGCTTGCCGTTGTGCTCGATGACCGACTCGTCAAGGACGCGGTTGTAAGTCTTCGAGTCCATCGGGCCCACCAGCGGGCTCAATCCTCCGTCACCCAACCGATAGACGGTCGACAGATCGGCATCCGAAACCGGCACCTTCGTCAGCGTCTTGGCGTGAGCAAGGAAACCGTCGATCGCTTCAGCGGCCACTGTGCGACAAACCGGCTCGGTCAATCCGCCATGCGGAGGCAGTAAAGAAGTCATTGCAAATCCTCTTGTTTCGGTGTGTCAGCCGCCATGCCGACCCGGTGGCACACGGATGGAGCATCGCCTGGGAGTGTAAACCACGCAGTATATCGGCCGCCCACCCATCAGTTCAACGGGGGCCAATGCATCGCAGCGGGAATCTGCGACCCAGAAAGGTCCCGCGGTGAGGGCTGCAAGGGGCTCTGGGGCGAGCGCAAAGGGCCCGCGACGGCGGGTTGACAGGGATGCTTTTTGGCTCTGCCAGCCAAGGGGAAATCGCTGCCTACCAGGGGCTAGATATGGTACATCTGCCCGCCCTGCTGGGCGCTTCGCTCGAGTAGATCGGCCAGCGTAATCCCTTCGAGCATCTTCCGCTCGACGGCCGCGACCTCTTTCCAGGTCTGAGCGAGGATCTTGGCGGCCGACGAATCGGGCGACGCGCTGCTCTGCTTCCCGCCGTCGTCCAACAGCCCGTCGATGGCGTCCATGATCGCCCCGAGCGACACCTTGTCGGGCGGGGGCGCCAGTTGATAGCCGCCCGCCGCGCCGCGGACGCTGGTCACCAACCCGGCCGCTTTCAACTGTAGCAAGATTTGTACGAGAAACCGGGCCGGCACCTCGTGCCGCTCCGCAATCTTCCGAATTTGCACAGGCTCCTTCGTCCCGTACTGCAACGCGAGTTCCAGCATCGCAATACAGGCATACTCGGTCTTCGCGGAAATCCTCACGTCCGGCGTCCCTTTCAGTAGGCCGAATTATACGCACGATGATGAACAACGGTCAATAATGTCCCCTTTTGCTCTTCCTTTTGCCCTTTCGCGCAGCGGAGCCAGTCGTGCCGTAGGAAGTCCTTGGGCACGTCGTCAAAAAGCCAGAGAGGGTCGATCCGCCGACCAGCCGTTGCACTCACCCGCCCCCTTCGCCGAGGCAATCGGCCTCCACACAGTGCAAATCCAACGGAACGTATTTTACTTCCCTGCCTCCACCTTCCCGTTGCCCGCCCGACTACCAAGTACGGCAGATACCTCAATTACTCGTAACGTGCCGTACGATTCACCGCAAACTATCGTCCGCTCGTCGGGCGAAACCGCCATTGATTGCACAGTTCGATGTCGGTGCGATATTGCGCCGATCTTCCGCTTGCTGAGTAGGTCCCAAGCGCAAATCGTACCGTGCCAGTCCGCACTGATGGCAGTTCGGTTGTCGGCCAACACATAGATTCCGGTAACCGTGTCGGCGCATTTCAGGATTCCCGCAACGGTCTCGGTCTTTGTATCCCAAATGCATATCGAACCGTTTTGATCTCCAGAAAGAAGTCGCGTGCCATCAGGCGAGAACGCAACGCTGACAACCGTTTCGATTGGGGCTCGAAAGCGAGCCACTCGTTTTCCAATCGCCAAGTCCCACAATTGGCCGCCCTCGCCACCAGATGCAAGCATCTTCCCGTCCGGTGAAAAACCGACGCAGTGAACACCGGTAGCGTCAAGCGACAGACTTGTCTTCCTTTGTCTGACGTCCCACAGAAAGACACCGTCACGACTTCCGAATGCCATCAGCGTACCATCGCGAGAATATTGCACGCACTCCACAGACCTCTTACATTTTTTCAGCAACAGGGGCGTGCTGTCGCGGAACGGATCCCATAGGTAGACGGCCCCGCGACCGCAGGAGACTGCAAGCTGAACTCCCTTGGGGTCGAAGGTGACGCCAAGTGCGCCGTCGGCGTCGTCATGCATCGTCATTTTGCCGGTCAGGAAAACCTTCGACCGCAATAGCTCTGAATTGACGATGTCATATAGCAACACAGCATTGTGTTGAACTGCGGCCACGTGTTTTCCGTCGGGCGCAAACGCCACGCACTCCACGTCCGACCCATGCTTTGGTGCAGCAACGATACGTTCATCCGAGCCACGTGAGATCTGAACGACACAGATCCCGATAACTACGATCGACAGACAGTGGCGAAGCTTCATTTAAGATCGTCCCTTAGGCTAACGGCACAATCAAGGCAATCTGATCGTCACGAAATAGCGGTTGGACAGAACAAAGGGGAACAGAACAAAGGGGACGTTCCACGTCTGTTCGGCACGACGAATGCCTATTGTAGCTGACGGCGTTCATGGTAGCGAGAATGCGAGGGCTCGCGCAGTGCGAGAAGGGGGTAATCGCGGGTGGTGATCGATCGCTTCAGGAGCGGCGCAGCAACAACGCGG
>JAJFUI010000338.1 GCA_021372555.1 Planctomycetaceae bacterium | reverse complement strand
TTTGTCCGGCTGCTGCTCGCTCATCGTGGATTCTCCGCTGGCAGAACTGGTTTCCAGATTACAGTGGCGAATGGACGTTATTGCCGCCCGCTATTGCGCGGCCGCCTTATCCTGCCCCGCGTTGTGGTGTCGGATGGCGGCGCCGATGAAGCCGGCGAACAGCGGATGGGCTTTGGTCGGCTGCGATTTGAACTCCGGGTGGTACTGAACGCCGATGAACCAGGGGTGGTCTGGCAATTCAACAACCTCGATCAACGATCCATCCGGACTCGTTCCGGCAAATCGCATGCCGCCAGCGACAAACTGCTGGCGATAGACGTTATTGAACTCGTAGCGGTGACGATGACGTTCCGAAATGTCGGTCGCGCCGTAGCATGCCGCGGCTTTGCTGTCGGGGCTCAGACGCGTCGGCTGGGCGCCGAGCCGCATGGTGCCGCCCTTGTCGGTGATCGTCTTTTGCTCGTCGAGAAGGCAAATGACCGGGTGAGGCGTGTCCTTGTCGAATTCGCTCGAGTTGGCCCTTTCCAGCCCCAGCTGGTTCCTCGCAAACTCTGCCACCGCGCACTGCATGCCGAGGCAAATGCCGAAGAACGGAATGCCGCGGGTGCGGGCAAACTCGACCGCGTCCAGCTTCCCCTCGATGCCCCGCTCGCCGAATCCACCGGGCACGAGGATGCCATTGACGCCGGAGAGAAGTCGCTCCGCTCCATCGCGTTCGACGGCTTCGCTGTGGATTCGCTGGATGCGGATCTGCGCCCGGTGATGCACACCGGCGTGGTCCAGCGCCTCGTAGATCGACTTGTAGGCGTCGCGGTGCTCGGCGTACTTGCCGACCACGGCGATCGTAATTTCATGCTGGGGGTTGCGAAGCCGGTGCAGCAGGTCGCGCCAGCGATCGAGATTCAACGCACCGGCCTTGAGTTGCAGCTTACGGACGATTAGTTCGTCCATGCCGTGCTCGACCAGGCTCATCGGCACTTCGTAGACCGAGAAGTCTTTGTCCTTTTCCTCGATGACGGCTTCGATCGGGATGTTGCAAAACAGGGCGATCTTCGCCCGATCGTCGCGGCTGAGCGACCGCTCCGTGCGGCAAACAAGGATGTCGGGCTGGATACCGATCTGCCGCAACTGGCCGACGGAGTGTTGCGTCGGCTTGGTCTTCAGTTCGGCCGCCGCCTTAAGGTAGGGCACCAGCGTCAAATGGATATAAAGGCAGTTCTCTTTGCCAACGTCGAGCGAGAACTGGCGGATGGCTTCGAGAAACGGCTGGCTTTCGATGTCGCCGACGGTGCCGCCGATCTCGTGGATCACGACATCGACGTCGGGCGTAGCCGCCTTGTTCAGCGCGGCTTTGATCTCGTTGGTGACGTGCGGGATCACCTGGACCGTCTGGCCGAGGTACTCGCCCCGTCGCTCTTTTTCGATCACCGAAAGATAGATCTGCCCGGTCGTGTAGTTCGAGTCGCGGTTCAGGACGCTGTCGGTGAATCGCTCGTAGTGGCCGAGATCGAGATCCGTCTCACTGCCGTCGTCGAGCACGTAGACTTCGCCGTGCTGGTACGGGCTCATCGTGCCCGGATCGACGTTGATATAAGGATCAAGCTTCTGCATGCGGAGCCGCAAACCGCGTTGCTCAAGAAGCATGCCGATCGACGCGCTGGTGAGTCCCTTACCGAGGGAGCTGACCACCCCTCCGGTGACGAATATGTGCTTGGTCATGGAAGCAAAAGGTGTTGCTGAAGGTCCTCCGTGCAAAGGACCTATTGTAAAACGACGAGGCCGAACGGGGAAGGTACCGCAGCAGTGGGTGCAACGACGAGCGGGGCGTATAATGTCGCCGGAATGGTGACACAAGCCGCAAAATCCGATGCGACGAAGCCGAGAAGACTTCGCTGGTTCCAGTATCGACTCCGGAGTCTGCTGGCGGTCGTGCTGATTGACGCCTTGATTTGCAGTTGGCTCGCCACCAGGAGGGAACTGCAACGACGAGAACGCGAAGCGGTGCGCGCGGCCCTCGTCGAAATGGTCGCGGCCGGAAATCTGCACTACTTGAAGATGACGCTGCCCGATCTGCGCACCGTCCCGATCGAGGTTTTCGCGGACGGTCGTTTCTCGATCGCCACCTGCCGTGTCAACATGACAGACCGCACGTTTTCCATTCCAGTATCAGGCCCCGGCTTTATCGGCCATTACGCCGGTACGCTGACGCCGGGCCGCGACGGCAAATGGGAAGCGAAGATCACAAGCGCAATGGAAACACATCCCCCGCCAAATGACCGGCGTCAGACGGCGATTCGGTCGCCAGCGGCTTGACCGGCGGCAGCCCGCAACACGTGCAACCACAGGCCCTACGGCTGCTATTTAGACGCGGCGGTCCGTATCACGACCACGCCACCGGCAAAATCGGCGGGCACACGAATCGCGCCGTCGCGGTCGGGCTCGATGCGATGCCCGTCCAACTCGGCGAACTGCACCGGACCGCTGCCGCCAACTTCCAGTCGGAGTCGGGCCTTGCGAAAACGCAAATCGGCTTTCACCGGCGGGCTGTTCGGATAGAGCGCCGGCTTGAGGACCATGCGATCGCCCTCAAAACGCACGCCCAGTACGTGTCGGACCACAAAGAGACTGACTTCGCCGGAAATCCAGGGGAGCACGCCGGGCGTCGTCGAGCGGATGAGCGGGATTTCCTCAAACCAGGCGCCGGTGCGGCCGCCTTGCACAGTGGCGAGCCACTCGAGCGTCCGACGGCTGCCATCCAGCCGACCCGCGTCATGCTGGGCACGCATCACGAAGCAACTGGCGAACGGCCACGGCCCAGGCTGGTCGCCTTGGCCGCTACTGTGATAGCGATCGTAGCCCCCGCCGAACCAGCGAGCGTTCCACAGCGATTCCAGTTCGTCCAGCGTCTTGCGTGCCAACGGCGAGCGTGGGTCCACGATCCCTAGCGCGATCGGTAGCGCCGTCCCTGTGTCGGGATCCGAAAGATGGATCTTCTCGGACTGCCCAGGCACGTCAGGCTTTCCCCAGCCGGGCACCTCCTTGATGCGGCGACCATCCGGGCCTCGCCGCTTAATGAGCCGGCCGTTCTCCACCAAGGCAAGGGTCGGATGAGACAGCATGGCCGTCAGGGTGCGGTCCGCCTCAGCTCGCCAAGGGGCGGCGCGATCCGACGCGTCCAGCGGCACGGCTAAGTCCGCGGCGTCGCGCAGCCCGCGCACGAGGTATGTCTGATATACCAATTCGTAACCGTCGTCGAGCGTCCGCTCCCAATACTCCCGGCGATTGTGGAGCATTGCCGACGAGTCGCGGAACGTCGGATTAAGCGGCCGCTCGACCATGGCCCGCAGCTTCGTGCGGTATTGGCGAATCAGGGAATCGTCGCCGCTCCAGTCGCGGTAGGCTTTTAGGGCATGAATCAGCTCGCCCATCTGGTCGAACTCTTCCTGGTCCGGGTCGTCGAACGCCCCGGCCGTCATCGGGGCGCCGTCATCACGGACAAGGTCCTTCAGCACGTGCTCGAAGCCGGCACGGGCAAGTTCAAACTGGCCCGCATGAACCATACCGAGCAGAGTGTTCGACGTATCGCGAACCCATTGGTCCCCGTACTCGAACATGCCAGCGTCCATCGTGCCGTTGTCAGCGACCATGCCCGCCAAACCGAATCGCGCATGGTCGAAGATGTCCCGGAGCAGGACGTCGCTAGTGGTGACTGAGGACGCTCCCGTCCAGCGGTTGCGGGTCTTTGCAATAGCGCCGTCCACATGTTGGTCGTCTTGAGCAAGATCGTCGGGCAGGGCGATTACATCGCGTTTGGCACCATCTCTGACGTGCAGAATGGTGTCCACCGACGCTGACTGGCCGGGCGACAGCGCCAGCGGACCGACTTCTAGCACCCCGTCCTTCTCGTTCGCACGGTGAGGCTGGGCGCCGCGTGTGGTGAGTACCAGCATCGGATTCCATTTGCTTACAAATTTCTCCGGCTGCTTCTCTGTTGCCTCCTTCGCCGACGCAGGTTCGGCGCTGGCGACTGTAGTCACCCACGCGACAATGCCGTCCTTGCTGAGGTGCTGGCCCGGCGGAAGCGAGAAACGCAAGGTTACATTTTCCGCCCCGGCGAGGTTCACCGACTCAAGCTGGACACGCCGCACGAAGGCGTTTTCGCCGACCAGTGCGAAGATCCGTTCCGTCACGCGGAGCCCGCCGGCCCACCACACGGCTTCGACGGCGGGGATGCCGTCGACGGTGGTCCAGCGGGTTTCGGTCTGATGGCCCAGGGCGGTGAAGGCGTGGCCGCCGAGCACGACCTCCAACGCACTGTTGACCAGGCCCTGTCCGTCGGCGAAGTTCAGGGCCCGCTCCTTGAGCTTGGTCTGCTTGCTGTTCTCCGCGTCGAACAGCAGATACGTGAAGGCGGGGCCAAGGTCGGCCTTGTCGGCCTGGACGACCATCTTCGCCCGACCGCTCCGCAACACGAAATACTCGCGTCCCTCGAAGAACGACCGCTTGAGCAGCGGGACGACGGCCGAGTCGAGTTCAACGGCCGAAAGCTGGCCCACGGGGCAAGCCAGCGATGTCAGCAGCAACAGAGAGAGCAACCATTTGCGATTCGTCACAGTCAGACCTCCAGCGGGTTTGCCGCCATTGTAGCGGGGCGCACTGGGCATGGCAAAGTGTGAATGGTCGTGCCGAAGGGGACAGACCCCAATGCGGACGGCCGTTAACCAGATGTCCGATGCGGCCGCTTCGCAACGAACGCCTGATAATCCTCGGGCGTGTCGATGCCAAAGGTGGACTCGTCGATGACGCCCACCAGGATCGAATGACCGGCTTCCAGGACGCGGAGTTGTTCGAGCTTTTCGACCTGCTCCAACGGCGACGGACGCATGGCGGCCAATTGCAGCAGGAAATCGCGGCGATAGGCGTAGAGCCCCACGTGCTGATAGAACGTTGGAGGACTCGACGTGAGCAGGGCGTCGTCCCATTGCCGTGGGCGGGGAACTACGCTGCGGCTAAAATACATCGCGCGGCCGGCGGCGTCGAAAACGACTTTCACGCAGGAGGCGTCTTCCAGTTGATGGCGCGAGCGGATCGGCGTCGCCAAGGTGCTCATCACGGCCGAAGGGTTCTCTTCAAGAAGCTCGATAGCCAGGTCGATGGACCGGCCGGCGATTTCCGGCTCGTCGCCCTGGACGTTCACGATGATCTCGACGTCAACCATTCGCCGCGCAAGCTGCGCAACCCGATCCGTGCCGCTCGGCGCAGCCGGATCGGTCATTTCCACTTCTCCGCCAAACTCGCGGACGGCGTCAAAGATTTCAGCGGCGTCGGTCGCTACGCAAACGCCGGCCGCATGTTTGGATCGTCGCGCCGCCTCGTAGGTGTGCTGGATCAGCGGCTTGCCCGTTTCGCGGAGCAGCAGCTTCCGCGGCAACCTCGTCGAGGCTAGCCGGGCAGGAATAATGATCTGGCTGGTCGAGCGGATGCGGAGCTTCGGTGCGGCTTGGAGCATTGAGATATCTTCCGTGAACGGCGGCCATCAAAGGGCGTGGTCCGGCCGCGAAACGATATTAGTAGCCGATTTCCCCGCTCGGGGGTAGACGAGTCGGGGCGGCGGTAATACGATGTATTAAAACCCGCAAGGCGAGCCATGACCGGGAAAAAGCAAGAAATTGTCACATTTAAGGCAGACGAACCGCTGCTTCAGGCAATGAGCGGCATTCCGAACCGGTCGGAGTTCATCCGCGCGGCGATACTGGCCGCGCTCGACAGTGTCTGCCCGCTGTGCAAAGGGAGCGGGATTCTGACGCCCGATCAGCGGAAGCACTGGTTAAGGTTTGCCGAGCATCACGCCCTGGCGGAGTGCGCAGATTGCCACGCCCTGCACCTGGTCTGCGAAGCCGGCGGGGAAGAACGCCAGAACGAGGGCCATCACGAATGAAGCCGACGCTCGCATCCTACAAGTTTCTCGCCATCCCCGCGTTGTTGCTACTGGCGAGTTGCGGGGGCTCGACCAGCGAGCGTCGCGACGAGGCCCGGGTGCCCGTCTTCGCAGGCATTCCGCCGGTCGCCTATCTTGTCGAGCAGATCGGCGGGAAGCATGTCGCGGTCGACGTGCTGGTGCAGCCGGGCCAAGACCCGCACACGTTCGAGCCGACACCGCGACAGGCGATGGCGATTGCCAGGGCGAAGCTGTTTTTCGAAATCGGAATGCCGTTCGAGGTCGCGCTTCTGCAAAAGATCCGGGAAGGGAATCCGCAACTGACCCTGGTCGACGTCGGCAAGGGAATCAAGAAGCGTATGATCGAAGGCTGCGGCCATGGCCATCACGCCGAAGGCGGCGAGCCCGACCCGCACGTCTGGCTTTCGCCGGCGTACCTAAAGATCGCGGCAAAGAATATCGCGGCCGGGCTCTCCGCGGCCGATCCGATTCACGCCGCGGATTACCAGCGGCATCTGGACTCGTTGGTCGCGAAAATCGAGGCAACGCACCGTCAGATCGCGACAATGCTGGCACCGTATCGCGGCCGGTCGTTCCTCGTCTTTCATCCCGGGTTTGGTTATTTTGCCGACGCGTATGGGTTGAAGGAAGAGGCCGTCGAGGAAGGCGGTCGTCCGCCGGCGCCAAAGCAGCTTCGGGCGCTGATCGAGAAAGCCAAGGCCGAAGGCATCAAGGCCGTGTTCGTTCAACCGGAGTTTGATCCACACAGCGCCGAGGTGGTGGCTAAAGAGATCGGCGGCCGGGTCGTTCTAATCAATGGACTCGGCGGAGACGTCCTCAGAGACCTGGTCGACATTGCGACGAAAATTGAGAAGTCGTTTCAGGCCGAGACACCACGGAGGCACGGAGACAGCAATACAGAAGGGCTGGCACCAAGGCGCGAAGGCGCAAGGAATGGACTGAAAGAAGGGCTGCGCAATCAGTCTGCTTCCAGATTGTCGCTCAGTTCATTTTCGCCTTCGTTGTCTTCGTCTCCCACTCCCCTTTGCGTCCGTGAGGCGCCTTCGTTTCTCTCCGCGTCTCCGTCGTGCTTTACCTCCGGCGTCCGTTGCGGGCAATCGTGATCTATGCCGAATGAACCGGTAATCTCGTTGAACGATGTCATGTTTTCCTACGGCGGACCGCCGGTATTGGAAGACGTGAGTTTTTCGATAGCGGCCCGCCAAGCGGTTTGCGTCGTGGGGCCCAATGGCGGCGGCAAGACGACGCTAATCAAACTGATCCTTGGCCTGCTGACGCCGCAACACGGCGAGGTTCTGCTATTCGGCGAGCCGCCGCGGCGATCTCGGCAGCGGATCGGTTACATGCCCCAGCATGCACAGTACGACCCGCTATTCCCGGTCAGCGTCATGGACATTGTGTTGATGGGGCGGCTCGGGCAGCGCGGACTAAGCGGCCTCACGGGCTGGCATGGCCGAGCAGACCGCCAGGCGGCAATCGACGCCCTCGACGAAGTCGGCATGAAGGATTTTGGCCGGCAGCCATTCGCGGCCCTGTCGGGCGGACAGCGGCAGCGGGTGCTGATCGCCCGAGCGCTCTGTTGCAAGCCCGACTTGCTGCTCCTCGACGAGCCGACCTCGAACGTCGATTCGCTGGTCGAAGCGCGGCTCCTGGAACTGCTCCGTGAGTTGAACCAGCGGATGACAATCGTCATGGTGTCGCACGACCTTGGCTTCGTGTCGGGGTTCGTCGAGAGCGTGATTTGCGTCAACCGCCGGGTGGTGGTCCATCCGACCAGCCAGGTCAGCGGACAGGTGATTCACGACCTTTACGGCGGCGAAGTTCGCATGGTGCACCACGACGAGTTTTCCCATTTGGGGCCCATCCATGATTGACTTCTTTCGAGCGATCCATGAGGCGCCCTTTCTCCGATACGCGCTGATTGTCGGGTTGCTGGCAAGTGTGTCGCTCGGCGTGGTGGGCTCCTACGTCGTGACGCGGCGAATCACGTATATCGCGGCGGCTATCTCCCACTGCGTGCTCGGCGGCATCGGCGCAGCCTATTACCTCAACGTGGCGCAAGGTCTGAAGTGGTGCGATCCACTCTACGGGGCAATGGCTGCGGCATTGTTGTCTGCGGTGATCATCGGAATGGTCAGCCTCTACGCTCGGCAGCGTGAAGACACCGTGATCAGCGCCATGTGGGCCGTCGGCATGGCTGTAGGGCTGCTGTTCTTCGCAAAAACGCCTGGCTACGTCGGGCCCGCGATGAGTTACCTGTTCGGCGACATCCTGCTGATTTCCGCGCAGGACGTGTGGCTCGTGGCGGTAATGGACGTGGTGGTCGTGGCGCTGGGCTTGGGATTTTACCCGAAGCTACTGGCAGTCTGCTTCGACGACGAATTCACCGAGCTGCGGGGGGTTAAGGTCAAGTTGTACTACCTGCTGCTGCTCTGTTTGACGGCGCTGACGGTCGTGTTGCTGGTCCGTGTGGTGGGAATCGTGCTGGTCATCGCACTGCTAACGCTGCCAGCGGCCGTGGCCGGCCATTTCGCCCAGCGGCTCTGGCAGATGATGCTGGTAGCCGTGCTCTGCTCGATGTTGTTCGTGACGACCGGGCTCGCCGTGAGTTATCCGCTGGACCTACCCAGCGGGCCCGTGATTATCCTAATCGCGGGGGCGGTCTATTTGGCCGTCGCGCTCGTTACACGGCTGTGGCGGCGGCACTAAACTGAGCACTGGCAGCGAGTCCCGTTCTCTGTTGTGGTTCGCCCTGCCATCTCCGCCAGATGCACTGCGACGCAGTCGGCAAGGATCGCAGGATCATAGCCCCCTTCGAGCACGCTGACGAAACGGCCGTCGGCATAGGCGTCGGCCACGTCGAGAACGAGACTCGTTAGCGGAATAAAGTCTTCGGTCTCAAGCCCCAGATCGCCGACCGGGTCGAGGCGATGGGTGTCAAAGCCGGCGCTAAGCAGCACCAATTGCGGCTTCAATTTCGCCGCGAACTTTTCGAGGCCGTTGCGGAAGATGTCGAGATACACGTTGCGCGACGTACCGTAGCGGACGGGAAGGTTGACGGTGAAGCCGAGGCCATGGCCGCCCCCGGTTTCGTCCGCAGCGCCGGTGCCGGGATAGAAAGGGAAGCGATGGATCGAGAGGAAGACGACATGCGGGTCTTCCCAGAAGGTCGCCTGGGTGCCATTGCCATGATGGATGTCCCAATCGACAATCAGCACGCGGTCAAGACGCAGCTGGTCAACGGCCATCCGGGCGGCAACCGCGACGTTGTTGAACAGGCAAAAGCCCATCGCATGGGTCGTCATCGCATGGTGGCCCGGTGGGCGAACCAAGCACAGCGCTCGCTTGTCTTCGCCGCGCACAAGCCGTTCAACCGCGTCGCATACACAGCCGGCCGCCATCAGGGCAACATCATAGCTGGCGGGGCTGACGACCGTATCGGCCTCGATGTTGCCGCCGCCGGATTTGGACAGCGCCCAGACTTCGTCGATGTAGGTTGGCGAGTGAACGCGGGCGAGCCGCTGGCGCGACACAGGCTTGAATTCCGGCTGACGGCATTGGCCTAGCAGACCGGACTCGCCAAGACGTCGAGGAATCTGCCGGATGCGGTCCGCCCGCTCGGGATGATCGCCGGTTTCGTGGTTGAGGAAGCAGGGGGCCGCGTAGAGCAGCGTCATGGGCGCACCTCCTAGCCGTTATTGTAGGCCAGGCTTCCACCTCCATAGCGCGGCCTTACGCATAAGCACAGCCCCACCAACGGCTTGACGCATCTACCGCAGCTTGACACCCCCCCCTTCCGCTTGTAGTCTATACGTTTGCGTTTCTGGCGGGTAATCGAGGGAGGCTCCGATGAGGATGACGGGGACAATGGCTGCGGCTTGCATTGGACATCGGCGATGGCGCGTCGGGTTGGCAAGCCTGCTGATCGCGGCGCTCTTCCAGCCAGCCGTCGCTCAGCGAGCGCCGCAGCCGATGGGTCGCGCGCCCGGGCCGGCGGCGGCTGCGCCTGCACCAACAGAAAAGCCCGAGATTGCCGACCCCGGCGAGCCGGCGCCGCAACCGGACCCTGGTTGCGAGGAATTGCCCGTCGACCGGCAGCAGAAGCGAAACTACGTCAAAGTCAACGCGACGTTGATGGCTGGCCAATTCTCGGCCGGTCTGTCGATGAGCGAGTTCGACGACTTCTACACGAAGTTCTACCTTGCCCAATGGACCCAGTGGGAAAATGTCACGAAGTTGCCAGATCTCCGTGGGCAATTGCGCAACAGCCATTTGGCCAGGAAAAGCAACAGCGGCAGCCAGGTCCACGATCACCTCAACGAACTGGTGCTCGACTTCATGAAGAAGCTGACCGCCGGGCCTTATTACCGTGCGGTGAAGATCAATGCCGTCCTGATGATTGGCCAGCTAAACAGCGTCGAGTCCCCACCGACGCCGTGGTCCGAAGCGCTCAAGGTGCTCGTGGCCATCGTGGGCAGCAACAAGGCACCCGACGCCCTTCGCGCGGCGGCAATGGTGGGCATCTTGCGACACGCTGCTGCGGACAACATTCCGCAGGCGGATCGGGAGCTGATCACCGCCGCGATGCTGCGATTGGCGGCGGCGGACATTGGCAACGGAAAGCCCGCAGCCGGTCGGCAATGGATTCTCGGCCAAGGACTGATGACCCTCGGATTGCTTAAGACGCCGGGCAACGGCAACGAAGCGTTCAACGTGTTGGTCGCGACCCTGGCCAACAGCAAGCTGACGCTTTGCACCCGTTCCATCGCCGCAGATTCGATCGGACGGCTGAGTCTGGCCGGCGCCAGCGGCATCGACGCGACCGAGGCGGGCGCTGCGTTGGGCCAGTTGGCGATGGACGCTTGCACGACGGAGATCAAATCGCTGAAGCCGGACAGCGTTGCCATAGATCGCGATAGGATCAAGCAGCGTTTGGATGCCGTACTGGCGGGCGCCAAGGCGATTGTGAGCTTGGCCAAGGACCCAGCCCAACAGGCTTGGATCACCGAGCTTGGCAAGATCACCAAGAGCGTGGGCGACATGCTGGACGACCCGCGAATGAGAGACAAGGACAAGGAAGTGAAAGCCGCGGTCGAAGGCTTGCCCGCGAAGGTTTCCGCCTGGCTGCAGAAGAGGCCAAAGTAGCAAACGCGCGGTCGTTTGCCTTCCGAACCGGCATTTCAACGGCCGGTCGCTTCAATTGGGCGGCGTTCCGTCGCCAGAGCTCGCCAAGACCAGCGCCCCGCACGGCTTTCGCCTTGACGCCCTGCCGCGAAACCGGAAAATGGGAGGCCGTACTGACGGAGACACGCAGAATGGCGAAATTTGCGGTAATTTTGCCCGCGGCTGGACGCGGCACACGGTTCCACGACAAGAGCTACAAGAAGGCATTCGTGCCGTTGGCCAATAAGGCGCTCTGGCTGCATTCGGCGGAGCGGTTTCTCGGACGCGGCGACGTCGTGCAGACGATTTTGGCAATTTCGCCGGAGGATCGGGCGGACTTCAACTTCAAGTTTTCGGCCAACGTGGCAATCCTCGGCATCGACGTCATCGACGGCGGCGCGGAACGGGCAGATTCGATTCAGGCGGCGCTGGCGCGCGTGAAACCGAACGTGGATTACATCTGCGTCCACGACGCCGCTCGGCCGTGCATCTGTGATCCTTGGATCGACGAGATTTTCGCCGCCGCCGAAAAAACGGGGGCCGCGATTTTTGCCATTCCGGTGGCGGGCACGCTCAAGCGGGTAGGTCCCAACCGACGGATCGTCGAGACCGTGTCACGCAACGAACTCTGGGAGGCCCAGACGCCACAGGTCTTCCGCCGCGACATCTTGCTCGATGCCTATGCCAAACGCGACGGTTTCTCGGCGACCGACGACGCGCAACTGGTCGAACGGATCGGTCATCCGGTGACGGTCATCCCTGGCTCGCCGATCAACATGAAGATTACCACCCGCGAGGACCTGCGCCTGGCCGAACAAGCCCTGAGAGCGTTGCCCAAGCCCAAGCTCGGCGGCGCGATGAATCCGTTCGCGGATGATGACAAGTGGAGATGAGAAGAGTTGGGAGTGAATCACTCGACCAACCGCGTTTCTGGTGCAGGCGTCCCGCCTGCAAATACATCCGAGACGACCGCACCACGCCACCAACTGACAGCCTTCTCATCTGGACGACAAACAATTCGTGCGCCCAACAGAAAGCACCGCAATGATGTCCAACTCGGTTAACTCTCCCCTCTCCACCGATGTCATCGGCGAACTTTCGTGGCGTGGCCTGATCGGCCAGACGACGGATGACGCGAACCTGCCGCGGCTGCTCTCGGAAAAGCAGCGGACGGTGTACGCCGGTTTTGACCCGACGGCCGACAGCCTGCACATCGGGCACCTGATGGCGCTGACGATCCTGCGGCGGTTTCAAAAGGCCGGGCACCGGCCGATCGCGGTGGTCGGCGGGGCCACGGGAATGATTGGCGATCCCAGCGGAAAGAGCGAGGAACGAAACCTGCTTTCACTCGACGCCCTCCGGGCGAACATCGCCGGCATGGAACCGCAGCTGCGGCGGTTCTTGGATTTCGATTGCGGACCAAACTCGGCCGTTTTGGTCAACAACTACGACTGGATGTCGAAGTTCAGCTACCTCGAGTTCCTCCGCGATGTAGGCAAGCATCTTTCGGTCAACGTAATGCTGACAAAGGATTCTGTCCGCAGCCGGCTTGAACGGACCGATTCCGGCCTCAGCTACACCGAGTTCAGCTACATGCTCTTGCAGGCGTACGACTTCGTGCACCTGTACGATGAGTTTGCCTGCGAGTTTCAGGTCGGCGGAAGCGATCAGTGGGGAAACATTACGGCCGGCATCGACCTCGCCCGGCGACTCCGCGGCGTGCAGCTTTACGGCTGCACCTGCCCACTGCTGACCAAGAGCGACGGCACGAAGATGGGGAAGACCGAGTCCGGCGCCTTGTGGCTATCGCCCAAGCGGACCAGCCCTTATCAGTTCTACCAATACTGGATCAACCTGGACGACGCCGAGGTTGGCCGCTGTCTGCGGTTCTTCACCGATATGGCGCAAAACGAGATCGAGTCGACCATGGCCGAGCATCAGTCGGATCCCGGCCGGCGCGTGGCCCAGCGGCGACTGGCGGCCGAGCTCACGCGGTTGGTCCACGGCGACGACGGACTTCGGACAGCCGAGCGGGCGACCGATATCTTCTTCGGCGCGGAGATCAGCGAATTGGACGATGCCCAACTGGCCGGCATCTTTGCCGACGTGCCGAGCAAGGGGTTGCCGCGCGACCGCCTCGCCGGCGAAGGGCTGCCGATCATTGACGCCCTGGTCGAGTCGGGTCTGAGCAAGTCCAAAGGCGACGCTCGGCGAACCATTACCCAGGGCGGGGCGTATGTAAATAACCGCCGCGTCGATGGAATCGAGAAGCGGCTCACCACCGCCGACCTGGCAAGCGAGTCGACGATGGTCCTGCGGTCGGGCAAAAAGAACTACGCGTTGTTGCGGTTTGACGCCTAATTCGGGTAGCGATCGACCGATCCGGGAAGGGACGCATGACGCGAAAAAAACGCATCCTGCTGGTCAGTTCCCTGATGCTTGTTGCCGTCGTCGCTCTCTTGCTCGTCGGCCTGTGGTTGGTGGTCAGTCACGAGCCGGCTTTCTATCGCCGCACGCTCGCGGTTGACGCGGCGAAACTGGCGAAGGCGAGCGACCGAATGGTCCGGCACGTTGCCGCGATGCACAACATCGGGCAGCGAAGCGGCCGATGGGAGGTAGTGATTACCGCCGACGAACTGAATGGTTGGTTGGCGGTCGATCGCGCGAAAAACCATCCGAATATGCTGCCGCCGACAATGCACGATCCGCGAGTCGCCATCGACACTACCGGAATCACGGCCGCTTGCCGCTTCGAGCATGGCGCGGTCACCAGCGTCCTCAGCCTGAAGGTCAAGCCATATCTTTCCGCTACCAATGTTATTGGCTTGCGAATCGTGCGAGGGCGAGCCGGAGCACTGCCGCTGCCGCTCAGCCAGGTGCTTGAGTCGCTCTCCGAAGCGGCGCGTGCGGCGGATGTCTCGCTGCAGTGGAAGCACACGCACGGCGACCCCGTCGCGCTGTTTTCCGTTCCAGTGAACGAGGAGAGCAGCCGCATTGTGCAGATTGAAACCATCGAGCTTCGCGACGGCGAGATCTACATTGCCGGCAGCACGCACCGGCGGTAGCCACTCTATCGCTCGTCGGCCGCAACGGCGAACGTGATTCGCCATCGCTGGGTGTCACCGGCTTTACGGACGAGTGTCGCCTGACCGCGGAACCGTTCGCCGGCAATCACAACGATCCATCGATCATCGGTCTGGCATACCGCCTCGTACGTGCCGTGATCCCAACGCGCGACGATGCCGCGGTTGCCGGAAACCGGCCCCTCGTAATCCAGATACGCCAAGCGATGATCAGGAAGGCAGCGGCAATCGATCTCCGCGCCGAGGCTCGGCTGCTCGTCGAGCGACCACGTCTTGAGCGTGCTGCCGGCTTCGAGCATGAAGTCGAAGTGGACGCCGTCGGCAGTGCTGTGCTGGAGAACAACGTAGCGTGGCATGTGGAGTGCAGTCCGGCTCTCGGTTGTCGGCTTTCAACTCTCGACTACTTAAACACTTCGGTGGAAGCCTCTTTGACCAAGGGACTCGACATGCCGGGCACGGCGATTTCGGCTCGGAATCGGAATTGCCCCGGCTGTTTGGTTCGGACGCGAACGCGATCGACGAGTGAATCGCCGGGGCGCAACTCGGCGGCCGGCTCAAAGCGCACCGTCTGCTCGTCAACGGCGTACTTCGTCGAGCCGGTCGTTCCCAGCGCACTGGGAGTCATCCCGTCAGGCACGGTAGCCGTGACGGCGACCTGTTGCGCTGCCGCGGTGCCCGTGTTCGTTACACGAATCTCGTACGTAAGCTCGTTGCCGACCGCGACGGGGTTGCGAAGCCCGACGACGGAAACGGTTAGCCCTTGACCGACAGGCGGAGAGGGGGTTGGGTGGACCGGCGGGGTCGGCGCCGGCGCAGCAGGCGCCGGGTGGACTTCGAGGCAGGCTTCGCCATCGGCGGTGTTGCCGTCAGCAAGGATGACGCGCGCACGATTGCAGACCTTCGGCGACGCGGCCTGGCACGCGAAGTGGATGTCGCGACGCGTCGACGCGCCGGGCGCCAACTCGTCGATCTTCCACGCCAGTGCCCCTTGCTCGTTGTAGAAACCGTCGGTAGCGAGTGTCGGCATGATCGCGGCATCCCAACGATCGACGAGCTTCAGTCCTCGCAGAGGAGCGCTCCCGGTGTTGGAAATTTCGATGGCAAATCGCGCTTGCTCGCCCACGGCTTGGTGGGCCGGCCCGCTCACTTTGATCGAGATCGGCGGCGCAGCCGGAGGCTCCGGCGTCGGGACCGGCGTTGGCAGACCCGATGCCGCGTGCCCTCCCGGCGGCAGCGCGGTGATGCACGCCTGCGCGCTGGCGGGGCTAACGCCTGAACCAGCGACCTCCACCGTTTGGCAGAGCCGACCCGGTTGCGTAACGCGGAGGATAAGCTTGAGGCCGATTGACTCGCCTGGCGCGAGATCGCGAAGATTTCGCTGTTCGATCACGCCCGATTCGCCCGACTGCGCGTGAACGAGCCCCGGATCGAGGCGGTCTTTAATCGTCAGGCCTTTTGCGACAGCCGAACCGCGATTGGTCACGTTAACGTCAAAACGCGCCACTTCGCCAACCGTGGCCTGCTGAGGTCCAACAATCCGGACATCGACCGGAATGCCATTCGGCGTCGCGACAGCGGCGCCCTGGGCGGGCGGCGCCGGCTGGCCGAGGCATTGGGCGCTGCCTATCGGCGCGGTGGGCGGCTGCAACGGCTCGCCGGGTGCTGTAGGACATGGCTGCTGAGGCGGCAGCGGCGGCGCAGCGAAGACATGCTCGCCGCTGGGATCGATGCCGGAATTGCGAATCGGCGCGCAGCCGAGGATGCCGCCGGCGCAGAGCGCGGCAATCAATAAAAGCGCTCGTTCGGCCGTCCACGAACGCCGCATGGCAATCCCTCGCAACCATTCCCCACTATGCAAATTTACCACGGTTGGCGTGAAGATGGGGCTTTTTCGCAACATGAAACGATGCGGAGAAGAAACCGGCCCGCATAGTCGGCAAAATCGCTTCGGCCGGAAGCACTTTCCGCCTCTACCTTGCCGCGGTCTTGCTGAGGCGGTCGGCCCAGTAGAGAGGCTCCGGCAACCGACGGCCGGTCAGCAACCGGCGGACCAATTGCTCGCCGAAAGCAACGTCGACCAGGTGGCCGGGCGAAATGAAGATCGGCCGCTGGCTGCCGGCGGTTGGCCGCAGCGCAACGCCCACGAGTTGGTCCTGATGGACGACCGGTCGAGACTCGCCGGAGGCCATCCCCTTGATGTCGACGCTTCCGCACAGGAGTTTTTTCGTAACGCCGACGGTCGGCAGTTTTGCCACGACGCCCAAGTGCGAGGCGATCCCCACGTGGCGATGATGAAGGATGCCGCTGCCATCGACCAGCAGAACCCTGCTCAGCCGCCCGGCCGCGCGGACCTCGTCAAGCAGATCGAGATAGATCGGAATTTCCCGGAAACTCAAGTACGTGCTGATATACGGGAAGGCGACGCGGCGTCGGATCGTGGCCGACCAGACAAGCCGACCGGTTTCCGTTTCAACGAGGGCGTAGGCGGCAACCCCGCTATTCGGGCTCGGGTAGGCGACATCGACCGCGCCGACCAACTTCGGCACGATCCGCCGGGGCCGCAGCACGACTTGCCTTTGAACGGCCTCTTGAAACCGGCGAAGCTCTTCGAGCGGGCGGTTGGAAACGAAATCACGGAAACCGAATCGCTCAAGATCGACTACGTCGCCATCGATCGCAATGCCCTCGTCGAGCAGTCGCTGTCGCTTCGTTTCATCCGAGGCGGTGACGTACCCGCCAAGTTGGCCGCCGGCCCGGAGGATGCGATGGCACGTGCATCCGGCGCCGTGCTCATGGTGCAACGCCCAGTGTCCGACCCACCGCGCGGCGATGCGATTTCCCAGCGCGTCGGCCAGGTTGCCGCAGGTAGTCACCCAGCCAGCGGGCACCTGGGCCAGCAGTTGCCGGAGGCAGCCCGTCAGGTCGGGGACAGCGGGAAATCGATCGGCCATAAACCGGAAAGGAAAATGTGAGCCGCCGGCACCGGCTACCACGGTAAACGTCAAGCGTAGGGAATGCTCCCCTTCTTTGGCCCGTGCGGACGAGGCAGATAACGGTCGAGCAGCTCGACGGCCAGCTCGGCGGCCGGGCGTTTTTGGGATTCCGCAGCCAGTTTTAGCCGGACCGCGACCTCGGCCGGAAGGTGCAGCGTCACGGGGATCTTGTCGGGGGGATTGGACTGCGGCATCGAACGGCTCCGTTTCGTGGGACGCGTGCTTGTTCGAGCAACTGGCAAGGATGCGCATGCGTGCAAGCACACATTCTACACACGCACCGTCGCGCCGATTGTCTCCAACTCTTCCGCGGAAAGGGCAACGTCACCGGCGGCGGCGTTCTCGATGGCCTGCCGGGCCGTGCGAGCGCCGCAGAGCACCGAGGTGATGCCAGGCTGCGAATACGTCCAGGCGATGACCAGTTGGGCGATCGAACACCGATGCTGCTCCGCGATCGGGCGAAGTTGATCGAGCATCCCGTTGACTTTCTCGATGCCGGCAGGCGAAAACCGGCGATTGCCGCGGCGAAGATCGCCGGCGCCAAACTGGCGGTCGGGCCGAATCTTGCCAGTCAGCAGGCCGTTGGCTAGCGGCGAGTACGGGAGCACGCCAACGCCTGTGCGACGGCAGTAGGCCAGCCGCCCGTCTTGCTCGATCTCGCGATCCAGGAGACTGAACTTCTCCTGATTCGAGTCGATGGGGCCGTACTCGGCCAACTGCATCAAGTTGGCATTGCAAATGCCGATCGCCCGAATCTTCCCCTCGTCCTTGAGCTTCATGAGCGTGGCCATCGTGTCGGCGATGGGAGTGGTCGATTCTTGCCAATGGGTCTGGTAGAGATCGACGTACGTGGTCCCGAGCCGTTTGAGGCTCCGCTCCAGTTCCGCGCGGATGCTTTCCGGACGGAGGCATTTGTAGATCTTCTTGTCCGAGGCGCGGAGCGTGATTCCTTCCTGGCTGGAATGGAAGAAGAACTCCCCCTCCTCGCGATCCCAGACCATGCCGCATTTGGTGGCGACCACCACCTTGTCGCGGCGGCCATGAATCGCTCGACCAACCAGCTCTTCCGAGCGTCCAAAACCGTAGATCGGGGCCGTGTCGATCAGGCTGATGCCGTGGTCGAGTGCGGCGTGGATGGCCTCGATCGCCTCCTGCTCGTCTGAACCACCCCACATCCAGCCGCCAATCGCCCAAGCGCCAAAGGCGACGGCCGAAACGTCAATCTTGGATGGGCCGAGTTTGCGATAGATCATGCTTCCTCCTTCTACGGTCATCTCCCCCTCTCCCGCAAGCGGGCGAGGCAAGCACTAGCCATACAACGGTCCGAAGTTGGCGCACGCCCGGTAGTCTGCCCCTTCGAGGTCGGCGGTGCCAAAGGCGTTCCAGGCCGAGGGCCGGAAGACGTCCTGCTCCGGGACGTTGTGCATGCTCACCGGAATCCTAAGCAGCGCGGCAAGGGCAATCAGGTCGGCGCCGACATGGCCATAGCTGAAGGCCCCATGGTTGGCGCCCCAGGTGTTCATCACCGTGTAGCCATCGGTGAACGCACCGCTGCCGGTCAGTCGCGGGGCAAACCACGTGGTGGGCCACGTCGGGTCGGTGCGGCGGTCCAGCGTGTCGTGCACCTTCGCGGGCAACTCGAACGTCCACCCTTCGGCCAGCTGGAGCACCGGGCCCAGTCCGCGAACCACATTGAGCCGAGACATGGTAATCGGCATTCCCCCCCGCGAGACGAAGTGCGACGAGAATCCGCCGCCCCGGAAATATTCGAGTGTGCCCGGATACCAGGTGGTCGCTTCCAGACACGCTTTCGCTTCCGCCTCGGTAATCTCCCAAAACGGCTTCATCGCGGCTTTGCCGCCGATCGTCTGGCAGCCAGCCCCATCGATGGCCGCCGCGCCCGAGTTGATCAGGTGGATCAGCCCGCCGGCGGCAACGCCGGTCGGTTCGTAGTTGGCCACACGCTTTAGCGCCGCGGGGCTCCAGTAGGTTCGCACATCGGCAAATACTTGCGCCGTGCCGGTCAACAGATGGCCGAACAGCATTGCCACGCCATTGAGACTGTCGTTTTCCGTCGCCAAGACGTGCGGTGCGCGAATGCCGTTCCAATCGAAAGACGAATTGAGGATCGCCTCCATGAAATCGCCATTGGGCAGGTGATCGGTCCACTGCCGTTGACCCTGGAAGCCGGCGGCAATGGCGTTCCGCCCGAGCGCCTCTTCGCCGAAACCAAGCTCGGCCAGACGCGGGTTGCCGACCATGAGGTCGCGGGCGATCATCGTCATCTTCACGCACCACTCCCACACGCGCTCTTGCTCGGCGGGCGTCAGTCGGTTCGCCGGCGAGTTGTGGTCCTCGCCCTGCTTGCAGTTGGCTTTGGTCCAGGCCAGGGCGCGTTTGAACTCCTCCGGGTCGACAATATTGCGCTCGATGCGGCGGACGAACTCGATCATGTCGACCGTCTCGACCCGCATGCCAAGCCAATGCTCGAAAAAGTCATGGCTGATCGTGGAACCGGCGATGCCCATCGAAACATTGCCCAACGAAAGATAGGACTTGCCGCGCATCGTCGCGGCGGCCACTGCGGCGCGGACGAATCGCAGGATCTTTTCGCGGACATCGGCGGGGATCTCGGTGTCGTCGCGGTCCAGGACGTCGCGGCCATAAATGCCGAACGCCGGGAGCCCCTTTTGGTTGTGACCGGCGAGCACAGCGGCCAGGTAAACCGCGCCCGGGCGCTCTGTGCCGTTGAAACCCCAGACGGCCTTCGGCGACAACGGTTCCATGTCCATCGTCTCCGAGCCGTAGCACCAGCACGGCGAGACGGTCAGCGAAACGCCAACGCCTTCGCGGGCGAACTTCTCGGCTGCGCGGGCGGCCTCGGCGACACCACCAATGCAGGTGTCGGCGATCACGCACTCGACCGGCGCGCCGCAGATGTGTCGGACGTTTTGCTCGATCAGGGCAGCCGCCGCCCGGGCCATGCCCATCGTCTGAGCCTCAAGCGACTCGCGGACCCCCTTTCTGCGACCGTCGATTGCCGGCCGAATGCCAACCTTGGGAAGCGATCCGACCAGGCGACTTGTGAACGAGGCGCCAACTCCGGTTTGTGTTGCCATGCGAGTTATCCTTGGAATGCGTGTTGATCGATGGGAGCCGTCCTCGCAAACACGGTCGCGGGGCCTTCCGTTGCCAACGGCCAGTGACGCCGGTGATCGACGCCAGTACGCCGAAACTGCCCATCAGTTTCGCCTTCGGCGGGGCCGTCCGCAAGGGGCTGCGGCCGTTCACCGCATGCCGACGACCTTGCGAATCAGCCAATCGCGGAGGCGATCGGGGATCATTTTGAGGATTTTGAAGGGCATGCGGGCCTGCATACCGATGAAATATCTCGTCTTTGGGCGTTCCGCAGTCAGAGCGTGCACGACGGCTCGCACGACTCGCTGCACGGGGGACGCCGTGCGGGCCGACTTGGCAACCACCGCACGCATCGCGTTCAGGTCGTCGCCGTATAGGGCCAACGCGGCTGGATCCACATCCTCGGACATCTGATCCGCTACGCCCACGGACTTGTCCCAAATGGGCGTATCGATGGGACCAGGCTCGACGGCAGCAACGCGGATGCCAAACCCGCGAAGCTCGATTCGAAGGGCGTCGGTAATCGCTTCGATCGCGAACTTCGAGGCGGAGTAGGGAGCCATGTAGGGCGCTGCCAAGCCACCGTTTACGGAGCTAATGTTGACGACGCGGCCTGGGGCCTTCCGCAGCAAGGGCAAGAACGCCTGAGTGACAGCAACGTGCCCGATCACGTTGACCTCGAACTGGCGCCGCCACGCATCAATGGGGACCAGTTCCACCGGGCCCGACAAGGCAATGCCCGCGTTGTTGATTAGGGCGTCGAGGCCCGCGTCGCCAACGCCGCGAGCAACGGTCTCGGCCGCTGCGGCGATCTGGCCGGCATCGGTGACGTCGATCGTCAGCGGCGTCAGTCGGTCCGAGGCCTCAGAGGAAAGTTGCCGCGCCGCCTGCTCGGAGCGAACGCCAGCGTAGACATGCCACCCACGGCGATCCAATTCCAGGGCACATGCTTTGCCAATCCCGCTGGAAGCGCCAGTAACGACAACGGTCGGGGGGCGGCGTACGTCGGATGAGGAATCGTTAATAGCCATGTAACTCAGGCTAACAATGCTCCGCCCTACCGTCAAGCCGAGTGACGCCCCCACTGCGGAACCGGCTCGGCCGGGCCGTCGGGTTTCAGGTGGACCGCTAGCAGGACCGAGTTGGCCGCTGATTTCTCCGAGTGGTAGGAAATCCCCCGACGTTGAAAAGGGGCGTCGCCGCGCTACCATTCATCCGAAACGACTAGACTTCAACCTTCCCTCGGAAAGGACTGTGCCATGCGTAAGTTTGCAAGATTTTCCGCGTGCGTGGCGGCGTCAGCATTGGTGGTTTGGGCCTGCGCCGCGCAGGCGCAAGAGCCAACGACCGCGCAGGAATATATGAACCGCGGCATCGACCGCTACGCCAACAACGACAAGGCAGGCGCGGAAAAGGACTTCACCGTCGTGATCCAGATGGAACCGAGCAATGCGGAAGCCCACAACCGTCGCGGCAACGCCCGGGCCGACCTCGGCATGAACCGCGACGCGGACGCCGACTACAGCAGGGCCATCGAGCTGAACCCGTATTACGCCAGCGCCTATGACAATCGCGGCTGGCTGCGGCGACGTCTGAACTTTGTCTCCGGCGCCATCGCCGACATCAACAAGGCGATCGAAATCGACGGGAATAACGCGGGATATTACTACGACCGCGCGCTCTGCTATTCGGACAAGGGAGACCGCAAGGACGCTATCGTCGACTTCAGCAAGGCGATCGAATTGAACCCGAAAAGCGGCGTCTATCTCATCGATCGCGCACGCGAGTACCGTTGGGATAACCAGTTGCAAAACGCCCTGGCCGACTACGACAAGGGGCTCGAAATCCTGCCGAAGGACGCCAACGGGTTGGAGGGCCGCGGCGAAACCAAGCGGCTGCTGGGTGACTTCGGTGGCGCAATCGCCGACTTCACGACGGCGCTGACCGTGAAGCCCAAGAACTGGGTCGACGAGAGTTGGTGCCGCGTGCAACGCGGGTTGGCCGAAGTGGCCGTCAACGACCTGAATGCTGCAACGGAGGATTTCAACAAGGTGCTGGCTATCCAGCCCCACTACGCTAACGCCCTGTATGGCCGGGGGCTTGTCGCGCTCAAGCAAGGCAACAAAGACGCGGCCAAAAGAGACTTCGACCAGGCAGTGGCCGTGCAGCCGGATCTGAAGAATAAGGTGGCCGATGCCATGCAAAAGGAAGGTCCCAGCACCGCGGGACGGCCAACGACGACCAAGTGATGGAGCCGCCGGCTGAAGATGCTTAGGGGACGCGGGGCAGATCCCCGATGGTCGGCTGCCAGGCCGCCAAATATGGTTATGCTGTCGCGTCGGCGGGCAAGGACGCCAAAACGGGGCTTGCCCGCCGCTTTGTCATTTTCAAAAAGGAGAATGCCATGCCATTGGCCGCGGAAAGACAGATGGAGCATATTGGCGAGACTTGCCCGGTCGCAAACAGCTTGCACGACCTGGTCCAGGTCTTTAGCGCCCGAATCAACACCGTCTGGCGTTACGATCAGTACATTGCCAACGCTGACGGGAATCCGGAACTCCAAGACTTCTGGCGGATGATGAAACGCCAAGACCAGCAGGCCTGCGAGCGCATGAAGCAGATGATCGGCAAGGAGTTGCGCTGACCGGTGACGTTGGCATGCGGCGGCCCTGGCTTGTGGCTGGCCAGCGGTCCGCCGCATGCCGCCATCTTATCGAGCCGCTGTTGACGGCCACCGGCCGGATGGGTATCATCCCGCCACCTCTCAGGAGCTCGGCGATGGCGCCCGTCTATTGCTCGCGACTCTGCATGGCAATCTGCGCCTTCCTGGCGTGCGCACTGTCGGGGTGTCTGTTCGTCAGGCACTCCACGCACGTGGTCCGTGAGAAAGAGCCGATTCACCCGGTCCGTTTCGAGTCCGAGCAGGCGAAGACCGTATTCGAGGCGGGCGTCCACCAGCTACAGGCCCATAAGGAAACATCGGGCGGTGGGCTCGTTGCTGTGCCCTTTATCTGCTGGTACTCGCACGTCAACGAACTGTCTGACAACGCCATCTACAACGACCAAGAAAGCGCGTGCGATCTCAACGGCGACAACCTGATCTCGCTCGAAGAGGCCCTGGCATACCGATCGAGAGTCGAACAGCGCGTCGCTGCGATCGATAAGCCCAAGGGAACCGATGCGAAGCCGGAACCGCCCGGCGGCGGACCCATAGCTCGCAATCCGGGCGATTTCACACCGCCGCCCGGCTTGCTTCACTAACGCGTCTCACGCGCGTCCGCTCCTCTTAACACGCATGGCCACGCAACCCCGCGCGTGGCCATGGCACCCGCTTCACGTTTTACGCTGAAAGCTCTAGCGTCCGCGCGCGCCCATCATTCTCCACGCGACCGCGCAGCCGGTCACAAAGATAGACACGCCGACAATCAGCATGGCGATCTCGCTGAGTAGGACCGTTCTGATGCCTACCAGGGCGAGCAGGCCGAACAGCAATGTCACCAGGCCCACAGCGATTTGCAGGCCGGCCGCCACGAAAACCGCCCCTCGACCAGCCGTGAACGCGGAACCTTGGCTCGGCTCGCCGACGTAGTTGGCCCTCATCGCCAGGTCGCTCGTAATCAGCAGCGCTGCACCGAACACAAGCGCCGAGATCGCAAGCAGCGTCCATGTGACCAGCGTGCTGAGCGCGACGATGCCGAGCACGATTCCTGCCAGGCCGGCGAGAAGCTTGGTGGTTACGCCGATGCCCAACCGCATAGGCGCACCGCGACCGGTGGTCATTTCTCCCACCGCATTCCGAAACCCGAAGGCAACAGCAGCACCGCTAATCAGCAGCGTCACCCCGATGATGAGGCAAGCCACCGATGCCGTGTAGGCCGGCTCGACCTGCGACACGGCGACAATGCCGAGCACGGTGGCTGCAAGCCCGCCAATGATCTCCACGATCGAGCCGCTGCCAGCGACTCGCATGCCCCCTCGGCCCGGCCGCATAGGCTCGGTCTCCGTTCCCCAGGAACGGCGCTCCGTAGGCCGTTGGGCTTCGGCGGGCTCCACCGTCTGCCCATACTGGGTGTTTCCTCTCGTTTCTATCGTATCCATGGAAGTGACCCCCTCTTCGATCCAATCGCGGGTTTTGCCAAACGGACCCACGCCAACCGCGCCGGCACGCCAAAAACCGAAGCCGCCTCGGTCGCCGCGCCGGGCAGCCGATTCACCTAAGCTCTAGTTGAATAATAGGAAGACCACAACATGGCGGCAATGCAGCGGCTACCGACCCGAAGCGTCCTTCGAGGGGACCGCTGGCCTGACCCGGCCCCCACAATCCAGGATCAACGGATATCATCGCGTTTTTCGCGAGGCGCTGCTGACGAAAGCCACCGCGTCAACTGCCAAGGGCAGCCTTGGGGTAAGCCTCAAACGCAGGCAATGGTCCGCGACGGTGCGATCCCGCTCGGCGTCACTGCCCCTTGGCATTCCCTGAGGCTAAGAGAAATCCCGGCGACGATTGCCTGCTCGGAAAGATGACCGATCGCCTATTCTTCCGTCTGCTTCATCTGGTCGGCAATGGTTTCCAGCGGGACCAGGCTACCGTGGTTGCAGCCGCGGCAGCGGTCGCATGTCTCTAGCCAAGCGGCTCGCGAGACGAGATTGGATGGCCAAAAAGGCCACGTCCGGCACTGGCGGGGACGCGCATCGTAAACCTGGCACCGCCGGCTTTTGGCATCCAGCAGAACGCAGTCGCCACCGGGCCGCTCGATAAGGCTTTTGTGCGTCCCCACTGTTCGAACGCATCGGCGTTCAAACTCGGCCGCGTCGAGCCCCATCGCCGTAGCGAGCGCCTTGATCTCAGCTCGGTTGACCCAGACGTAGCCGGGCTCGCCGCTGCAGCAATCGCCGCAGCCAGTGCAGGAAAAACGGAGACCGTCGCGATACCAAGGGCGGGGCATGGAGTAAGAAGTGGGTGGTGGTTAGTGGACGGTGGAACAGTTGTCGCGCTATGGGCGGTCAATGCGCCGTGAGCAGCTTGGCCACCTGGGGCATCAGGCCGTAAGAAAGGGCCAGCAGTTTCATCGGGTGCAACGTCGACTTGGTGGTGCCTTGCTCCATCTGCATCTTGCACGCGCTGCACTCGGTGGCGCCTGCCTGCAAATCGGGATCGCGGAGCCGCGCCATGAGCCGGCGGCCGGCTCGCAGGCTGCTGCGAAAGTGGGTGCGTTGGAGGCCAAAGGTTCCAGCCATGCCCGAACAGCCGGCTTCCAAGCGATGCAATCGGAGGCCGGGAATAAGGCCCAGCAAATTCTCGCCGGGACTGCCCACCTGTAAGGCTCGAAGATGGCATGGCATGTGATAGCCGACCGTCAGGTTGAGCGGCCGCAGATCGAGCTGCAACTGGCCAAGGGTATGCATTTTCCAGAGGAAGCTGCCGGCGTCGCTGCTATTGGCCGAGACGAGCCTCGCATCATCATCGTCGATGAGTTGGAGATACTCGTGGCGGAGACAAAGCGCCGCAGCGGGCTCGGTGGCTACAATGTGGTAGCCCTGGCGGACAGCTTCCGCCAGCAACGCGACATTGTGCGCGGCCAGCCGGCGAGCATGGTCCAGAGCGCCTGAGGCAATCGATGCCATGCCGGCCTGCTTCTGGTCCTGAGGCACGTAGACGCTGATGCCGTTGTGCTCGAGGACGGCGACGGTCGCCGCACCGAGCTGCGGGTCGAAGTAATTCGCGTACACGTCGACGAAATAGAGGACTTTTTGCGCGCCTCGGCGAGACGGACGCGTTAGTCGATGGCGGGCGGCCCAGCGGACGAAGCTCCGAGAGGCGACGCGTGGCAGCTTTCGCCCCTTGGCGATGCCCAGCGTCTTTTCCAACAACCAGCGCATCTGGCGGTTGGTGGTGGCCCAGTTGGCCGCTGGGGCGATCAGCCCGCCGACGGCGCCAAGCAGATCGAGCCGGGTCATCGCCCAGTCGCCCAGCGAGCGGCTGTTCGCCGCGACATAAGCGCCTTTGCACTCGCGCATCAGCCGTGGAATGTCGACGCCAGCGGGACACTCGAGCCGGCAACTGTGGCAATGCACGCAGAGGTCCGCCACCGCCTTGAATTCGTCACTGGTGACCATGCTCAGATCGAGCGTGCCGGTCAGCAGACCGCGTACCAGATTCGCCTTGGCTCTGGGCGACGCCTCTTCGCCGGGGAGGAAGCGAAAGATCGGGCACATCCGAGAATCCGACGCCTGAGTGCGGCACTCGCCACAGCGGTTGCAGGCCTCGACCGCATCGCTCACCCGCGATGGCTCCCAATCCAACTGCAATTCAACCAGGTTGCGTAGCGCTGGCGTCCCTTCGTCCGTCGCCTCCGCGACTGAAGATCCGTCGGCAACGGGGTCTGACGCGTTCTCGGCGGGCGGCGAGGTCGCGGCGCTTGCCAACGACGATTCCACGGCTGGCGGTTCCTCAGCGTCGCTTGCACTGAGCGGCGCGCCGATCGGCGGTCGCAGATGGGCGAGCATCGCCTCCGGATCGTCCCCAAGGATCTTGCCGGGGTTCAGGATGTTTTGCGGATCGAAAATCTTCTTGATCTCGACGAAGACGTCGAACAGCGGACCGACCTGGCGGCGAACGTACGCCGTGCGACTAAGCCCGCAGGCGTGCTCGCCACTGATGCTGCCACCGACGGCAAACACTTCCTGGTACAGCTCGTCAGCCAACTGCCGCATTCTCTGCACGTCTTCGGGCGCGTCGAGATCCAAGAAGGGCTGAACGTGCAACTGTCCCTGACCGGCATGGCAGTACAGCGAGGCGGTGACCTGATTCCGCTTCAAGACATTCTGCATCCGCACAAGGAAGTCGGGCAACAGTTCCGGCGAGACGGCCATGTCCTCGACGACGGGCACGGCGCGGCCAGACCCTGCGACGCGGTATAACATCGGCTGCACCTTGTCGATCAACCGCCAGAACAATTCCACCTGCTCATCTTCTTGACGCTGGCCGTCGTCGCGTCGGTGTAGAGTCCCAATGCGCCCCGCAAAGGCTTGCCGAGCGCCGAAAATCACATGCTTCTGCTGCCACATTTCTTCGATCAGTCGATGCAGCCGTTCCCGAACTTCGGTCGGATCATCGCCATCAACTTCCACCAAAAGAACCGCTTCCGTCTCGGCGGGGATCAATCGCTCGAAGCGAGCATCGGCCGCTCGGCACAAGCTGAGATGGCGACGATCAACCAGATCGCAGGCCACCGGCCGATGAGGCAAAATATCGAGCACGGCGCGGGCAGCTTTTTCCACACTGTCCAACAGGAGCAAGGCCACGCCGCGACACAACGGCAGCGGCTGGGTCGCCAACGTGGCTTCGGTCACCAGGGCTAGCGTTCCCTCGGAACCAACCAGCAGGCGGACGACGTCCAGATGTGTGTCGGTAAGCACGCCTTCCAAGTGGTAACCGCAATGGTCTTGTGGGCTTCGCGGCCGGTGCTGATTGATCAGTTCGGCTCGCTGCCGAAGCACCGCGGCAAGGCGATCGACCAGGTCTCTTTTCTGGGGAATCGTACTGGTGCTTTGACCGTCAACCAGCGGCTCGCGACCGAGTTCGAGGACAGCGCCGTCGGCCAGCACAACCTGGAGGCTTTGCACATGGCGGCGAGTCGAGCCGTACTTGAGCCAGCGGCTGCCGGCAGCGTCGACGCTGATCATGCTGCCAAGCGTGGTCACATTGCGGGCGGCAGGATCGGGGCCAAAGACGCAGCCCATTTTCCGCAACTGCGCGTTGAGCCGCCCATAGACGACGCCGGGCTGCACACGAACGCAACCCGGGTCGATCCGAATAATGCGGTGGAAATGCGTGGAAAAGTCGAGCACGAGCCCGGCCCCCAGCGATTCGCCGGCTACGCCGGTTCCCGCGCCTCGGGCATGGATAGAGATGTTGCGCTCCGCGGCATAGCGAACGCACGAGGCGACGTCGACGGTGGAACGCGGCCGCACAACCCCCAGCGGCTGGATCTCGTAAATGCTGGCATCGCTGGCCCAGAGCCGGCGAAAGACGTCATCGCAACGAACCTCGCCGGCGACCAGCCCGCGAAGATCGTCTTGGATGCGCTGCCGCTGTTGATCCAATTGGCTCATGCCCGCTGGTTCCGACGCTGGTTTCCTGGTCTCGCCGCGTGCCTGGTTGGGGTGGCAAAGTGCTCCGCCACATCAACGGCCGGGTCCCAACGGCTACCGTCGGTTCCCATAAATCAACGTCATCAACTCGGCGCGGGTCGACGCCTTGTTGCGGAAGCTGCCCTTCATTGCGGACGTAACGCAAACCGAACCCGGCTTGCGAACTCCGCGGATCGTCATGCACGTGTGAACGGCCTCAACGATCACAGCCACTCCCTTGGCGTGCAGTTCTTCCACCAACAAATTGGCGATCTCCTCGGTCATCCGCTCCTGGACCTGCGGACGCCTCGCGACTTCCTCCACGACCCGCGCAAGCTTGCTTAATCCGATGACGCGCTCGCCTGGCAGGTACGCGACATGCGCGGTGCCCATGAACGGCAGCATGTGGTGCTCGCACATGCTGTTGAAACTGATGTCGCGAACCAGCACCACCTCGTCGCAGGTCTCGGTGAAGAACTTCCGAAGGTGGCGACGCGGGTCTTGGTGCAGGCCCCCGAAGAGTTCCGCATACATCCGGCCAACGCGGGCGGGCGTTTCGCACAGCCCCTCCCGGTCGGGATCTTCGCCGATCGCCAGCAGGATCTCGCGGACAGCACGGGCGATCCGCTCCTGGTCCACACCTGACTTGGTGGCCGGGGATTCGCTTCCCAAGCTACCGGAGTCGGTATCGCGCATTTCGGAACTAGGTTTCACAGTGGTAAGCCTCGGTCGGATTTTAGCTCTCCATCTTAGCCGCAAATACCCCCTCGGTCAAGTTGGGGCTTTGCCGACCGGAGGACCGCAAACCCGCCGCCAGCGGTCATTCTGAGCCATAGCGAAGAATTGTTGTGGCACGGTCGCTTGTCGCTTGCGGACGTCCCTTTTATGCGTCTGCGCTACGATAAAAGCGTCATGACTATCGCCGTCGAAAAGATCGTCGACCAAGTCCGGGCGTTGCCCAAGAGCGACCTCGACGAGTTCTTGGCTTGGCTGGCCGAGTACGAGCTTCAGCAGTCAGACGAGTGGGACCGTGAGATGCAGTGCGACCGCCAGCCCGGCGGCCGGTTGCAGAGCGCGATCGCCCTCGCCCGCGACGATATCGCCACCGGTCGAACGAAACCTCTTGATGAAGTCCTCGACGACAACTGACTTCTAGCGATCCTACTCCCGCTTGCCGCCCGACGTTCGGCAACGGGCCAGAAAAGCCTATCGGCTGTGGAAGAAGAAGCCGAGGTATCCGTCCCGTTGCTTTAGGAAGGTCGGCATCCTTCGGCCAACTATTGAAAAACGCGAACGGCTCCGGCACGCAGGGCACCCACTGCTGGCTTGCTCAGAGTGCCGGTTCATAACGGGCTAAGACGGCTCGTTGAGCCAGTCAGCCGGCAGGACATCGTGCTGGATCGACCAGATAGAATCGGGCACTCGGCGCACTCGACCAGTTCCAGTCAACCGCCCCGATCTGCGCGGCCCTCACCCTAATCCACTCCCGTGGGCGAGGGGACGAATTCCGACATTGGCTTTCACCGCACGGGTGCCAATGCAGGCTTGTCCGGGGCGAGCCAGCAGTGGCACCCGGTGCATATTCGATTAGGGGTAGAACGGTTGCGATTTCGCGGCCATCTTGCGCAGCAGGGCGGTGGGCGCAAATCGCGGTCCAAGCGGCGAGAGTTCCTCGAGCATGGCCAGGATCTGTTTTGTCCCGAGGGCATCGGCCCAGCGCAGCAGCCCACCCCGCGCGGCCGGAAACCCCAGCCCCGACACGACGGCTAAGTCGATCGTCCGGGGGTCGCGAACTTGCCGCTCTTCGAGGATCAGCGTTGCCTCTTGAAACATCGAAAGGAGGAGTCGGGCAAGAATGTGATCGGCGGGAACGGCACGCGGCTGCCGGATCCAGGCGGTGATCAGGCGGTTGACGGCCGGGTCTCGCCGGCCCGGTTCCGCTGGGCCAAGGCCCGGAGGATAGGCGAAGAATCCCGCACCCGTTTTTCGACCCAACCGGCCTGCTTTGTACATTGCGACCATAATGGGAGAGGGATTGATCCGGTCGGGAAACGCCTTCAAAAGGACGCGGCCGCTCGAGAAGACCGTGTCCATGCCGATCTCGTCAATGAGTCGCAATGGCCCAAGGGCCATGCCGAACCCTGTGGCAGCGAGCTCGATGTCAGCCAGGCCGACGCCGTCGAGCAGCAACTCGAAGGCCTCCGTCAGATAGGGGAATAAGAGCCGATTCGCCAGAAATCCCGGCTGGTCGCCAACCGTCAAGGGGGTCTTGCCGATCGACCTGACATAGGCGGTGGCGGTTGTAATCGTTGGCTCGTCGGTCTGCGGGCCACGGATGACCTCGACCAACGGCCGCTCGCGCACAGGATGAAAGAAATGCAGGCCCAGGAATCGTCGGCCGTCGGCCAACTTCGCGGACAGACGCCCGATGGGGATCGTCGACGTGTTCGATGCCCAAATGGCTGACGGGGCCAGGTGCGGCTCGATGCGAGCGTAGAGTTGTTGCTTTACAGGCTCCGATTCGACGATCGATTCCAGCAGCAGGTCGCAGTCCCCAAGTTGGGCATCATCCGGGCTGACGGCAACGAATCGGCGAACGGATTCCACGACCTGCGGGGAAGGAGGTTCGCCGATGTCGGCCAGTTCCTCAGCGATTCGCTTGGCCGCAGTCGCAAGGGCTTGCGGATCGGAATCGGCCAACAGGACAGGCACGTTCCGCCGGACGTTGGCAGCCGCGATTGCCGCACCCATCATGCCGGCGCCGACGATTGCCACCCGCCTGATGGTCTTCGGCGGCGGGGAGTGCTTCAGTTCCACCGGTTCGCTCCCAGTTTTCTGCAACTACCGCTATCAGGTTGCGTTGCGCGCAAAAGAATGCACCCCTGCGAGACCTTGGCCTTGCCGGGACGGCCCACGCCTGCGGATGGACAGGCGATGGTCCCGTCGAGGACGTGCCATGCTTGCTTCAATGCGTAGGGGAGCGAGCAGGAACTGACGTTGCCCACCTGGCTCGTGAGGCCGTTAATGACGTCGGCGCGCACTCCAATTTCTTCCAACTTCATCGCCGCGAAGCGCACAATGGCCGACCCCGCCTGATGCGGAACCACGAATCGCACCTCTTCGGGGCGCACGCCCGTTGCGTGAAGGAGGTCGCCCGTCGCGTTGGCCATGGCGCGTGGCGCGGCATCGCCGATCCCCATACCGTTCAGGGAGAACACCACACGCTGGGGCTCATGATCGGAGCGGCCATCGCGCGTCGGCACCAGCACGTTTTGCCGCAAGTGGAAGTCGAACAACACGGCATCTGCCGGCACCATCTCAGCCTTCGCGCCCAGTACGATGAAACGGGCCGGATACTTCCGGCTGTCCGCCTTCGCCAGGACAGTCAGGGTAGCCATGTCGCCGAACAAGGGGGCCGTCTGCATGCACGCATAGTCCAATATCCGGCTAATGCGGCTGGTCGTGACGACGAGCAGGAACTGCTCTGGTCCCAGGCTGATCTTTGGGAGCGTCTGGCGGTTGATAAGCGATAGAGCCACCGACAGGGCCTTCGCATAGCCGCTGCAGAACCAGTTGATTCCCACGGCCCGATCGGGGCCAATCCCCAGACGGCCCGCGAACTGCTGGGCAACGTAATTGGGCCTTTCCCTGCCGACCAGGGACCTGTCGAGGTACTTACCGGCGATGGTAACGGGGATCAACGAAGGGGATGCAAGAACCACGCCGGCGCAATCCCTCAGGTCAACGTCCATCTCGCGCCGCAGGGTCTCGCTTGCCCGAACGGCCATCGCGATCTCGTCTTCGTCCGAAATGCAACGCGACTCAATTCCCGTGTGCTGGACGAACTTGCGAGGGAGATTTACACCAAACCAATCATTGCTGAGTTGCCAAGGGGGCTCGTAGACAGCGATGGCGGCGATGCCGATGGACTCAGGCATGTTATCTGCTCTTGGAAGAGAACCCCCAGCAGGTGATGTGGTCCCATGGCCGATTCAAGGGACGGAGATACGCCCACCATCTCGCACAGTGGACGTCGCCCGTACTCCGAAAAACGATGGGAGCCAGAGACCCGTCTGACGTGACGCCCACGATGCACCCGCGGGAGGCACTCCCTCTTTGGCATGGGATTATATGACGCGACGCACTGAAGTCAACGATCATACCTAAGGCCGGATTCACCATATAGGCTCCGCTCCGGGGAACGAAAGGGGGTGCCCATAACCGCCGCTGGCAGGGCCATTGACCCCGCACGCAGTTCGCAAATAATTGCACAGCCTTCGTCCAAATCCTCTTTCCCAAGGACCGTCGACCATGCCCACTCGCCCTGCCAAGCCGGCCAACATGCCGTGGCTGACGCCGTGTCTCACTGTCAAGGACGCCGATCGCGCGGCGACGTTCTATGAAAAGGCGTTCGGCTTCGAGAAGCGCTTCGCCATGCCGGGGCCTGATGGCCGGACGGTCCACGCCGAAGTCGGCTGGCAAGACGGTGTGGTGATGATCGGACCCGAATGCCCGGAGCATAAGTGTCAGTCGCCGGCC
>JAJFUI010000306.1 GCA_021372555.1 Planctomycetaceae bacterium | reverse complement strand
GAACATGCAACAGGCTTCTTCGAATATGAGCAAGACCACCGTCCGCAGCGGCCGGCTCTCCTTTCTCGACCGCTACCTCACCCTCTGGATCTTCCTTGCGATGGCCGTGGGCGTTGGGCTGGGGCGGTTTGCGCCCGGCGTCGCCGCGTTGATCGACAGCTTCAAGATCGACACGACCACGAGTCTGCCCATCGCGCTCGGGCTGATTCTGATGATGTACCCGCCGCTGGCCAAGGTGAAATACGAGGAGTTGGGCGATGTCTTCCGCGATTGGAAAGTGCTGGGGTTGTCGCTCGTGCAAAACTGGGTCGTCGGGCCGATCTTGATGTTCGTGTTGGCCATCTTGCTGCTGCGCGGCTATCCCGAATACATGGTCGGCCTGATCATGATCGGGTTGGCCCGGTGCATCGCCATGGTGATCGTGTGGAACGACCTGGCCAAAGGGGACACGGAATACTGTGCTGGCCTGGTCGCATTCAACAGCATCTTCCAGGTGCTATTTTACAGTATCTTCGCGTGGCTCTTCATCAAAGTGCTGCCGCCGTTGCTGGGCATCCAACTCGGCGATATCGACCTGTCCAAGGTCACGATGGGCAACATCGCCCGAAGCGTCTTCATCTATCTTGGCATCCCGTTTATCGCCGGCATGCTCACTCGGCTCGTGCTGGTCAAAGCGAAAGGAAAAAACTGGTACGAGACGAAGTTCATCCCCAAAATCAGCCCGATCACGCTGATCGCCCTGCTGTTCACCATCGTCGTGATGTTCAGCCTGCAGGGCAAGAAGATCGTCGAGCGGCCGATGGACGTCCTGATCGTGGCCGTGCCGCTTCTGATCTACTTCGTCGTGATGTTCCTCGTCAGCTTCTACATGGGCAAGAAGGCCGGGGCGGACTACGCCAAGACCGCCACGCTATCGTTCACTGCCGCCAGCAACAACTTCGAACTCGCGATCGCCGTGGCGGTGGCCGTCTTCGGAATCAGCTCCGGCGCTGCCTTCGCCGCGGTGATCGGTCCCTTGGTCGAAGTGCCGGTGCTGATTGGGCTCGTCAATGTCGCCCTGTACTTCCAGCGGCGATACTTCGCGTCTCCCAGCACAGCCGGATCATCCGTAACGCAAGCCCCGAACCGAAATAGTTGACATGTCGCCCGCAGACGAATCACCCAGCCTGTATACCAGTGCAGTCGAAGAGCTGGTGGCCATCGCAGCGGCCATCGCCTGCAACGCCGACTCCTCCTTCAAACACCATCTGCGCGAGGCCCTCACCCACGGCGTCCCTCGCGGCGACATCGCCCAGGCGGTAGCCACCGCCCGCCGGGTCAAGGAGCAAATCGCCGAGCAAACACTGAGAACGGCGGGCGAGCAGTTGGCCGCCGCCCGCGATCCTGGCCCGCAACCCGGCGCGTGCTGCTGTTCGGGCCTGCCACCAACGAACCGTTAAGGAGACGCCGTGCCAGAATACCTTGAAACGACGGTCGATAAGTTCGTCTTCCGCGTGGCCACCGATCGCCTATATAGCCCCGACGGCGTCTGGGCGCAATCGGAAGGCGGGAAAGTGCGCGTCGGGCTGACCGACTATGTTCAGCAGCGCAACGGCGACGTCGCTTTTGCCCACCTCAAGCCGGTCGGTACGACAATCGCCGCCGGCGAAGAGCTTGCCGAAATCGAGACCATCAAAGCCAACGTGAGCGTGTTTTCGCCGGTGGCGGGAACCGTGGTGGAAATCAACGCGGACTTGGAGAGCAACCCGGAGCGAATCAACGACTCGCCCTACGACAAAGGTTGGCTCGCGCTAATCGAGCCGATCGACTGGGACAGCGACCGCACCAAATTGCTCGCCCCCGATGCCTACCTCGCGGCGATGCGGTCGCAGGCCCAACAGGAGTTGAACGGTTAATGGCCCAAACTGCGACATACCACACGACTGTTCGATGGAAAGGCGAGCACTGGGGCCACGTGGCGATGGGCAATGGTCCCGAGATGGACTTCTCCGCTCCGCCTGACGCCCACGGCCACCCCGGCGTCTTTACGCCCGAGGACGCCTTCGTCGCCGCCGCCAACACATGCGTCATGATGATGTTCCTCTGGGCGGCCGAACGGTTCAAGCTCCATCTGCTTTCCTACGAGTGCCGCACCGAAGGGACAAAACTCATTGAGTTGGACCGCACCGAAATCTTCACGCGTCTCCAATTCCGCCCGTTGATCCGCGTGGCGGCCGACGGCGCCGCCCCGGACGTCGTGGAGGCCCGCGTGCGACGCGCCCTCCAATCCGCTCAGAAGTACAGTCTCGTGGCCAATTCCGTGAAATCGGAAATCGTCGTTGAACCAGAAATCTCTATTGAGGAGTGACCGATATGCTCATTCAAGTGCTTGGAACCGGCTGTGCGAAGTGCAAGACCCTGCATGACATCGTCACGAAGGCGGTCAAAGAGACGGGCGTGGACGCCCAGGTCGAAAAGGTGCAGGACATCCAAAAAATCATGGAGTTCGAAATCCTTATGACGCCGGGGCTGGTCATCGACGGCCAGGTGAAGGCGGCCGGTCGCGTTCCGAACGTCGAGGAAGTCAAAAAGATGATCGTCGCGGCGGCTTAGATATTGGACCTGCGAAGATGGAAAACAACTCCGACAAACCGAACGTGCTCGTGATCCCGTGCAGCGGGATCGGCAAGGTCCACGGCCTAATTAGCCGCGAGGCAGTCTGCCACGTCACCGACGAGCTGCTGCCGGGCCGAGCGGATACCGTCTGCCTGGCCCTGCTGGTGAGCGG
>JAJFUI010000301.1 GCA_021372555.1 Planctomycetaceae bacterium | reverse complement strand
TTGATTCGCGACTCTGACATAACCACAACTATTGATGTTTGCTTGGATGTTGAGCCGGTGAGTCAACCTGCTTGGTCCATTTTTCGGCCTTCCGTTGGTCGGCCTCGGTTCATTGGCCACGCAAAGGTCAATAAGAGGCGTGACTTTTGATCGGAGCTTTGGCTTGAATCACAGATCTTGGATTGCCGATGAGGTGCGCGATTCGATTTGCGGGGAGCTGGCCGCCGCGTTCGAGACCGAGTTAACTGAGCATTTTGGCACATCAGATTTCCGCGTCGATAAAACGAACTTTGAATTCGTGTGCCAGGAACTTATCGGCTATGACAGGGAAACGTTGAAAAGCGCGTTGCCCTACGTCTTAATTGGCATCTTTCGATGGAACGAGCTATCCGCTGACGATTCCGCTGCACTTAGCTTCGTTGTGGCCTTCCTTAATGTTCGATCCTATCCGTACAGCGATCCGCGTGGCAAGACCGGCGATTGGGAGTCGGCCCTCAAGCGAGCTCAAGAAAAGGAGGAAACCGTCGCCTGTTTTTCGGATCGTCAAGCACACGCCATTCGGCTTTGGTTGGACGCAGTCTGCAATTCCGATACCTTTTTCACCGGTGAATCTGCTAACAGAGATGTTCACTATGCGATAGCATACTGGATCGACCGAGAATAACGATGATCGCCAGGTCTAAATAGCAAGGACTGTCCTGGTCCAGCGCGTCGTGACAACAGAAATGACGGATGACATTTCTCCGCACCAGTCGGGAAGAAAACGCGAGATTGTGGGCTCCGCGGTGTGAAATGACCGCGCTGCCACGAGAAGTTCATTGACAGTTCGGTGGGTCAGCGGGCGTTGCGACGCCAACAGCGCGCACAAGTAGCGAACATCGCACAAGCGGCCGTGTTCTCAATCGTCCCTACGGGACGACGGGGCTTTTTCTCGCTCGCCACCCGGCGATGAATCGCCGGGCTACTACCGAGCGACCCTGCGGGTCGAAAACGTTCGCACTTGTGTGCAACAAGAAGGGCGCTGCCCCGGGGCCTGGTGAATAACGCCTCGTTGGGGCAGCCGGAGCATCGCTAAGAACATTTGCTGCGCCCTCTGTGACACTGGGCCCGATTGTGTGCGATCAGCCGGTTGGCTTTATTTCGACTTCTTCGCCGTTTCGGCCCCTACGCCGGCCTTGACGGCCATTTTCGGCTTGGGCGGACTGGCGTGCTTCGGCGAGTCGCCATTTGCCTCGCGGGCCTTGCGGCTTCGGTCGGCCGACAACACCTGCCGCAACAGGGCCGACAGGTCGTCGTAGGCACAGTCGCTCGGTGCACCCGGGGCGTACTGATAGGCCGCGTGTTGAATCTTCCGCGGCAAGGAGAGCAGCGTCGAGGAGACGGTGCCCGAGTCGGGGCCCGCCAGCACTACGCCGCGGCGGCCCTCGCTATCGACCTTGCGCGAAAACACCCGGCTGGCGACAGCCAGAAACGTGACGGCTGAGTCCAATGTGTGCAGGGTCAACATCCGGCGGACGAACTCGTGCCGCGGGTCGCGCGGATCGTCGACGTTGCCACCGGTCACGACGTGCAGCCCTGGGGTCAACTCGACGATTTCGATCTTGTCACCGCCATGAACCACGGCGGCATACTTGCCATCGGCGCAAACGTAATTTGCCCCGGCGTAAATCCCCTTTGCCAGTTCCTTGGCGGCGTAATTGGCTGCCTCCTTGGCCGTTTTGTGCTCGAGCAGCTCGCGGCACAACAGGCCGCGCGACCGAGGCTCGATGGGCGGATGCATTTTCCGCCGGTTGGCCACGGCACAGAACAGGCCGTGCTGGTTGACGCCCAGCCAGGTCCCGCCGGCCCGACGATCAATGCCGCAAACCACCCGCGGCGTGCCCGACTGGATTTTCGGGTACTGCGTGGGCCGGTCGTACCGCTCATCGCGGTTGGCGGCGATCAAAATCGGCGTACCACGGGCAACGCGGTACAAAATAGCCAGCGTACACATAGTCTTTTTCCATCAAGACGGCAGAATCCCACGTCCTGCGCTTCTTTCATAACATACCGAAAGCGACCGCCGGCTTGCACCCCCCGGCTGAGCCGTTTGCGGTCCATTCGACGAAAAGACTTGTGCCGTCGACACTTAGCACTTCAATGTTGGGGCGACAGACGCCTCTCGCAGCCTACGCGGTCGCCAGATCGGCGACGCAACGGAACCCGATCGTCGCGCACCGATCGAGGCCTGGCCACATCAAGAGGAACTTCGCCGCGAAGTCGGCTGGGACCGGCCCCCCATCCATGTACCAGACCGAGCCTTGGGCCTTGAAGAACGAACCGCCGCGGATCATGCAAAATCGCGTCCGTCCGTCGGTCCGCTCGCTTTCGGTCCAGTGCCAAACGTTCCCGCACATGTCGTAACAGCCGAACGGCGAGCGTCCCCGCGGGAAGGCAGTCACGGGCGTGGTGCCGCCGCCCGCCTGCCCGCCGTTGCAGCGGCCGGCCTGCATTTCGTTGCCCCAAGGATACTTGCGTCCGTCAGCACCTTGGGCGGCGTACTGCCACTCCTCTTCGGTCGGAAGCCGCTTGCCGGCCCAGCGAGCGTACGCCCGGGCATCGTCCAGATCGACGTACACCACCGGATGATCTTCCTTGCCGGCCGGCGGCTTGCCGGCGTTCCAGTGCTTCAGGAAGTTCTCCTGATGCTCAGGCTTGTAGCCAGACGCGTTTAGGAACTTTGCGAACTGGGCATTGGTCACCGGCGTCAAGTCCATGGCGAACCGCTCAAGCTTCACGCGGCGGTGGAACGACTCCCGTCCGTCCAGTTTGGTCGGGTCGAAGCACGCATGTTTCGAAGGTGGCGACGACTCATAGCAGCCGCACTCACGATAGCGAAGGTCCGTGGTCAATTCTACGGTGACCGCCGGGACCTCGATCATGCCTTCTGGAACCGCCGCGGCCATCGCCGCCTTTTCCGGCGTCTTCCATCGCGTAACGCGCCGCGGGTAGGTCGGATCGAAATTGGCCCGAGCGGCAATCGCTGTCTGCTCGGCGAGAAACTGGGCGAAAGTTGCGTTATCGCGATGATTTGTTGCCGCACCAAGGAAGCAACCAATTCCACGGGCCGGCAGCCGGCCTTCGAGCAGCAAATGGCCGTCGGCCTCGCGCGGCTGCACAGGCAGACCGGAGATCAGATCGTAGCACGCTTGGTCCGGCGCGGCAGCGACCTTAAGTAGCCGCCCTGTCACGGTTCGCTGCGATCGGTTGACCAGCGTCCAAAGGCGCAAGCCGTCGGCCTCCCACAGCGAGGCGAAAACGTCTGGCTGCTCTGTGGGCACGAGCGGCGTCCAACGCTCGCCGGCAAACAGGTTGGCGTAGCGGCGTTGAATCGGCAGCATTGACCTGAGGATCGAGCGATCTCGCGGGCTCCAACCCACCCAGGATCCGAAGACATTTTCCCAGATCATCATCCCGCTGCCGTTCATCCACGCCGTGTGCAGTTCGCTGGTGTGGTCGAGATCCCAGCGTTTGATCTCATGCTGCATGTGCCGGCGCTCGAACCATTTGTTCCGAAGCACGCCGGGTGTCTCGCTATCGACGAACCATTGCGCCCAGGAGGCGTGATGCTCACCGATCCGTTCCAGCGGCACAGCTCCTTCGCCCTCCATAATGACGCCCGGCCGCACCGCATCCAACTTGGCCCGGGCGGCGGCCGCGCCTTCCGACATGGTGTCGAGAAACAGCCCATCGATCTGCAAGACGCGAACCATCTGGCCGAGCGCATCGAGATCCGAACGGCCTTCGCGGCGTGTGCCGGTGTCCCAAGGGTTGTAGTCGAGATAAACCCGCACGCCAGCCTTATGGAGATGGTCGACGATATCGTGCAGCTTCGTCAGCCCGCCGGGCATGTCGCGGTAGAAATCGAACTGGTTGCGGTCGTCCGCCCCGATGCGCGGATAAGCGTGCCAAAGGACGACGCTGTCGTAGCCGCCGAACTCTCGCTTTCCCTCGTCCAATAGCGCGTCGACCAGGTACGCACCCGTGCGGCGATTGTAGAACGTCTCGTCGCACATCATCAGGAAGCAGCAGGCGAACGACGACGACGCCCAGGCGAACTCCGACTTGCGGTAGAGCGAGTCGTCGTACTTTAGCTTGCGGCGTGTCGCTTCACGCCATTGGGCAAGCTTTTCGCGAAACGCGGGCCAGAGGGCCGGATCTCGCGGGGCGGGAATGATGCACTTGTCCGGCTCAAAGGTGAACTGCTCGGCGCCCGTGGCCGCTAGGAGCCAATTGCCCGGCGCAGCAGCCATGGCTGCCGCGCCAGCCGTTTTCGCCAAAAAGCATCTGCGAGTTTCCTGTTTCATCGCTAATTGTCCCGAATGGTCGATTTCTCCGGCGGTTATCTTCCCCAGTTTCAGATCCGTTGTCCATACATGGCGGCGGCTCTCGCCGACGCCCCCGACGCACCTGCATGAGGCAGCAATGCACGATATAATGGGCGAATGGCTCGACACAAACGACTTTTGCCCAAGCCGACGAAGACGCCGCAGCGGCGAGGCGATCCTGTCAGCAACGATCGGTCAGTCGCATTACGAACGCCCGCGCGGACGTTGCTGCTTGCGGCGGCTCTCGCGTTGGCTGTGTTCTTGGCCTACCAGCCGGCGTGGCACGGCGGATGCGCATATCACTAAGCCGCACCTATATGGCTCCGACCGGTACAATTGATCGCTGCAACGGCTCCTTTCGGCGTGTGGCGGTCTCGCCAGGCGTCCGATGGCTCGCTGGCTCCATTTTCATGGTGGCTGCAACGATGGCCTTCGCTGCTGAAGCTACCGCGCCCCGCCACGTCGTTTCGCTCGACGGAACGTGGCAGGTTGAGCAGGGCAATATGGAAACGATGCCGAAACACTTCGCGCACACGGTGGCGGTGCCCGGCTTGATGGACATGGCGCAGCCGGCGTTTACGGAAGTGGGCACGAAGAGCAAGCTTCGCGAGGCGTTCTGGTATCGCCGCACGTTCACGATTGACGGGCCAGTGCCGTCAATCGCCCTGCTCAACGTCCACAAAGTGATGTGGGGTGTGAAGGTCTTTTTGAACGGCCACGCGTTCGACACGCACCACTCTTGTTTCACCCCGACGCTGCTCGATGTCGCGCCGTACCTTAAAGGCGACGGCCAGCAGAACGAACTGGTGGTTCGCGTCGGCGCGGATCGCGAGTCGCTGCCGCCCGGCGTGCCAAGCGGTTGGGACACCGAGAAGCGTCTGTTCACGCCCGGCATCTTCGATTCCGTCGAGCTGATTCTCACCGGCGCGCCCTACGTGGCGAATATCCAGGCGGTCCCCGATTTGCCGAACAAGGCCGTGCGCGTCGTGGCCGAAATCCAAGCCGGCCGCGAACCGTGCGAGATGGTCGCCGATATTCAGGTGAGCGAATCCGCAAGCGGCAAGGCCGTCGGTGCAACCAAAGCGCCAACGATCAGGTTGGCGGCGGGCGAGATGAAGAAGATCGACGTAACGATTCCGCTGCCCAATTGCCGGCTTTGGTCGCCAGAGGACCCGTTCCTCTATGGGGTGAACGTTGCCACCGGTGCCGACGCGCTGACTGCTCGCTTCGGCATGAGGTCATTCTCTTGCGATCCAAAGACGCGACGGATGATCCTCAACGGCAAGCCGTATTATCTGCGAGGAACCAACGTCACTGCGTATCGCTTCTTCGAGGACGCCGAGCGGGGCGACCTGCCGTGGCGGCCGGATTGGGTGCGGAAGCTTCACCAGAAGTACAAGACGATGCACTGGAATTCGATCCGCTACAGCATCAGCTTTCCGCCTGACTTCTGGTACGACATCGCCGACGAGGAAGGCTTTCTGATCCAGGACGAATTCCCGATTTGGCTCGAGGGCCGGGCCGCGCCGGAGCATCCCACGGCCGACAAGATCACGCCGCAGTACATCGAGTGGATGCGGGCCCGTTGGAATCACCCTTGCGTGGTGATTTGGGACGCTCAGAACGAGAGCTGGACCGCGGAGACGGGCAAGGCCATCGCGGCCGTGCGTCACCTCGACCTCTCGAACCGCCCCTGGGAGAACGGCTACGAGGGCGCGCCCAAGCCGACCGATTGCATGGAGTCGCACCCCTATTTCTTCAACCGCTGGTGGAACGAGAAGGGCGAAACGTTCTTTTTCCGCGACATGGCCGGCGTCCCAAAGATTCCCTGGCTCACCGACGAGCAGAAGCAGTCGCCTGGGGCGATTCTGGTCAATGAGTATTGCTGGCTGTGGCTCACGCGCGACGGCAGCCCGACGTGCCTGACCAAGCCGGTGTACGACGGCTGCCTCGGGCCGAACTCGACGGTGGCCCAACGCAGGCTGTTCCATGCCCGGGGCGTGGCGGCCCTGACCGAGTTCTGGCGATGCAACCGCGAGGTGGCCGGCGTGATGCACTTTTGCGGCCTCGGCTATTCGCGGCCCGGCGACAAGCCGCGACCCGAAGGCGGTGCCACCTGCGACGATTTCATCGACATCAAGAACCTCACGTTCGAGCCGCTCTTCGAGGAGTACGTCCGCGAGGCCTTCAATCCCGTCGGCATCATGATCGACGCTTGGGCCGACAAGATGCCGCCCGGCCATCGTGAGTTT
>JAJFUI010000298.1 GCA_021372555.1 Planctomycetaceae bacterium | reverse complement strand
CTTCGTCCCGTGGACGCGTGTGGGCCAGCGTGGGCCACGAACCGACGTCGAGCCACCGGATAGTCAAGGGGACGGCCGCCACCGTCACCGCCGGATCTCGCGACGCCGGCTCCATCACCGCGTAGTCCACGCTGATCTTCTTGAGCGTCGGATACACTTCCGCCAGCACCGCCTGCCGACGCGGCGTATCCCAGACGTCGGCGATCCGCATCAAACCCGCATGCGTCTCGGGGACATAGCGGCGGATGCAGTCGAGCAACGTCGCCGCCCGCCAGACGAACATGCCGCTGTTCCAAAGAAACCGCTCTGGCCCTGCCTGGAAATATTGCTTGGCAGTCTCCAGGTCCGGCTTTTCGCGAAATACCCGCACGCGGCGCGCCGTCGAGCCGCATTCGTCGCCAAGCTCCAGGTAGCCGTAGCCAACGGCCGGCCCCGTAGGCGTGACGCCGAACGTCACCAGTGCTTCCGCATGCTGCTCGGCGAACGCGTACGCTCGATCAACGATCTTCTGAAACTCGGCAATCGGCTCAATCACGTGATCGGCCGTAAAGACGCCGAGCACGGCCTCGGGATCGCGACGTGCGAGGACCGCCGCGCTAAAGCCCAAGGCGTTCAGCGTATCTCGACCGCACGGTTCCCCTAGGTACTGAGCCTCTGTTAGCTTGGGCAACACCTTTCTGACGGCCTCGGCGTGCGCCATCCCGGCGCAAACGAAACATCGCTCGGGCGGCAGGAAGCCATCGAGCCGCGACATCGATAGCTCAAGCAGGCTCCGACCGTCAATCAGCGGGACCAACTGTTTTGGCTCTCCCCCACGGCTGATGGGCCAAAGCCTCGTACCCGAACCGCCGGCAATCACTACGGCATATCGCATGGTCTCTCTATTGGCCGTCGCGCCGACGACCGCTAAACAAGTTTACGGTTCCCTAGGTCCTCTCCATCCTCGACTCTCCATTCCTCCCCGTCTCGCAGGACCCGACGATAAAGAGAGTCCCGCTCGACCGGCTGGCAGCCAGCCTCGACGATCAACGACCGAAGCCGCTCGACGCCGAGCATGTCCGGCGACTGCGCTCCGGCGGCATGGTGAATTCGCTCGTGACGCACCGTGCCGTCAAGATCGTCGGCCCCGTAGGCGAGCGCCGTTTGAGCCACGCCGACACCGAGCGATACCCAGTACGCTTTGATGTGGTCAAAGTTGTCGAGCATCAGCCGGCTGACGGACACCATGCGAAGGTCTTCCGTTGCGAACGCGGGTTCCACATCAGCAATCGCCGTGTTGGCCGGATGAAACTTCAGCGCCACAAAGCACTGAAACCCCCCGGTCTCGTCCTGCAGCCGGCGAAGCCTCACAAGATGGTCCACGCGGTGCTCGATCGTTTCGATGTGCCCATAGAGCATCGATGCGTTGGTTCGCAACCCCAGTTGGTGAGCGGTGCGATGCACGTCGAGCCATGTCTGGCCGTCCACCTTGCGAGGGCAAATCCTCGCGCGCACTTGCGAATCGAAAATCTCCGCGCCCCCGCCGGGCATGCTTCCCAGGCCGGCGTCCATGAGCTCCTTCAAGACCGAGCGCACCGGTTGGCCGGCCGTCTCAGCAAACCGCTTGATCTCGACGGCCGTCCACGCCTTGATCTGCAGCCGCGGAAAAGCCGCATGCAACTCCCGCGTGATGCCCAAGTACCAATCGAAGTTCTTCCGCGGGTGGGCCCCGCTGACAAGGTGCAACTCCGTACAGCCGGCATCACTTGCCTCCTTCGCCCGGGCAAGCACCTCGTCCGACGACATCACGTACGCCTGCGGGTCACCCTCATCACAACTGTAGGCGCACAATCCGCAACGATAGATGCAAATGTTCGTCGGATTGATGTGGTGATTCAGGTTGTAGTAAGCAGCGTCGCCGTTCTTGCGGCGTCGCACCAGATCGGCCAGGTGGCCGACCGCGTGCAGATCGACCTCGGGCGAGAACAGGAACGTCCCGTCAGCCGCCGTCAGACGCTGCCCCGCTTCGACCTTCGCGGCGATGTCATTGATTCGCGACTCTGACATAACCACAACTATTGATGTTTGCTTGGATTCTGAGCCGGTCAGTCAACCTGCTGGTCCATTTTTCGGCCTTCCGTTGGTCGGCCTTGGTTCATTGGCCACGCAAAGGTCAATAAAGCATTAAATCCAGGACGCCGATGACCAACAGCCCGACGCTCACGACAGCGTTAACGTGGAAGAACGCCCGATTCACACGACTGAGGTCGTCCGGCCGCACAATCCAGTGCTCGTAGAACAACAAAACGCCAATTGCCGCGACGCCAGCCCAATAGATCCGGCCGAAGCCATCGTACACCACCGGCAGCAGCAGCAACAGGACCACCGTCGCCATGTGACACGTCGCAGCAACTCGCAACGCGCCGCCTACGCCCAGCCGGGCGGGAACGCTGCGGAGCCGCATTTGCCGGTCGAAATCGAAGTCTTGGCACGCATAGATGATGTCGAAGCCGGCTACCCAAAGCATGACTGCCGCTCCCAGCACCACCGGCGCAGCCGCCAAATTGCCGCTGACCGCCACCCAGGCCGCAAGCGGGGCCAGCATCAGTGCCGCCCCCAGCCAAAAGTGCGAAAGCACCGTAAACCGTTTGGAATAGCTATAGCCGAACAGGAACAAAAGCACCGGCAACGATGCGTACAGAGGAATCGGATTCCGCGGCAGGAACAGTAGCGTGCCGCCAACGAATGCCAGTCCACAGACAACCGTAAACAGGGTCACGCTGCCAATGCTGAGCACGCCCGTGGCCAGGTGACGCATCTTCGTCCGGGGATTCAGCGCGTCAAATCGCCGATCCGCCAGCCGATTGAACGCCATCGCAGCGCTCCGCGCGGCGGCCATGCAAACCAAGATTCCCAACAAATCGAGCCATCGCAGCGGTACCGGCGGTTGCGCCCGCAAGTTGGCCGAAAACGCCATCGCCGCGGCCAGCAGCGCGAACGGCAGGGCGAACAGCGTGTGGCTGAAACGGATCAGCTCGAGCAAGCGAACGACCGACGAAGCCAGAAGCCCCAAGCCCGAACCTCGAAGCCCGACTTGCCCCTCTTGTGCCTTTCGGGCCTCGGATTTCGGAGCTCGGATTTCCGTCGTCATTCGTGCTTCGACCTTCGTTATTCGCCAATCATTCCCATCGCTGGATCAGCGAGTTGGCGACTCCAAGTTGATCGCAAATTCGCGAGACGACGAAATCGACCAGGTCGCTAATCAGTTTCACGCCATGATAGAAGCCGGGCATCGCCGGAAGGATCACGGCCCCAGCCTGGGCGGCCAATCGCATGTTCTCGATGCTGACCAACGACAGCGGCGTCTCACGGGGCACAAGAATCAACTTGCGACGCTCTTTCAGGTGCACGTCGGCCGCGCGGTGAATCAGGTTGACGCCCGTTCCGTGCGCGATCGCCCCCAAGCTTCGCATCGAACAAGGGCAGACAACCATGCCGTCCGTCTGGAACGAACCACTGGCGATCGGGGCCGAGTGGTCTGCGTGATGGTAATACCGTAGCGTCCCTTGTTCGCCGGTGCCCATGCCCAAGACGTTGCTCGAATCGCTGGAAATTCCGGCCACGCTCCGCAGCAACAGAAGCTTTTGGTCGCGGAGGATCGCGCCCGTGTCCAGCATCAGCGCGGCGGGCGTGACGTTCTCCAAGTCCACCGTCAGGTCAAGCTCCTGCTTGAGCACACTCTGGGCGGCGGCGCTGATCGTCAGGTGCACATCGCAACCGGCCGCCAGCAGCACTTCGAGCAACCGCATTGCGTACGTCGCCCCGCTTGCGCCGGTAATCGCCACGACGATGTTGCGTTTCATGGGTAACCCACGAGTCAAATGGACAGAAGTGGCCGTCGTCCCCAGCAATCTTGTGGTCAAGCGTCCGCAGGCCGTTTTCGTCCGACGTAGAGAGTCGCCACCCCGAACGTGAACCGACGAATGCGGACGTCCGTCGTTCCGGCCGCTTCGAGCCGTTGGGCCAGCGCCTCGCCCTGCGGAAAACGGCTAACGCTTTGCGGCAGGTAATTGTAAGCCGTCTGCGTGTTCCTCGCCAGGGTTTGGCCGATCCGTGGCAGCACGTGTCGGAAATACCAGCCATACAGCGCCCCGAGCGGCCACACAGTGGGCGTCGAGAACTCCAGCACCACCACACGACCGCCAGGCTGGCAAACCCGCACCATCTCCCGCAAGCCTGCGTCGGTGTCCGCAACGTTGCGAAGCCCAAAGGCCACGCTGACGATCTGGAAGGTGTTGGCCGGAAATGGCAGATGCAGCGTGTCCGCTTCGAGTAGCGTGACGCCCGGTTCGATGCGTGGGACTGGTTGGCAACCCGCCAATGCCGATGCCGATGCTTCCGGTTCCCATGCCGTGGAAGGCAGGTTACCAACCTGCCCCACATTTTCACGCAGGCGGGCAGTCTGCGCCACGGTCACGGACGACTTAACCGCTTGCGCCACTTTGCGGCGTCCGATTTCCAGCATCGGCGCGCAAAAATCCGTGCCGACGACCGGCGTCTTTCCACGGCCTGCTCGCCAGTATGCCAGCGCCAAGTCTGCCGTGCCGGTACAGACATCGAGAATCGGCGCGTCGCCCACCGGCGGCGCCAACTTGACGGTCCGCCGCCGCCACGACCGATCGATCCCGCACGAAAGCAGCCGGTTCAGCAGATCGTACCGCTCGGCAATCTCGCCGAACATCTGCTGTATGCGGGTAGAGGATTTGTCGAGGGTCATGGAATGACAGCCTGGCTTGTCAACGATGATAGGGGCTGAGCCCGTTAAGGCCGAGGCTCCCGGTGATCTCGGATCGAACTTCCGTTGTCAGTCACCGAAGCGCGATGTACCATTACGGCATGACAATCTTCGCTCAACTAATGACCTCCGAACAGGTGTCCGCGGCAAGGGCCTCGGCGTTCCAACGAGGTATAATGCTGTTTGCAGCCGTCGCGGTGGTTTGGCTGATCGCCGGGCTGTTCTATCGAAAGATAGGGTCGCCGGCCGAGGTCTTCGTAGCTCACCTTACCGGCTTGGCAATTGGGATTATCGTGTGGGTCATCGCCGCGTCGGGCGAGCGATTCTGGACAGATCGTTGGGAATCTCTTCCGCAGATTCTTACGGTATCGCTGTTCCCCACGACGATCGTTAGCATGCTCTATGCTTTGATGCGCCAGCCCCGCAGTCGGAGGTGACCTATTCCGGCGGCGTAATCTTAAACTGCTGCTCAAAGGCCACGTCGAAATCGTAGACGTTGTCGAAGTCCACCCGTTGGTCGGCGGGCGTCTTGCGCATCTGCTTGACTTTGATGAGGTTGAAAACGATCTCACCGAAATCGCCGGTGCCACGCAGGCCCCAACTGTTCAGCACCGTCTTAGCCATGTAACCGTACTGATCCAAGGCATATCGGCGGATCGCCTCACAAAGTTCCTGGCCGGTGACGTGCCGCTGCGCTTCGGACGACTCGCCTTCCTCCTCGCCAGGCAACGGCTCGGTGGGATGCTCGGCGCCCATCCGCAGCACGTCCTGGGCGTACTGCAACGCCTCGAAGATGAACACGTACGCCTCCAGCGAGTAGCGTTGGTCCTTTTCGAGAAGCCGGGCAATTGGATGATCAGGGTCGAGCATTGTGGGAGACGTCAGTGGTCGGTGGTCAGAAGGCAGCGGTCAGAGGGCAGACTGCCCGCCCCCCGGGGCGTCGGCAGCGTTCTCGTCTTGGCCATTCGGCTCGGGCGGCAGGTCGGCGGCTTCCGGCTCTTGGGGTTTCGCGTCGACTGCGGGAGCATCGTTACCGCGGGGCGTTTCGTAATTCTCGTATTCGTACCGGAGGCAGCACTTCAACCGCCCACATCGGCCGGAAATCTTCGTCGGATCGAGCGTGGCCTTTTGTAGCTTGGCCATCCGCATGGAAACCGGCGGCATTTCCACCAGGTGGGTGTTGCAGCAGACCGGGCCGCCGCAGTCGCCGTAGTCGGCCAACAGCTTGGCCTCGTCGCGAACGCCGATCTGCCGCATCTCGATCCGGGTCTGCAACTCGCTGGCCAGCGATCGCACCAACTCTCGGAAATCCACCCTGCTCTCAGCAAGGTAATAAACGACGATTCGTTCGCCACCGAATAGGTACTCGACGTCAACCAACTGCATCTTGAGCCCGAGCCGCTCAACGTGCTGCCGGCAGATGTCGAACTGCTCCCGCGAATGCTTCTTCAGCCGGATCAACTCGTGTCGATCCTCCGCGGTCATTTCGCGAAGGATTTGCCCCGAAGCGGGGTCGTCGATCTGGCCCAGCACCGACTCGCTGGCCTCGCAAAGCACCTCGCCGGCTTCCAAGCCGCGATCGGTCCGCGCAATGACGCGTGCGCCCCGCCGGTACTCTTTTCCGCCAGCGCAGGAGAAGACCCCTAGGAACCGCATCGCACCATAACGGACCACGTAATCAGCCATACTATCAGTTTAACGCAACAGCCCTGTCCTCGGAAGTCGGGGGTACGCGGCCCTGCCGTGGGGAATGCCCGCAAAAGCAGCGTTTCCTCGCACGAACCTCACCGAACGACACACTCGCCTGGACGCAGTCTGCCCGTTGAGTACAATTGGCTGCCGTTGTTCCGCGACAAGTGCAATCACGTTGATCAGCCATGAATTTCACATTGATCGGTGTGGCTCTGTTGGCGCTCGCGGTTGAAAAGCCTGCCGCGGAGAACCCCGTGTTCAGGGAACTGCTCGACCGAGGCATTACCGCTTCCGATGGCACGGTCCTGCGGCTGCCGAAGCCGATCGTGGCCGATGGACTGGATGCCGCCGGTCAACGTGCCGCCATGGAAAAGGCGCCAAATCGCCGGCGTTCGGTCGTCGAGTTGACCGGCAAGTCCTATTACACGCCCGTCGAGATCAGCATTCGCAACCTAACGCCGGCCAAGGATGAACGCCCGATCGTTCGTGCCGTCGACATCTGGTTCGTCGTCCACGGCGATTGGGACCTGCTCAACTCCAAAGGCTTTATCGAGTCGGTGATGAAAACCGGCGAAAACGCCAAAAGCCACGTGGTGCTCAAATCGGGCTTCCTGACCGAGAAGGAACTGGCTTCGCGCAAACTGACCGCCACCGTCAAGCAGAACTCTGAAGAACGCTTCGTCTACTCCACGATCGATCTTTTCGACCTGGTTCAGGTGAGCGCCACGCGATTCACCGTCCTCACCAAAGGAAACGAATCGATCGTGGCCGCCGGGCGACTCGACCCGCGATTCGCCACCGATCCGGAATATCCCAACCAATGGCGGCCGCTGGTTCGTGATGCCCAGGCGAACATACGGCCTGGCAAGCCGCATCCGTTTGCCCATGCGGGCGGCTACGCCAAGATCACACGGCTGAAAAGTCCGGCCAACGCGGCGCTGATCGAGTGCCACATGGTCTACGAGGAAGACTATGGCTGGTTCGAGGGCGTCAATCTGGTGAAGCAGAAAGTGCCGGCGATGGTGCAAGAGAAGGTGCGCGTCTTCCGCCGCAAGCTCACCGTGGCCACAGCCGAGAAGGCCGGGAAGAAAGAGTAGCCGTCGAGCCGCCACGCCGCAGTGGCCCATTATTCAGGCGGTCGGGACACCTGCAAATCAATCGGCCGCACTGAACTCCTACCTGAACAGCGAGATTCTTCATGGTGAAAGTGCAGCATGTTGTCGTACTGGCAACAGTGATGACTCTCTGTTCCACCGGCGTGCTTCTTGCCGCCGACAACGGACAGCCAGACCTGGACAAAGCCCTGCAAGTCAAGCTCAACGCCACGACGATCGTCGATCTCGGCGATGTCATTCGGCTGTCCGAAAGCGCGCTGAAGAAAGGGCTCGACCAAACCAATACTGAGTTCGCCAAGCGACTGCTCGCTTCCGCGCTTATGGAGCGGGCAAAAGCGGTCGTCGAACACTTGCACAGCGTCAAGACAATGGACGATCTGCGTCAAGGCCGTAAGAACGCGCTGGCCGATCTCGACAAGGCCGCCAAGCTGGATCTCAAGCAGCCGGAGGCCTACGTCCTGATGGCGCGGCTCGCCATGCTCCCCGGTGGAACCGTCAAAGAGGCTCGCGACGCCCTCGACAAAGCCTTCACTCTTCCCATCGACGATCCAACAACCCGCGGCCAAGCCCTGCTGCTGCGAGGGATCATGCAGGAGCAGCCGGAAAAGAAACTGGCCGACTTGAATGAAGCGGTGAAGCTTGTGCCCGATGATGCCGAGACCGTTCGCACCCGCGGAGAACTGCTCGCAAGGCTGGGCAAAACTGCGGAGGCATTGGCCGATTTCAACAAGGCGATCGAACTGGAGCCCGAGGACGTCTCCGCCTACGAGAACAAAATCGAACTGCTCGATAAACTTAAGAAGTATGATGATGCATTGGCTGCACTCAAAAAGGTGCAGAAACTGCAGCCGGGCTCCGTGGAACCGCTGCTTCAGCGGGCGGTGATCCACACCCACCAACAGAATCTGGACGCCGCACTCGAGGATCTCGGGTTGGCTCGGTCTCTCCACCCCGACAACGTCGGCGTACTGCTGCTCCGAGCAAGCATCTACCAACAGAAGCGTGACAAGAAAAAGGCCGCGGCCGACGTGGACGAAGCAATGCAGCTTCGGCCCGACCTGCCGTCAGTCGTTCGCACGCATGCCCTGTTGCTGGCCGACGATGGCCGGCTGAACGACGCGGCTGCGGAGTTGGAGAAGCTCGTGTTGTCTAATCCCGACGACACCTCGACCCTTCTGCAGTTGGCCGCGCTGCGAAGCGCTCAAGAGCGACCGGAAGCGGCCGTAAAGACGTTCACGGCCGTGCTGACTGTTGATCCCACCGAATGGCAGGCGTTCCGCGGCCGTGGGGACGCCTACCTCGCTTTGGGCCGCCACACGGACGCGCTAGCCGACTACGAGAAGGCACTGAAGCTCCAGCCGAACGATGAGGGGGTTCTCAACAATCTCGCGTGGCTGCTAGCCACTTCGCCCGACGACAAGCTGCGCGATGGGCGTCGCGCGCTCCGGCTTGCAAAAGAGGCATCCGAGGCCAGCGGTTACAAAGCTGCCTACATTCTCAGCACGCTGGCCGCCGCCTCTGCCGAAACCGGCGACTTCCAGTCGGCCGTGAAGTGGTCTTCCAAAGCGGTCGAGATCGGCGAAAAAGGCCAGAGCGAGACGCTCAAGAAAGAGCTAGACAGCTACAAGGCCAAGCGGCCGTGGCGAGAATTGCTTTCGGACAAGAAGGACGACAGCCACAAGTCGCCCCAAAAGCCCAAGAAATAACCCTGCTCCGGCCAGCAGGTTTTCATCGCGGCGGCACCACTGCCACGCCGATCCGCAACGGTCGAACCTTCGCACGCGTCTCCCACGGCACCGAAATCGGTGCGAGCACATCGACGGTCGGAAATCGCCGTCGAATTTCGTCGCGAGGGTCACAGCCGCCGGCATTCCAGATGATGATTCCCCCGTACTTGCCCAGGTGCTCGTCGTCGGTCCAGCCGCTGCTCCGCGGGCACATGTCTACATGGTTCAGATCGCTGCTGCCATAAATTAGCGGTATCCTCGGACCATAGAACGCCGCGTTGGCCGCCAGCCACCAATCGCCTGCGATGACCGGAAGCGGTGTGTGGTATCGCTGCCGCCAAACCTGATGCAACGTCGCGCCCAACGTCGGCGCGGGACAGTGAATGCGCAACGGTTGGCCCGTTACGTACGGCGTCCCAATGCTATGGGCGGCGCTGGCCATCAGAAACAGGCCGCCCGTTGCCGCACAGGCCAGCCATGTCCGCCGAATTGTCCGGTCGTTCGGCCGGAGCGCCAAACAGTACAGCAGCGTCAAGCCCGCATACATCCAAAATTGCGAGCCGTACGTGGAAAGCAGCCACTTGTTAAACAATGCGGAATACGCCGTCTGAATCACAAGCGGCCCAAGGGTCATCGCCAGCAGGAAGTCACGCGCAAATCGCTCCGTTTTGTGAAAGTCGCGAAGTCGCCACCGGAAGCCAGCCACCGGAGTCAGCGCCAGCGCGGTCGGCATCAACACCGCCAATTGGGACGCGATAAATACCAGCGGGCACAACACGTATCCAAGCGGCGCCGGTCCCGAGTGCGCGCGGCTCGCTGCGTAGTCGAGCGTCGGAAAGCCATGTGCCACTGCCCAAACGAAATGCGGGGTGAACAGGAGAACCGCCACGGAAATCATCAGGTACGGCCCCGCCCCCCGCCACGAATGCCGCGCCATGGGATGCGCGACCAGAAAAAGAAACACCGTCATCGCCAACAGCGCGGCGCTGTACTTGCACAGCATCGCCAATCCGAGCATTGCGCCGGTGGCTATCCACCAGCGGAGTTGGGCGTCCCGTCGTGTCAACGCCCAATAGAGAAACAGAATCGCCAGGGCCCAGAACGGGAACATGCCGACGTTGTTGTTGTACTCGACGGAGCCCATCGTGTACCAATAGGACGTCTCGACCAAGCAGGCCGCCAGGAACGCAAGCCAGGGCGAGACCACTTCGCGCCCCAGCCGCCAGACGGCCCAAAGACAGGCGACGATGCCAAGCTGCGAGGCGAGGTAGACGCCGAAAAACTTCCCGCCACAGAGCGTGCAGGCCGTCTCGGCGATCCAGCCCGGCAGCGGCGGATGCTTGTGGTAGCCCAACTGCCATTGGTGGCCCCAGTACCGCATTTCGACCATGTCCAGCGGCGCTACCGGCTGCGCAGCCAGCGGCGTCAACGTCCACAGGGCAAGGTGCAGCGCAGCAAGGAGCCAAAATGCCCGGCTTGCGGCACGCGATTGGCAATCAAGGTCGAGGGCGTTCGGCGTCAACGGCATATCGCGTCCCTGCGGGCGGCGGTGCACAAAGGATCGGAGTGAGCGCCGGGGGAGCCACACGCGGGAACCGACGAGGTCCTCGGGCGAGTCCTTGTCACGACGGCAAACCCTCGCCCAAGATCTATTTTGTTCTCAGGCCACATTCTTGCCACGGTATGATGCGCTATCCGTCGTCGGACTTCAAGCCGAGGGGCCGGCCACTGGTGCGACGTCAAGAAACAAAAAAGGCCCGACCTTCAGGGAAGACCGGGCCTCGGGGGGGGACAGTGTGTGGTTTGGTGTGACCCCCGTTGCGCGAGTATCCGTTAGCAAGGTGGCCCACCAAGAACAGTTATCGCCCGGTCCTTCGCAAAATCGCAAGATTCTTCGAACCGCACGCACAGGCGTCAGATCGCGTCCCAACGCCCCAACCGCACCGCGACCGGAAATCCGGAAGACTTTACCGCAACGCACCATGCCCGTGGTACCGACTCCCCAATGCGTCCATGCTCGGTAGGACAGATTTCCAAACCCACCCACCCACCCACCGCTGAATCGCAGACCGGCCTGCCACCGCCTCTCCGCGTCACAAGCCCCGACCCAATCTGCCCAACGATTGCCGCCGCCGACCTTTTCTGCTACTCTGACAATGCGCAAAAATTCACTCCCAGGGGGCTATTGCGGCCATGAGCGAAAGGGCGGGGTTCCAAGACGCCGGCATGGATACGCTAGGACGCGTCCTAGCCGAGGCCTCCAGCGATTTTGTCTGCCTGACCACCACCCGAGGCGAACCGTTCTACCTTAACCCGGCGGGTCAGCGGCTCATCGGCCTCGGCGATGGCAAGCCCATCGCCGATATCACCCTGCGCGAGCTGTACATTGACGACTCTTGGGCCGAGCTGCGCGACGTCGCCGTCCCCGAAGTCAACCGCTCCGGTTCGTGGGAAGGCCGAAGCCGGTTGCGCAACGTGCATTCCGGCGAGCCGATCGAGGTGCAAACCAAGCTGTTCCGCGTGAGGTCCGAGGGCGGGGGCCGGTCGTCCTGTTTGATGTTCTTTCACCGATTGGTGGACCGTCAGGCCCGGCTCGAACAAACGCTCGCCGAGACCGAGGGCCGAAAGCGAGCAATCCTCGAATCTTCGCTCGACCCGATCATCACGATCGACCACAAGGGCATCATCACCGAGTTCAACAAGGCGGCCGAGCAGACTTTTGGCCATCCTCGCGAAAAAGTGCTTGGCACAAAACCCTCCGAGGTGCTCTTTCCGCCCGGGGCCGGCACCGGCCGGCAACAGGATCGCATCGACCGCTATCTGCAAGCCGGCGAAGGCTCGCTGCTGGGCCGCCGCGTCGAGGTCATCGCCGTCCGCGGCAACGGCGAGTCGTTCGATGCCGAAATGGCCATGACCCTGAGCCAAGAGCAAGGCGCGCCGGTGCTGACGTTCTTCATCCGCGACATCAGCCGTCGCAAAAAGGCCGAACAGGAGCAGGCCCGGTATGCGGCCGAGCTCGAGCGGTCGAACCGCGAACTGGAGATGTTCGCTTACGTCGCCTCGCACGACTTGCAAGAGCCGCTCCGAAAGATTCGGGCGTTCTGCGACCGGCTGCAAGCCAACTGCGCCGGCAAGCTCGACGACACCGGCGCCGATTGCCTTCAACGCATCCTGAGCGCGGCCTCGCGCATGCAGGCATTGATTGACGGCCTGCTATCGCTCTCCCGCGTCACCACGCAGGGCCACGAGTTCGTGGCCGTCGATCTCGCCCAAATCGCCCGGGAAGTCCTTTCCGATCTCGAAGTGCAAATCGAGCAGTCGGGCGGCCGTGTCGAGCTGGGCCATCTGCCGACCATCCAGGCCGATCCACTGCAAATGCGGCAACTGCTGCAGAACCTGATCGCCAACGGGCTCAAGTTCCACAAGCCCGAAGAGCCGCCCGTCGTCAAAGTAGGTGGCCGCTTCGCCCACGGCCGGCACGATCGCGGCAACGCGCCGCCCGCAGCGGACGAGCAGTGCAAAATTATCATCGAGGACAATGGCATCGGCTTCGAACAGCGGCACCAGGAACGCATCTTCGGCATTTTCCAGCGGCTCCACCCCCGCGATGTCTTCGAAGGTGTCGGCATCGGCTTGGCGCTGTGCCGGAAAATCGCCGAGCGTCACGGCGGCTGCATTGCCGCTTACGGCTCGCCGGGCCACGGCGCCCGCTTCGAAATTGTATTGCCTGCGATGCATGGGCCGGTGTCTAGGGAGAATTGACGGATGGCACGACGCATTCGAATCCTGCTGGTTGAAGACGATCCCGACGACATTTGGGTCATGCGCAACCTTTTGGGCGACCGCTGGGATGAGCCGTTCGACCTGGTGCAAGTCGAGCTGCTGTCGGCCGCCATCGAGCGCTGCACCGAAGGAAACTTCGACGTCATCCTGCTCGACCTCAGCCTGCCCGACAGCCAAGGGCTCGAAACCTTCTTCACCATGCATGCGCACGCCGGAGACGTGCCCATCGTCATTCTTTCCGGCTACGATGACCAGCCCAGCGCGGTCAAGGCCGTCCAGACCGGCGCCCAGGATTACATCGTCAAGGGCCAGATGAACGATCAGGTCCTCGTCCGCTCGATCCGCTACGCCATCGAACGCGGCCGGCGGCATCGGGCCGAAGATGAACTCCGCGACACCTCCGAGGAGTTCCGCGCCGCCGGCGAAATCCAGCAGCGGCTCTACCCAGGCACCGCCCCCACGCTGCCCGGCTTTGACATCGCCGGGGCCCTGTTTCCCGCCAAAGCCACCGCCGGTGACTATTTCGACTACATCCCCATGCTCGACGATTGCCTCGGCATCGTCTTGGGCGACGTGAGCAGCCACGGGATGGGGCCCGCCCTCCTGATGTCCGAAACCCGGGCGTGCCTCCGCACCTTGGCCCAAATCCACGGCGACGTGGGTGAGATCCTCACCCGCGCCAACCGGCTCCTGGCCGCCGATGCGGGCGATTTCCACTTCGTCACTTTGGCAATGGCGCGGCTCAACCCGCACGACCGCACGATGGTTTACGCCAGCGCCGGCCAGCGGGGCTACCTGCTGCATGCCGGCGTCGACGTGACGATTCTCGACAGCACGAGCCTGCCGCTGGGCGTCCGCCCCGACACGGTTGTGCCCGCAGCCTCGTCGATCGCCCTGAAACCTGGCGAACTGATCACCTTCTTCACCGACGGTGTGGCCGAAGCCGAGTCTCCCGGCCGCGTCCGTTTCGGCGTCGCCAGGGCGTTGCAGGCGATTCGTTCGGAGCGTGAGAAGCCCGCCCGCGAGATCATCGAGACCCTCCGGCACGAAGTTTTCGGCTTCTGCCGCAGCCAGCCCCCCGCGGATGACGTTACGGTGGTCGTGGTGAAGGTGACGGAGTAGGTCAGATCTCGGCACGCCCCACTACTATGGGTGAGCGTTGCCTAGTCCGAGAATTCCTTCTGCGTTGTTCGACGCTGGGGCCACGCATCATGCCTTGCGGGCCGGACGCGTTCCCCTTATACTAACGCGTTTGGCACGTGGCGGACGCCCCAGACAGTTAACCCATTGTGGTTGAAAAATAGCGAGGAGTGCAGCACTCATGACGATGGATAAAAGCCTGAAGGTGCGGTTGGGACTGGCCCGGGCCCGAAGCGTGCTCAGCCGGCCCGAGCGAATTCAGCGACTCAAGGCCGCCGACCGCTGGCAGGACGGGGACAGCCCCCTGGGCTTGGCCAAGGTCCGGGTCTACAAGCTGGCCATGAAGAAGAAAAAGAAGAAGAAGGAAGAGGAAGGGGCCGAGGGCGCCGAAGGCGCTGCCGCCCCGGCCGATGCCGCCAAGAAGGAAGCCCCCAAGAAGGAAGCTGCCAAGGGCGGCAAGAAGTAACCGGCCGTTGTCGCTTGCCGCCGGGACGCGAATCGTCACGCGGCGGCTGCCACTTCACAGCGAATCAGCAAATACCATGGCCACGCTTGCGTGGCCATGTTGCTTTTCTTGGCCAGAGCGTGTCTACAGACATCACGCCCGACCGCTCTTCGCCTACTTGGCCAACAGCCGCCCTTCGCACTTCCGCATGTACTCGATGCTCTCCCGGGCCAGTCGCTCGACGCCGGGGCTATAGTCGAACACCTCGACCGACACCCAGCCGCGATAATCCACATCGCGGAGCGCCTGGAAGATCGGCACGAAGTCCAACTTGCCGAAGCCCGGCCCGCGACGATTCGGGTCGTTCGCGTGGAAGTGGACACACCAGTGGTGATATTTGCGGATCACTTCCGGGATCGGCGTCGGCTCCGTCACCATCGCCTTGCAATCGAGATGCAGCCGGCAGCGCGGCGAATCGACCAACTTCGCTAGCTCGACACCATCGGCGGCCGTGTTGATGAAGTTGGTTTCCGCTGGCCCCAACGGTTCAATCGCCATCGTGACGCCGGTCTTTTCGAGCACCGGCACAACCTCGCGAAGCACCTCGGCAGCGCGTTTCATGCCTTCGGCTTTGGTGACGCCAGTGGCAAGGTTCCGCTGCTGCGGCGATCCGAGGACCATCATCCGGCCGCCAAGGTCCGCGCAGAACTGGGCCAGCTTGCCAAGGTATCCGGCCGTTCGGCGACGCACGTCGGCGTCGTCCGTGGTCAAATGATAGCCCTCGGTCTTGGCCAGCAACCAATGAAGCCCCACGACCTCCAAGCCCGCCCGTTCGGCCAGCTTCCGAATCTCTTTCCGCCGCGTCGCGTCAATCTCGACGACATTCCGGGCGATCGTGAACGGGGCAATCTCGATCCCGCGGTAGCCGCACTCGGCCGCGAACCGAAACGCCTTTTCCAGCGGCCAGTCGCCAAACGTCTCATTGCAGATGGCGTATTTGAAGGTCGTCGCTTTTGTCCCATCGCCGCGGCCCACTTCCGCAAAGATCGGAAGTGATGCGACCGCCGCCGCGCCCGTCGCCCGAGCGGCGAGGCGAAGCATTCGACGACGATTGAGCGGGGTTAACATTACGGCATCCTCCCACTGCCCACTGCCCACTGCCCACTGCCCACTGCCCACTGCCCACTGCCCACTGCCCACTGCGTTTACAACCCTTTGGCCGCCAACCACCGTTCGGCGTCCAATGCGGCCATGCAGCCGCTGCCGGCCGCGGTGATGGCCTGGCGATAGTAGTCGTCGGCCACGTCGCCGGCCGCAAACACGCCCTCGACGCTGGTGTACGTCCGCGCGGGCGTCGTCCAACGGATGTAGTTCTTCTCCGTCAACGCCAGCTTTCCTTTCAGGAACGCCGCGTTCGGCGTGTGGCCAATGGCCAGGAAGACGCCGGTCACGTCTTTGACGAGTTCCGGCTCGCCGGCCGTGCTTTGCAGGCGGACGCCGGTGACGCCCTGCTTGTCGTCGCCCAGAACCTCGGCCAGCGCGCGGTTCCAGAGGACTTCGATCTTCGGGTTGTCAAGCGCCCGCTTGGCCATGATCTTCGACGCTCGCAACTCGTGGCGGCGATGGATCATGTAGACCGTGCTGGCGAACTTGCTGAGGTAGTCGGCCTCCTCGACGGCCGAGTCGCCCCCGCCGACGACGGCCAGCGGCTTGTTGCGGAACCGCGGCAGGGCTCCGTCGCAAACCGCGCAAGCACTGACGCCGCGATTCTTGTACGCCTGTTCGGAAGGAAGTCCAAGATAGTTCGCCCTCGCGCCCGTCGCCACGATGACCGCGCGCGACTCGTGCGTCTGACCGTCGGACGCGGACAGCCGGAACGGGCGCACGCTGAAATCAACGTCGACGATGTCCTCGGTGATGATCCGCGTTTCAAAGTTCACGGCCTGCTGACGCATCAGGTCCATCAACTCAGGGCCCGTGGCGCCTTCCTTATTGTGCGGAGCCATCATCCGGCGACGATCTGGCGCGATGGCGCTGTCCAGGTAGGCTGTGAGATCGCCCGCCGGAAAGCCAGGGTAATTCTCCACTTCGGTCGTCAACGACAACTGGCCCAGCGGCAGCGTTCCCGCCAGCCGGTTTTCTTCGGTAATCGCCCCCTCGAAAACCAGTGGCTTCAACGCGGCGCGGGCGGCATAAATGGCGGCGGTCCAAGCGGCGGGGCCGCTGCCGATAATGATGACTTTTTCAGGCATGGCGATCGTTGGAGCTCCTTCCCTTGTCTGGCAACGAGTATTGGCTGGCCATTATAGGCTATTGCCACCGTCCGTCCATTGCCCGTTCGTTGGGGCGGTAGTTGCACTGCCGCCCCGTTCCTCCACCGGCGCCCGTTACCCGTTGTCGCGGTAGTTGTACGTTAGTTGGGGCGGTAGTTGCACTGCCGCCCCGTTCCTCCACCGGCGCCCGTTACCCGTTGGCGCGGTAGTTGCCCGTTCGTTGGGCGGTAGTTGTACTGCCGCCCCGTTTCTCTACCGGCACCCGTTATCCGTTGGGGCGGTAGTTGTACTGCCGCCCCGGTTTCAGGACGACAGTGACTTGTTCTCCGCCTAAAGGCGCCACTACCGAACAACCGCCGGCAGTTGCTGGTTTGCTGGGCAAACAATATGATGAGGGGAACCTTTTCGGGACCCGTCCCATGCACTCACTCTGG
>JAJFUI010000250.1 GCA_021372555.1 Planctomycetaceae bacterium | reverse complement strand
ATACACGGTTGTCTCAGTTGCTTCCTACGAATCCCCAGGTCGTAACGTGGGTCAACCCATCGTCGGTGCAGATTTTTTCCGCGGGGCGTGATGGCCTATATTCACAACTAACCGCCCCAATGCTTTCGATTCCGCCCTACGTTGCCGGCAGTAATTGCCTCGCCTATCCTACTGGCGAGAACTACGGCACGAATACATTTGACGACATCACCAATTTCAGCGGCGGGAAGCTGGAGAGCAAGATGCCGTAACGGCCCACGCTGGGTTGGTTGATCGAAGTTTTGAGAAGACTCTTTTCTAACGCGTTATCGAAGCCCGCCCTTGCGGCTTGGCCCTCGCTGCGCGAGCAAGCCGGCCGCAAAGCCATTCCCCCAGCCGCTCTCCCCAAGAGCGACGGGACGACGCGATCCTTCGCGAATCCATGAGAACGGTTGCACTAGTTCAGGCCCGAATGCGGTCCACGCGACTGCCGGGCAAGATGATGGCCCCGCTGGGCGAAAAGTGCGTGCTCAGTCGGGTATTGGACCGCGTGGCCCGCGCCAAACAGCTCAACCTGACCGTGGTGGCCACAAGCGATCTGCCGGCCGACGACCCGTTGGCCGAAGCCTGTCGCGGCTGGGGCTTTCCGGTGTTTCGCGGCAGCGAGGCGGACGTCCTCGGGCGTTTCGTCGCGGCCGCGCGGGAGTCTGACGCCGAGCATGTGGTGCGCGTCAACGCCGACAACCCGTTGATCGATCCGCACTATATCGACGCCCTGGTGAACGACGCACGCGAGCACCCGACGGAATACACCAGCTACCGTCGCGCCGGCCGACCGGTAATGCTTACGCCGCTGAGCTTCTTTGCGGAGCGGGTGTCGCGAGAATGCCTGGAGCGTGCGGATCGAGAAATCCCCGCCCCGGCCGAGCGCGAACACGTGACGATCGGAGTCTACAACCGGCCCGACCGGTTCAGCGTCCGCTGGCTCGACGTTCCGGCGTTCTGCGATGAGCCACGATTGCGGTTTACGATCGACACGGCCGCGGATTTGGAGTTAGTGCGCGAAGTCTACGCCGCGTTGGGTGAACGAGCGCCGTTGGCCGGAGCCGACGAGATCGTACGTCTGGTGTTGGGCCGCGCAGATTGGATGGACCGGATGGCCGTGGCGAATGCCGCGAATCCGAAGGTAAAGGATGCAAAAGTCCCCTCTCCTTCCGGGCGAGGGGAGACGAAGGAATAAGTCATGAAATTGTCGCCAAAGAATGGGTCGTTCAAGCCGTTGCCGAGCATCCAAGTTGCGCCGAACCGGTGGATCGGGGACGATCAGCCGTGCTTCATCATCGCCGAGGTGGGCCAGAACCATAACGGCGACATCTCGATCGCGCGGGAGCTCATCGACAACATCGCTTTTCATAAGGCCGACGCCGCCAAGTTCTGCAAGCGGCACATCCCGAGCGAGATGACCAAGGCAATGTACGATCAGCCGTACGTCGGCCCGCAGAGCTTCGGCGAGACCTACGGCAAGCATCGCGAGTTTTTGGAGCTCTCGGCCGCGCAGTATCGCGACCTGAAGACGTACGCCGAGCAAAAGGGCGTGATCTTCTTCGCCACGGCATGCGACGCGCAAAGCGTCGCCGACCTGGAAGAGGCCGGCGTGACGCTCTACAAGATTGCGAGCCGCGACCTGACGAACCTGCCGCTGTTGGACTGCGTCGCCCGCACCGGCAAGCCGATCATCTTGTCCTGCGGCATGGACTCGTTGGAAGTCATCAAGGAAGCGATCGACACGGTGCGGCGGCGCCACAACGACATTGTGCTGTTGCAGTGTACGAGCAGTTATCCGACGCCGTACGAGGACGTCAATATCCGCGTCATGCACACGCTGCGTAAGGAATTCGACGTGCTGACCGGCATGAGCGATCACACGATCGGCATCATGGTGCCAGTTGTGGCCGCGGCGCTCGGGGCGGTCGTCGTCGAGAAGCACGTGACCCTCGGCCGGCATCTGAAGGGGACCGACCACGCGTGCAGCCTGGAGCCGGATGGGCTGCGGCGCGTCGTCCGCGACATTCGGAACATGGAGATGGCGCTGGGGACCGGCGAAAAGATCGTCCCCACGTCGATCGTCGGCGCGAAGGCGAAGCTGTGCCGCTCGCTGGTTTCGAATCGCTCGATCCCCCGCGGAACGGTGCTGACCGAAGATATGCTCTGTCTGAAGAGCCCTGGAACCGGATTGGCATGGCGTGAGCGAAACAAGCTCCTAGGCAAGCGCGCACGCCGCGACGTGCCGGAAAACGTCCTGCTGGTAAGCGAGGATTTCGAGTAATAGGCCTTGGGTCTTGAACCCTGAACCCTGAACCCTGAACCCTGAACCCTGAACCCTGAACCCCTAATGCCCTACCGAGCGATCATCTTTGACATGGGCGACATCTTCTTCGACGCCACGGCGTGGCGGCGAGCGATGACCGCGCATTTGCAGGGTCTCGGGGTCCAGGTCGACTATCCGACGTACTGCCGGCGATGGGAGGCAAAGCTAGTCGACGTGTATCTCGGGCGGCGTCCCTACTGGGAAGCCCTGGCCGAGTTGATGACCGATTTTGGCCTCGATGCAACCCAAGCGGAGGCGGCCATCGCGTTCGCGCGACAAAAGGCGGCGACGGTGGAAAAGCGGACCTTGTTCGATGGCGTCGACCAGACGCTCGGGCAACTCAAGCAGCGGGGCGTCAAGCTGGCCGTGCTTTCCGACACCGAAAGTCACGAGCCGGTCGTGCGGCGGCGGCTCGCCCAGCTTGGCATCGAGCAACATTTTGACGCCGTGGTGACGAGCATTGACATCGGCCACGTGAAGCCGCAGCCCGAGGCGTTTGCCGCGGCGCTGGCGAAGCTCGGAACCAAGGCGGCAGAAACGATTTTTGTCGGCCACGACATCGACGAGTTGGACGGGGCAATGCGATGCGGGCTGACGGCCGTGGCGTTCAACCACGAGCCGGGCGTGGAGGCCAATCGACACATCGCCCGGTTCTCGGAACTGCTCAACGTCGCGGCCGGGCATGATCACCAAGATCGGAGTGCATGATGGGGCGACTGACGCTGACCAATAATCGTGAAATGCACCAGTGGGTGCTGGAACGAGAAAAGCGGGCCGGGTTTACCGATTTTGACACTGTCGAATTGGACGGCGTGTTCTTGGCCGTTCACCGCAAGCGACGTCGGCCGGTGCCAAACTTCCTGAGACTGCCGAATGGGGATCTGGTTGCCTGCGCGGGTACGCTCGTCTACAAGAATATGCTCGGCGTCAAGGCATTGGAACGGCTCTATCAAGACTTCGACGGCGACATCGAGCGACTCCGCAAGGACGCGATGGGCAGCTATCTGGTGGCCGTGAAGAAGGGACCGAGCGCCTGGGTCTTCACCGACAAGTACGAGAGCGTTTTCGCTTACTATCATTCGAGCGGCAACGATTGGATCGTCAGCAATACGCTCGCGCCCGTCGCGGAAGTGGCCTGTCGGAAAAACAAGACCCTCGCGGTAAACGAATTCGCCCTGCTGGAGGAGACGTTCCTCATCACCGCGATCGGAAAGGAAACGATCTTCGAGGGCATCGAGAGGTTGACCGGCGTCGAGTATGTCTCCATTGATCTCAAAGCGAGGTCAATGAGCGTCACGCCGATGCCTTATCAGCGCGTTATCACCGACGAGAGCGACCACACGTTAGATCGTATGGCGGCGAGCTTTGCCGGCCGGCTGCGGGCAAGAGCGGAGAGCCTGCGGGAGGCGTTTGGCGACGACATCACCATCATGGCGACCGGCGGCATGGACAACCGGCTTTTGCTTGGCGCGTTGCTGGGCGTCGGCGTAAAGCCCACGCTGGCGCACGCCATCGGGATGCAGTCGCTCGACGATCTGGCGATTGCGCGAATGCATGCCACAACGTTCGGCCTGGAACTCCGCGAGTTCGAGTGGAGGCCATACCACGAGCCCTCGGAATCCTTGTACGACGATCTCTACAGGAAGCACGGGTTCTCGTTGGCGATGGGGCTATGCAAGGACTTCTTTACCGGATTCGGCGAAGGTCCGTTGGGTGAACGCGGCTTAACGGTCACCGGTTATTACGGCGAAATGATTCGCAAATGCGGCGCCTTGGACCACTCGCGTCACTGGCAGGAGTGTTTCGCCCGGAGCCATTTCTCGCTCGATCAATTCGTCGATTTCTTCCTCGCGAGCTTCGATCAAACGGTGCGGCCGGTGATGTGCAGCTCGTACGACGCGTTCCGAAGCCATTTCCGAGACAAGATCGCGGCCTGCGCGGACCGGTTCGGCGTTCAACGGGAAAATGGGCTGTTCCGCGGCGACAATTTCCAAATCGTATACGACCCCTATGTCCGAGGCGCGCATCCGAAGTGGGGAAGCTTGGCCAACGAGACGACCTGCTGCCTATCTCCGTTGAACTGCGACGAGATGCACGAGATGGCTTTCGAGGTTCCGTTCGCTTGGCGGCAGAACGAGCGTTTCGCGCTGAGGGTGATCAAGGAACTCTATCCCCCGATCCTGGAAGTGCCGTTCATTTGCCACTGCCAGTCCTTGCGGCTGCGGAAAGGCTCGCTCGAATTGCGGGAACCTTGGCTGCGAAAGCTCGCTAGCGGCGCCGTGCACCGCCTAGACAAGAGCGGCATCGGCCGCTGCGTTCACAAGATGCTCAGGCCGCTGCATCTCGGCAGCAAGATTGAGCAGGCGGAGACGCCGCTAGACCGTGGACAAGGCCGGCAATACGCCGATCCATCTGCTGAGGGAAGGAAGGCCAAAGAACGGGAGTATCCGATCTTCCAATCGCTCGTCGAGGCGGAGCAACAGCGGCTTGGGCTCCGGGTGATCGACCCGTACGCGTACCGGGATATGTTGTTCCCCCTGGCGAAGTGTTGGAAGTTGCTCTATTGCATTCGCAAGGTCCGCGAGGCGGCCGCAGCCGGATGAGAACAAGCGATTTTAGCTCGGAAGCGAACGATGCATCGGCTCTTCTGACGCCGGGCGAGGGACTGCCTGCGCCCGTGGCCGACGTGTTCGAACCGCCCGTCGCAGCGCCGGTGGCGGCGCCGCAACGCTCGATGCGTTTCCTGATCGGCTCCTTGGCCGGGGGGAACATGCTGAGCTCGTTCCTCAACCTGCTGGGCGGGCTGGTGATGATGCGTTTGGTAGCGCCGTCCACGCTGGGGCTGTTCAACGGCATCGCGCTGGTGCAGCAGTACGTCCCGTTCCTGCAACTGGGCATTCTCAACGGCCTGAACCGCGAACTGCCCTTCTACATCGGCAAGGGCGAGCATCATCGGGTGCGCGAGCTGGCCGCGGCGGCCCAGGCGTGGGCGCTGTTGCTGGGCGGCGGGTCGGCGATCGTGTTGATCGGCATCTCGGGGTGGCAACTGTTGCAGGGCAATTTCTGGTTGGCGGCGGGCTGGCTTACCAACGCCATCATGATCCTGCTCCTGTTCTACAAGGGTTGGTATCTCCAGCTGACGTATCGGACCTCGAACGACTTTGCCCGGCTGGCGATGGTATCCGTCGTCGAGAGCGTCATCGCCATGGCACTGCTGGTGCTAGTGGCTTTCTTCAGTTTCTACGGCATGTGCTTGCGGATCGTGATTGCCGGCGTGGTCGGCACCGCGTTGCTCTACTATTGGCGGCCGCTGCACGTCGGTCCCAGATGGAGCTTTCATCACCTCAAGCATCTTTTGGCTATTGGCCTGCCCATCTTCATCGTCAATCAGATTCTCTCGCTATGGGTGCCGATCAATTCGACCCTGGTGCTGCGATACACCGGAACGGAAGGGCTCGGGCTGTACTCGGTGGCGCTGATGGCCGTCACCGCGCTGGAGATTCTGCCGCTGGCGGTCACCGCGGTCCTGTATCCGCGTCTGGCCGAACAATACGGCCGAACGGGAAAGGTTCGGGGCCTCCTTGATGCTGCCTGGAAACCGATCGTATTGACGTTTTTGGGCATGACCCTCGTCACGGCGGCGGGGTGGGTCCTGGTGGGGCCGGTCGTGCAAATATTGGCGCCGAAGTACGTCGACGCCGTGCCTGTGGTGCAATGGAGCCTGCTGATTCCGCTGCTGACGAGCCTGGCGCCGGTCAGCTTGATGTTCAACGTGGTGCGACGCCAGGATCTGT
>JAJFUI010000208.1 GCA_021372555.1 Planctomycetaceae bacterium | reverse complement strand
TCTCTCCCGCTACTCGCCAAATCCTTCCGGCGGAAACGGCGCGTCCTTGATGTACGCCGTCCCTTGGAACAGGGCGAGCAGTTCGCCGGCGTCGTCGGTGATTCGCACGGTGCAGGTGGCGATCCGTTTGGTGCGCGACAGCTCGACGGCCTCCGCCCAGAGGACGCCGGATCGAGCCGCCTTCAAGAACGACAGATTGGTGCTGATGGCCACGGCTACTCGCCCCGCCGAGTTGCATGCCGCCGCGAAGGTGAAATCGGCCAATGTGAAAATCGCCCCGCCCTGCACGAGGCCCACACTATTCAGGTGCCGATCCTCGATGTTCAGCCGCGCCTTCGCGTACCCAAGCCGCAGTTCGACCAGTTCCGCGCCGCTCGTCATGGCGAACCGATCGTTCCCAAAGCACGCCCGCACCGCCTCCAAATCATGCGACATCGCAGAAGACCTCGTTGCTCCATCAGCCAATCGCCCGGTCGCCTTTCTACCGGATGCGCCACAATGTTGGCAAGCCCCCTGCCCTTCCGCCCATGGTCGCCTCAGGGCCACTCCGGTCTCGCAGGCGGCGGAATGTACGGCTGCTGAGCCACCGGCCGCGTGTCGAGCGGGATGGGCCGCGTCGGCAGAAAACCGGCCGCGGCCCGGCTCATCGCCAGGCCGACGCCCAAGGCCAAGCCCGACAGCACGAGTCCGCCTATCGCCCATCGCAGCGTCGCCCAACCGTGCCACAACGCCAGCAGGAGCCCCAAGACACCGAAGCCAAGTCCTGTGCACCCTAGCGGAACGCTCAGAACCGGCATGAAGAAAAGCAGCAACCCGATGCACCCCAGGACCACGGCCGTGACCCCAAAGCCCACCGGAGGATCTTCCATGAGCGGTCTACGCATCGCCGCCTCCACGTGGGGCAGGTTGTCCACCTGCCGTCTATCTATCTCAGGATTCCAAGGCAGTTAACAAGCTGCCCCACGACCTAATGCCCCGGCGCCATAGGAATCATTCCTCTCGTCAGATAATCACTAAGAGTTAGCCCTAGGAGCACTGCCACGAGCCAAAAAATCGTCACCGCAATGACCACTTTCGTCTGAGCCGCGCTGCGGAGGACATGCATGAAGAACAGAACAACCAGCGACGCCTTGACCGTCGCGATGGCCTGCCCCGCCACCGCATGCATCATCGGCGACCCTGACACGAACGAGAGCCCTACCGTTAGAAAAGTCAAAAGCACCAGGACTACCAGTACCGTGATGTATGCAAACGGCGTAAGCAGGCGTTCCGGCATGACATGCTCCTCACTCGCCTCCCCACCGATGCGTCCCCAAGAGGTAAAGCGTCGGCAAGAGAAAGATCCAAACGATGTCAACGAAGTGCCAGTACAGCGCGGTCACATCAATCGGCGCATAGTACGCTTGCGAAAAGCGACCCTTCCATGCCAGCATAAGCATGACCAACACGACGCCAATCCCGATGGTGACATGCAGCCCATGGATCCCGGTCATCACCCAATACAGAAACAGAAAGAGCTTGACGTGCGGCACCTGATCCGGCCGCAGCCCCTCTCGCGTCACCCATTCGTTGCTGTCGAACTGAAAGCCGGGAACCAACTTCTCTTCGTAGTCGATATAGTATTCGAGCCCTTTGAGCGACAGAAAACACGCGCCCAGCAGCGCCGTCAGGCCGAGAAACAGAATGATCCGCTTGCGACTGCCGAGTTGCGCGTAATGGACCGCCAGGACCATCGTCAGACTGCTCACCAAGAGGACGAGCGTATTGAGGCCGCCAATCTGCCAGTTCAGCCGTCCGCTCGCCCTTTCGAACGCCTCCGTGTACAGGTAGCGATAAACGGCCACCGAAAGAAACAACGCGCCGAAGAACATCACCTCCGTGGCCAGAAACACCCACATGCCCAGCGAGGCCGCATGATGCTGCTGGTCGAGGTTCTCGTATTGTTCTTCCAATCGCTGCCGCTCGAAAACCGTGTGGGCGAGCGACTCCGACTGGTTCGCGACTGTTGATGGATTCATAAAACGCCAATTGCCGTAAAGCAGATTGTTAACCTGCTGACTGCAAGATCGTTGGGCTTTGGCCAGGTTAACAACCCGTCCCAGGAGGCCTGTTTAAGGTTCATTTTGGGCTTTTTCCAAGTGATATTGGTAAGGCGCACGCACTACGACCGGGCTCTCCTCGAAGTTTTCCGTTGGCGGCGGCGACGGCGTCTGCCACTCCAGCCCCGTGGCATGCCAGGGGTTTCGCC
>JAJFUI010000205.1 GCA_021372555.1 Planctomycetaceae bacterium | reverse complement strand
GCCGCCCACGATAATATTTCCGCTGCCATCGAGCGTGATGCTCGTGGCGCCGGAAGCACTGTTCGTCGAACCGACCGTCTTACCGATGAAGGGGCTCACCCAGCCGAATTTGCCGTTCGTGTCGAGCTTCAGCACGAAGCCGGCCCGTTCCGCCCCGCTGGATACATACTTGGTTTTAGCACTGGGGTCGAAGTCGACAGTCCCATCAAACGAACCCGCGACATAGACCGTGCCAACCGCGTTCACCGCCAAGTCGGCCGAGCCGAGCATCGAACGATTGACGATGGTCTTCGACCAGACGGCCGCTCCGCCGGGGCTAAACTTGGAGATCTCGTAGGCATCGCCGAGGCGACCGATGAGGACGTAACTGTTGCCCGCCGCATCAACGTCCATTCCCCGGGTAGCTCCGGCTTCGTCGTCCCAAGATTGCACCCAGAGGAAGTTCCCGGTGGCGTCAAGCTTCGCAACAAAGCGGTCCCAATCGCCGGCGCTGGTGAGCGTCGTGACCCCAAAGCTTGCGGACGAGTTGAACGTGCCGACGACAGTCACAGAGCCGCCTGAGTCGACAGCGAGCCTTGAGGCCATGTCGGCGGACGGGCCGTCGCCGCCCATGGGTTGCACCCAGACGAGCGAGTCGTTGGGGGCGTATTTGGCCACATAGGCGTCGCCCGGTCCTCGCGCGGTGAGAATGTCCGCGTCGCCGTCGTGCAGGTTGCCCAAGTCAAAGTCTACGGTGCCAGCGAACCAGCCGGAGACATACCTATAACCGGCCGAGTCCGTGGCGACGTCCAGAGCGACGCTGTTATCGACGCCGTTGCCGATGGTGAGCGCAGAGCCCAATGTTGCGGAGAGGACGGCACGATCCTCAAGCGTCTCGAAGCGCTGCATGCGACGAGGATGCGCGGCGGCAGAGCGATTGCGGGCCTCATTGGTGAGAAACGAGGAGAGCCATTGCTTCCAAGAGCGATACCAACCGGTTTGACGTTGCATGCTTGATTCCTTTGCAGGAGTGCTGTGGTCTACTGAGATGAACTAGGGCCGAACTTTTGGCGATCTCTGACGGCGGCACTTTACAGTTGCCGTGGCCAGCCCCCCCAGCAAGAGTGTTGCCGCTGAGGGTTCGGGAACTTGTTCCACCACGCGCGCCAACCACACGTCGAGCACGGGTCCGGCAACTCCGCGCGGCCCGAGCGTGTGCCCGGAGATGAAGATGTTGCCAAAGGCGTCAACGTTGATGCTAGAAAAGTTTCCAAGAGCGCCGTCGGTGAGTGAGAGCGTCCAGAGGTGCTCACCGTCGGGCCCGTACTTGTCTAATTCGCCGGTGGACCAGCGAGTGACATAGAGATTGCCGCGTAAGTCCGCCGTTCCGCCAAAGCTGTCGATCTGGCGAGTCCATAGGATGTCGCCGTCCGGGCTTAACTTGGCAATGTCGTTATCGTTGATCCCTGCTCCGGGCGGCCGCACATGGATGAGCGAGTTCCCGAGGTTGTCCACCGTGAGAACTTGTCCGTAGCCTGCAAAAGGCCGCGTCCACAGTGTGTCTCCCGAAGGCGACACCTTACGGATGGATGTTTCCGACGGAAGACTTCCGGGCGATTCAATCGGTGTTCTGGGAGTTCCCAAAAGGACGTTCCCGACGCCGTCCACAACGATGCTGCCCACGATATCAATGTCCGACGTGCCCCATTGGCGCGACCATTGGAGGTTGCCGGCAGCATCATACTTCGCGAGCGCTGGATCCCAACTTCCCTGGTGCACCGCGGCCAGGCT
>JAJFUI010000180.1 GCA_021372555.1 Planctomycetaceae bacterium | reverse complement strand
AGGCCAAGCGGCGGTTTCAAGAAACGCACATGAGCGCGGTGGAGCCCAACGTTCGCAGCATGCTGGACGCAATCAGCCAACTGGACGACGTGCTGAACGCCGCGCGCCGGCAATGCCGATCGGAAGACCAATGACAGTAAGTCGCGGGCTGTATCCAGAAACCGGGCGACTGACGTGTTGAGAGCACTTGAATGACCGAACCTCTTCTACCCGATGGAGCGCGGCGGCTGCTGACGGAACTTTGTCAGCATGCGGCGGAGCGCGAGTCGGTTGAGACAGAGGTCAACGGCGGATATCGCGAACGCAAGGAGACAGCGGAGCGGGAGTATCGGGAATCGAAAGCGTCCGCCGCCGAAGGCTATCGCGACGGGAAGGCGGCGACCGAAGCGGAGTATGCCTCCGCCAAGACCGCGGTCGAAACGAAGTATCGGGCTCAGCACGATACGCTGCAAAAAGAATACGAATCGCTCCGCAACGAAATTCTTACTCGGGCGACGGCCGACAGCCAGGCCGCCGAGCAGGCGTTACAAGACTCGCATTGGGAAGCATTGGAGGCTGCCGACGCCGCGCGCGGCGGCCTGAATCTGCCGCTCAAGGAACTGTTGGCCGGCCTCGACGATCGCTGGCGGCAGCTGGAGGAGATCCACAAGCAGGCGTCCACGTTGATGCAGCGTCGGGGGCACTGGAACGGGCTGCCGCAGCCTCCGCCGACGACGGTGATTTTGGAGCGTCATCCGGGGCGGCGTTTCTGCCACGCGCTCGACGAGGCGCAAGCGCAGTGGCGCATTTTGTCGCAACAGCGGCTCCCGGAGGCTTTTCACGGTCTTCGGCCGTTTTGGGCGTTTTTGCTGGTGTGGCTTGTCGCGTCGGCGCCGTGGGCGGCGATCCTCAGCCCGCTCGACTGGCGATGGGCGCCGCTGGGTCTTGGATGCGCCCTGCTCGTCGCGATGCCGGTCTGGATTTGGGTCTACCACGTCGCCAAGCGGCGATCGACGGCGGCCTATCTGGCTCTTTGGCGCACGCTCTTGGAGGCTGGGCTTGGAAGCCCCGCGACGCTGGAAACTGCCAAGACCGACTGCCAGCGTCTGGATGCCGCCATCATCGAGCGACACAAGTCGCAGACTCGAAAGGCCGACGAGACGCATGCCGCGGCCACCAAGCATATTGAACAGCGGCGGGAGCGAGACCTGAGGCAAGTCGACGGCAACTATCCAAAGCGGCTCACTGAGTTAGAGGCGTGGCACGACGCGGCCCTGCGGCAAATTGAGGAAAAGTATCCGCCGCTTCTTCGCGAATTGGACGAACGCTTCGCGGCCGAGTCGCAACAGACCGAGGCTCGCTATCGGGAAGTGATCGACGGAAACGAGCGGCGGTTCGAGCAAGAGTGGAATGGCATGGCCGAACGCTGGCGTTTGGGCATCGAACAGTTCGGCCGCGTCGTGGGCGAGTCGTTCGAGGCGTGCCGGAAGGCGTTTCCCGAGTGGAGCAGCCCGACATGGGACGATTGGACGCCGCCGACAACGGCTTCGGCAGCGATCCCACTGGCGTACGGGCAGGTGAGACTGAGTGAAATCAAGGCGGGCCTTCCGACCGACGAGCGGTTGCGGCCGGCGCAGACCGAGTTTTCGCTGCCGATCGCGCTGCCGTTCCCGCGGCACTCGCTGCTGATGCTGAAAGCGAGCGGATCGGGCCGGGCCAAGGCGGTCGAATTGATGCAAAGCGCGATGCTGCGGCTGCTGAGCGCGATGCCGCCAGCCAAGGTTCGATTCACGATTTTCGACCCGGTCGGTCTGGGCGAAAACTTTTCGGCCTTTATGCATCTGGCCGACTTCGACGAGCAGTTGGTGGCCAGCCGCATCTGGACGGACTCGGCCCACATCGAGCAGCACCTGGCCGACCTGACCAAGCACATGGAGAACGTGATTCAGGTGTATCTCCGGAAGGAGTTTCGCTCGATCGAGGAATACAACACCTTTGCCGGCGAGATGGCCGAGCCTTATCGCGTGCTGGTCATCGCCAATTTTCCGGCCAACTTCACGGAGGCGGCCGTCCAGCGACTGAAGAGCATCGTCTCGAGCGGGGCTCGGTGCGGGGTGTTCGTAATCCTGAGCGTTGACACGAAGGCCGCGATGCCTCGCAATCTGCAATTGTCCGATCTTGAGGCGGACGGACTTGTGCTGCGGTGGACGGCGGCAGGGCAGGGGGGTGACATTGGGGCGCAGTCGCCGTGCTTTACCTGGCAACATCCCGACTACGGGCCGCTGGCTCTCAGCTTCGATCAGCCGCCACCGGTCGAGCGGTTCAAGGAGATCGTGCGACGCGTCGGCGCCGCGGCACGCGACGTTGGCCGCGTCGAGGTTCCGTTCTCCTGCATCATCCCCGATGAAAAAGAGTGGTGGACCGCGGACAGCCGCGCGGGAATCGATGTGCCGCTGGGCAGGGCCGGGGCCATGAAGCTGCAACATCTCGATCTCGGGGCCGGCACCTCGCAGCACGTGCTGATCTCCGGCAAGACGGGTTCGGGCAAGTCGACGCTGCTGCACGTCCTGATCACTAACCTTGCTCTGCGTTACAGCCCAGACGAGGTCGAGCTGTATCTGATCGACTTCAAGAAAGGCGTCGAGTTCAAGGCGTACGCGCGGGCGGGGTTGCCGCATGCGCGCGTTGTGGCGATCGAGAGCGAGCGGGAGTTTGGGCTGAGCGTGCTCGAGCGGCTTGACGCCGAATTGCGAACGCGCGGCGATTTGTTCCGCCGCCACGGCCTGCAAGATCTCAAGAGTTTTCGCAACGCTGGAGGCAACGGGGCAGGGGAGGGCGCAGCGGCCCGGATGCCGCGGATTCTGTTGGTGATTGACGAGTTTCAAGAGCTTTTCGTCGAGGACGATCGCATCTCCCAGGAGTCGGCACTCTTGCTGGACCGCTTGGTTCGGCAAGGTCGCGCGTTCGGCATCCATGTGCTTTTGGGGTCGCAGACTCTTGGCGGCGCCTACACGCTCGCCCGGAGCACGATCGGGCAGATGGCCGTCCGCATCGCGTTGCAGTGCAGCGAGGCCGACTCGCATCTGATTTTGAGCGAAGACAATACGGCCGCCCGGCTGCTCACTCGGCCCGGCGAGGCGATATACAACGACGCCAACGGGCTGTACGAAGGCAACCATCCTTTCCAGATCGTTTGGCTTACGGACCACGATCGCGATGACTATCTTGGCAGGATCGGGCAGCTAGCGAGGGCTCGCCACTGCGCGGTCCCGCCGCCCATCGTGTTCGAAGGGAATGTGCTGGCCAACTTAGCGGACAACGTCGGCCTGAAGGCGTTGCTTGAGCCGCTCGACGGGCAGCGCGGCGTTGCGTCGGAGTCCGCGGGGGCCTACGCCTGGCTCGGGTCTGCGGTGGCGATCAAGGATCCGACGGCCGCTGTTTTCCATCGGCAAAACGGCAGCAACCTGTTGATGGTGGGCCATCGCGAGGAAGCCGCGATGGGAGTGCTGGCCGCCGCGATGATTAGTCTGGCGGCGGGCTCTCGACGTGGTGGCAAGGAAGAACGAGCCGCCGATTCGAGCAGTCCTCGCCCTGACTCGCTCCCAAAGGGAGAGGGGACGGTCGCTGGCGCGACCTTTTACATCCTCGACGGCACGAGGCCCGAAGCCCCGGAGTTGGGCTTTTGGAACAAG
>JAJFUI010000166.1 GCA_021372555.1 Planctomycetaceae bacterium | reverse complement strand
GGCATGTAGCGGGAATAATGGAAGCCAATCTGATCGCTCATCGCGTGGTCGCGGAAGACCATCTGCAGCGACTTTCCTTGCTCCTCCACGCGCCACGGTCGATACAGCATCTCCGGATTGCGGAGAAAGCCGTTGCCGTCCCGCGACACCCAGCCGTCTGTCGAGCAAGAGAGTATCTCTTCGTCCGTGCCGATCCATTGGATGCCGGCGTCCGCCAGCATCGGAACGATCCCCTGACACACCGAGCCTTCCGACGGCCACATCCCGCGCGGCGGCTTCCCAAACACCCGCTCGTGATGCTCGACCGCTTGACGCACATGTTGCCGAGCGTCGTCCGGATAGCTCTCCAAATGTTTCGGCAGCGCCACGTTCGGCATCGCGCGCCGCGCCAAGCGTTTGTCCCAGAGCAGCGGCAGAATCGGATGATAAAACGGCGTTGTCGTCAGCTCGACCTGCCCTCGCTCCATCAACTCCCGGTGCAGCGGCACCACCTGCCGGAGCAACTCCATCTGCTTGTCCAGCAGCCACTGTTTCTCCTGCTCCGTCCATCCGCGACCCTTCTGCCGGAACTCCGCCAGTTCAGCATCCTGCTCGAACGCCAGCGGATGGATCCACACCAGATTGGACCAACATTGCAGGTCGATGATATCCTTCTTGCTGAACCGCTTCCGCGCCCTCGGGGCCGGATCCACCCCAAGGCCGCGCTTCTTATACAGTTCGTAGTAACGCGGGAAGGGGCGAATCATCTGGTCCGGATGGACCATGAAGAAGTTGTCGAGCAGATAATTCGAGTCGTCCTCGCTCAGCCCGTCGGCCGGCAGTCGCGACACGCGCTGGTGCGTGTCCTGACGGCCGTCCTCCGTATAGGCCGCCAACTGCACCAGCAGGCTCGGCACCAGATTGATCGTCGCGTGCAGTTCCGGCACTTCCTTCAACAGCGCCGCCATGCCCCAATAGTCCTTCGTGCCATGCAAGCGCACCCAGGGCATGGGGTTTTCGCCGCCAATGTCGTCCGGATAATACGGCTGATGTTGGTGCCAGAAAAAGGCGAGCGCAACTTCGTGCATAACGCTCCTTCGATCATGAGCCAAGGACCCGGATTGTAACAGTCTGGGCCCACCACACCAAGACGTTGTTTGACGCCGCCAGCCGTGCTATAATCGCCGCATCGCAGCTAGCGTCCCCCCCACACGCTGCCCCCGCCTGACCTCCCGCCTGCCTCGCGTACTTCGAGATTCCCTCCAACGATCGCAGGAGAACCATCATGCGCAAATCGATGCCGTTGTCGTTGCTTTGTATCGCTGCCGCCCTGCTCGGCGGCGGCCCCGCCGGAGGCGCGCCGCCGGTCGCTCGTTGGAACGCCGCCGAACTGGGCGTCAAGCCTGACGGCAAGACAGACAACACCGCTGCACTTCAAAAGGCCCTCGACACCGCTGGCCGTGCCGGTGGCGGCATCGTCGAGTTGCCCGCCGGACGCTACCGCGTCAACGGCACGCTCTCGATCCCTGCCGGCGTCGCTCTCCAGGGCACGTACCACGCGATGCCCACCATCTCCAAGCAAACCCAGAAGCCCGACGGCACGATCCTCGATGCCTACGCCGGTCGCGGTTCACAACAAGGCACTCCCTTCATCCGTCTCGCCGGCAACAACGCCACCGTGGCCGGCCTGATCGTCAACTATCCCGAGTGGAAGGAATCCGACGTTCCGCCGGTCCCCTATCCACCCTGCGTGGAATCGCACAACACCGACAACGTCGCCGTCACCGACTGCTGTTTCCTGAACGCCTACGAGGCCATCCACTTCGTCTTCGCCAATCGCCACCTGATCCGCAACGTGGCCGGCTACCCGAGTTGGCGCGGCATTTTCGCCGACAACATCCAGGACATCGGCCGCATCGAAAACGTCCACTTCTGGCCGTTCGGCACCGCGTACGCCCCCGAAAAGCCCTACAGCAAGTGGATCAACACCAACGGCGTCGCATTCGAATTCGCCCGCACCGACTGGCAGTACGTCCACAACACCTTCTGCTTCGGATACGGCGTCGGCTACAAGTTCTCGGAATCAAAACACGGTTCCGCCAATGGCAACTTCCTTGGCCTCGGCGCCGACTGCTGCCGCCGAGCAATGTTGGTCGAACAGGTCCAACAGCCCGGCCTTTTGATCACCAACGGCGAGTTCGTCGGCCGCTGGACAAGCACCGACTCCGTCTGCATCGAAATCGCCCCCACGGTGCGCGGCAAAGTGAGCCTGACCAACTGCACGTTCTGGGGCCCCATCGACCGGTGCATCTGGCATCGCGCCACCGCCGGCCAGTTCACCGCCAACGCCTGCCACTTCGTCGACTGGGACAATAGCGGCTCCGGCTGGCCCGCCATTCAGCTCGACGCCGGCAAGGCGATTATCCAGGGCTGCACGTTCGTTCGCGCCGGCCTCAATGTCGCCGTCCAAGAACCGGTCCGCTCGGCGATCCTAACGGCCAACCAGGCCGAAGGCGGCTTCACGTTCCGCAACAAAGCCGGCAAACGCCTCCAGGCCGTCGCCAACGAAGAGAAGCCCTGCCCGTAGCAGGCACCGGCAACCGTCCACCGCACGCCAAGGCGACGGACGAGAAACTTCACCGGCTGCGGTCGCGCCTGACAATCACGTCGCCGTGAGAAACGCCCGTCCTGGCAAACGCGCGTCGACAAAACAGAAGCAACCGCAGAGGACAGAGAATACCAACAATCTCTGTTACCTCGGTTTCCTCCGGTTCACAATCACTGTGGCCGCAATCCGCGCCCACGGCGAGCCAATCGCTCTTCGTGTCAGCGTTTTGGCTTACTCTGCCGCCGCCGCTTGCCCCAGCTCGAATCCCTTCTCGAAGATTCGCTGGTTCACTTCCAGCAATCCGGGGTTCTTTTTTCCGAGAACGCCGCCAAGAATCCCGAGCAACTGCTCTCGATCCTTCAAGCCGACCAGCCCCGCGCAGACCCCGAACACAAGCATGTTCGCCGAGCGCATGCTGCCCATGTCCGCCGCGATCTTCGTCAATTCCTGCGAGACGATCTTCACGCCCGGATGCTTCCCGATCGTGGGGACCAGCGAGGAGTTCACCACGAGCGTCGAGCCCTTGCGGAGCAGCGACGAGAACGCCTTGTACGACGGCTCGTTCATTGCGACCAGAATGGTCGCGTCCTCGACGATCGGCGAGCCAATGGGGCGACGGCCCATCTTCACATGGCAGTGGGCCGTGCCACCACGAACCTCCGCGCCGTAGCTGGGAATGTACGTGGCGTTGTACCCCTCGCCGATTGCCGCCTGCGCGACCAGCTTACCCGCTAGGATAACGCCTTGCCCGCCGCTGCCGGCCAAAAGGATTTCCGTGGTGGCCGCCGGGCAAACCTTCGCCGCGTTTACCACACGACGCTTTGGCTTCGCAACCGCTTTCTTAACCTTCCGCACGCTTGCCATCGGCCGCCTCCTTGTCCTTGTACACACCCAGCGGGAACGTCTTCATCATCCAATTCTCGACCGCCTCGGCCGCCTTCTGCGGCGGAAGCCGCCAGTAGGTCGGGCAGGGCGACAAAACCTCGACCAGGCTGAAACCCTTCCCGTCGAGCTGCCGTCCAAACGCCGTGAGGATCGCCTGCTTTGCCTTGCGAATGTTCGCCGGCTTGTTGACCGTCACTCGCGCGATATAGCTCGGACCGTCAAGCGTCGAAAGCATCTCGGAGACCTTGATCGGCGGCCCTTCCAACTTCTCGGCGCGGCCGGCCGGACTGGTCTTCGTCTTCTGGCCCAGCAACGTCGTCGGCGCCATCTGACCGCCCGTCATCCCGTAGACCGCGTTGTTGACGAAGATCACCGAAATGTTCTCGCCGCGGTTGGCGGCATGAACGATCTCCGCCGTCCCAATGGCCGCCAGGTCGCCGTCGCCCTGGTACGTCATCACGAACAGCTCGGGCCGCGCCCGCTTGATCCCCGTCGCCACGGCCGGCGCCCGACCATGGGCCGCTTCCGACATGTCGACGTCGATGTACTTGTACGCCAACACCGAGCACCCGACCGGCGCCACGCACACCATTCGCTCGCGTAGCCCATAATGCTCGATCGCCTCCGCAACCAGCCGATGCACAATCCCGTGACCGCAGCCAGGGCAATAGTGCGTCATCTTCGGCGTCAGCACGGGCGTGCGGGCAAACACCTTTTTCTCAGTGGCAATCATCAGCGTATTCCTTGGCCGTCTCTCGGCCGATGGCATGTTCGATTAGCTGAACCGTTATTTCTTCCTGCCGTTGCCGTTTCGCGGCTTCTGCAACAGCTTCCGCCCGATCGCGACAAGCTCCTTCACCGTCGGCGCCTCCCCGCCAGTGTAGCCGACGAACTCAATCGGCAACTTGTCCGAAGTCGCCAGTCGCACGTCTTGCAGCAACTGCCCCGTGCTCATCTCGGCCACCACCAATGCCTTGGCCTTGGGCAGTGCCGCGACCAGCTTCTTGTTCGGGAAGGGCCAGAGCGTGATCGGCCGGAACATTCCTGCCTTCAACCCCTCGTCGCGAAGAATGTCCGTAGCCTCGCGGGCGATTCGGGCGCAAGTGCCGTAACCGATGAACACCACACCTGCGTCAGCCGTCTGATAGGCCTCGCCCCGTGGCTCGCGGCGTTCGATCTCGCGATACGTCTTCTGCAACAACCGATTGTGCTCCGCCAACTCCGGCACCGGCAGCAACAACGAGCACAAGTAATGACCCGGTCGACCCTTCGCACCCGTCAAGGCCCAGGGCTTCTCGACCCGCTTCTTCGCCGGCGGATCACGCAACTCGACCGGCTCCATCGTTTGGCCAATTCGGCCGTCGCTCAGAATCATCACGGGCGTGCGATACTGGTCGGCCAGATCGAACGCCTGGAACGTGAGGTCCAGCATTTCCTGGGCACAATCGGGCGCTAGCACGATGACGTGGTAATCACCGTTGCCGCCGCCTCGCGTCGCCTGGAAGTAATCACCTTGGGCGGCGGCGATGTTGCCCAATCCGGGCCCGCCACGCTGCACGTTGACAATCACCACCGGCAGCCGCGTGCCCGCGATGTAACTGATGCCCTCCTGCATCAGCGAGATGCCCGGGCTCGACGACGTCGTCATGGCCCGCTTCCCCGCCGCCGCAGCACCGTGGACCATGCTGATCGCGGCCAGTTCACTCTCCGACTGAAGGAACGCCCGGCCCAAACCCGGCAACCTTGCGGCCATCCCCGCGATAATCTCGTTCTGAGGCGTAATCGGGTAGCCGAAGTAGCACTCCACTCCCGCCCGAATCGCTCCTTCCACCACGGCGTCGTTGCCGCTCATCAATACTCGTGTCACGTTGCTTTCTCCGATCAATCGTGGAATCGAGTCCCCGGACCCGTTCCTGTGTCGGGCGAGCTGCGAACTCGCCCTATGAGAAAACGCTTTCCCTTGCAATTAGTTCGCGGCAACGGCGTCGGTCGCCCGCCCGTCGGCAGCCGCCTTCTCGACGACGCTTCGGTACACCTCAATCGCCGTGTCCGGACACATCGTCGCGCACAACGTGCAGCCCGTACACTCGGCGTCCTGCCGCATTCGCATGGGATACACGCCGTAGCGGTTCAGCGTGTCAGACTGTTCGATGCAATTCTTCGGGCACACCGCGATGCAAAGCTCGCACGCCTTGCACATTTCCGCGGCAATTTCAATGTGCGACATCTAGCGATACTCCTGAATCTTGACTTTTCCCGCCATCGCGGCGTTGATCGCGCTGGCCATCGCGCTCACCTCTTCGATCTCGGGATAAATGCAAAACGGCGCGACGAAACCCGCGTACTTGCGAATAAACCGCGCCAACATGCGCGATCGCGACATGGCGCCGGTGAGCACGACGGCGTTCACCTGCCCCGATAGAACGGCAGCCGTTCCACCGATCGACTTCGCGATCTGGTAGGCCATCGCCTCGTAAACTTCCGCGGCCTTCGCGTCGCCACGCTTGATCCGGGCTTCGACTTCGCGGCAGTCGTTCGTCCCCAAGTAGGCGTACAGGCCGCCGTGGCTCGTCAACGCAGTCCAAACGTCGCTAAACGCGCTTCCATTGAAGCACATCTTCACCAACGGCCCAGTGGGCACCGTGCCGGTCCGTTCCGGTGAGAACGGACCGTCGCCAGCCAGGGCGTTGTTCACATCGACGATGCGCCCCTTGCGATGGGCCGCAATGGAAATGCCGCTGCCCATGTGAGCAACCACGAAATTGGCCTTCTCATACGAGACGCCCAACTCGCTAGCAGCGCGGCGGGCGGCCGCGCGGTGCGAGATCGCGTGCAGGCAGCTTGTTCGCACAAACGCCGGGTGGCCGCCATAGCGAGCGAACGCCCAGAACTCGTCGACCGTGACGGGGTCGGTGACGAACGCCGGAACGCCGCACCGCTTGGCAACCTCATACGCCAAAGGGGCGCCCAGGTTGCAGGCATGTTCGCCACTGAGATTGTTTTCCAAGTCGCGAAGCATGCGCTTGTTGATCTGATACACGCCGCCGACGAGCGGCTTCATCAGCCCGCCGCGCCCCACAACCGCCATGCAGCGATCGAGGTCGACGCTGTGCTCGGCAAAGAACTTCGCCAACGCGTCCCGCCGGTACTCATACTGGTCGGCGATACGCGCAAACTTCGTCAACTCCGACTTTGGATGGTTGATGGTCGACTGGCTTACGCACTTTTCGCCGCAAAACACCGCAAGCTTCGTCGAGATGCCGCCAGGATTGATGACGATCACCTCGTCACGCTTCTTCTGTCCCGACGATCCGTTCACCTGCGACCGCTTGCCGGTCTTCTTTTTTGTGCTTGCGTCAACCACCTGCTTCTCGTTTCTTCGGCTCATTCGCGATCACCTCCAGCTAGGACGACGCTTAGCGCCATCGTGTACAACTTTGTGAGTGAGCTATCGGAACGGGAACTCATCACCAGCGGCGTCTTGACGCCGACGATCGCGTTGGCAATTTCGCGACCGGCGAAATAAACCAGCGATTTGTAGAGAATGTTCGCCGATTGGATTTCCGGACACAACAGGATGTCGGCACATCCAGCCACCGGGCCGTCAACGTGCTTCGTTTCCGCCGCCTTCTTCGAGACGGCAATGTCCAACGCGTAGGGGCCGGCGATGTCGGCATCCGGGAACTGCCCCGAGAGGCCCATTTGAGCCAACACAGCAGCGTCGGCCGTTGCCGGCATGTCCTTCGGATTCACCTTCTCGACCGCCGCCAACACGGCAACCTTCGGCCGAGCAAAGCCAAGTCGATGCGCCACCCAGATCGCGTTGCGCAGCATGTCGACCTTTCGCGCCACGTCCGGATTGATGTTCACTGCCGGATCCGACATGAACATCAGCCGCTTTTGGATTGGCGATTCGAACAGCGTCACGTTGCTCAATAGCCCGCCCCGGCCCAAGCCGTTGTCGCGGTCCAGAATGGCACGCAAAATGACGCTGGTGTCGACGCTGCCCTTCATCAAAATGTCGGCGTCGCCCACGCGGCACATCGACACCGCCTTGATTGCGGCTTTCTTCGGATCCGGCTCGTCGATGATTTCCGTGCCGGCCAACGAGAACTTAATCGACCGGCATCGACGAACGACCGCCTGCTTGTCGCCAATCAGAATTGGCTTCACCAACCCGTGCTTGCGGGCGGTGTCGATACACTTCAGGCCCTCTTCGGTGTCGGCGCTGGCCAGAACCAACCGGTTGCTGCCCGCCGCCTTGCTAGCGGCAATCTTTTGCGCGAGGACAAGGATGTCCTTCAATGAGCGGGTTTTCTTTATGCGGGGCATCTCAGACCTCATCGCCCCGTTTCAGTGCCACGCGACCGCTGCGGGCCAACGCACGAATTCCGAATGAGTTCAGGGCATTGATGAAGCCATCCACCCGCTCTTCCTCGCCCGAAATCTCGAACGTGATCGTCTCGCGACCCAAGGCGATCACTTGAGCGCTGAATACCTCGGCTGTCTGGGTAAGCTGGCTCAGCTCCTCCGGCCGGAAATGCACCTTCACCAAGGCCATCTCTCGATCCAGGAACTCTTGCCGCGACAGATCGTCGATCTCTTGCACGTCGCGCAGCTTCTTGACCTCTGCCGTCGCTGCCTTGATCTCCTTGTCGCTCCCCTCAATCACCATCGTCAAACGCGACGTATCAAACAGATCGGTCTCGCTGACGGCCACGCTCTTAATGTTGACGGCGAACTTCTTGAATACCCCAACAATCTGCGCAAGTATCCCCGCGCGATTCTTAACAAGCCCGGAAATCGTATGCTTCAAGGTGCTTTTGCTCCGCAAAGAATCTAGCTTTTCTCCATCCCCCGTAGCCGTTAGAATAGGGTAAATGTTGCCGGTATGTCAAGGAGCGTTTTCCAGGGCGATGTCGCAACTTTCTCGTTCCTGATAATTCGGCCCCGACCGCTTTTTGCGATCTAATGACCAGCACTGTTGGGCATCCGGCCCAGCCCTCTTTCAACAAAAACTAGCGAGGAACCGTGATGGACTGGCTCTGGGTCCTGAAAGACATGCTCGCCCAATTCGTCGACCCCACTCGCCTGGACACCTTCGTCCAAGCCCACCAGCACGCCATCTACGCCATCTTCTTCGCCATCGTCTTCTGCGAAACGGGGCTCGTCGTCACCCCCTTCCTGCCCGGCGACTCCATGCTCTTTGCCGCCGGCGCGGTTGCCGCCCTCGGGACATTGAACCCGTTGCTGTTGGTCACCGTGCTGGCCGCCGCCGCAATTCTCGGCGACACCGTCAACTACTGGATCGGCGCCTACATCGGCCCGCGAGCCTTCTCAGGCAACATTCGCTTCCTCAAAAAGGAACACCTCGACCGAACCCATGCCTTCTACAGCAAGTACGGCGGACTCACGATCATCATCGCTCGCTTCGTGCCGATCGTCCGCACTTTTGCTCCCTTCGTCGCCGGCATCGGCGCCATGAACTACACCAAGTTCATCGTCTACAACGTCGTCGGCGGCATCGCCTGGGTAACCCTCTTCGTCATGGGCGGCTACCTGCTCGGCCGCACCCCCTTCGTCCGCGATCACTTCCACGTCATCCTTGTCGCCATCGTCATCATCTCCGTCATGCCAATGGTCGTCGAGTATCTCCGCGCACGGTGGCAGGCAGCCAAGGCATCGGAATAGGACGCCTCGCGCAGAAACGGTGAGAGCACCAGAATCGCAGTAGCACACACATCCCGCCTGTGTGCATCCTGCCCGGCCCCTGCTATGCCAGCAGTCGGCTCACGCTATCCAGCAGCCGATCCATGGCGAACGGCTTCCGGATATAATCGTCGACCCCCAGCATCTCGGCGTAGGCCTTGTGCCGGTTCCCCTCGTTCGCCGTCACCATGATGATCCGCAACGGCACTGGCCGCGTCCGGCGAATCTTCTCCAGCACCAGGAAGCCGCTCCGCTTCGGCATCATCATGTCGAGAATCACCAGATCCGGGTCTTCGCGCTCCGCCAAGGCCAGTCCCTGGTTGCCGTCCCGGGCAATCAAAACCTTGTACCCCATCGCCTCCAGGGCGATCCGCATCGACTCGATGATCTCCCGGTCATCGTCGACCAGTAGAATCCTCTTGGGGGATTGTGCGGAACTCTCGACACGCTTCTCATCGGCCATGACGCTGCGAACTCCATAGGGTACTCTGTTATTGTTAGTCCATCTTGCGTTGGCCCGCAAGGGGACCGCCTTTCCGAACCCTTTCCAGGATGTTGGGGTGGCAGTTGCACTGCCACGCCCGGATTGTGGCGTTTTTCGGGGGGCGGCACTACTTACTGTCGTCCCAACAGAGCCCCTGTTTTGAAGAACTGATTGGCGCTGGGACCGCCTTTTCGAACCCTTTCTGTGGCGTACGCGACCTCTCCCCTCTTGACGGAATTGACAGACGCCGCTAGAATTCGTCGCGTTTGTTGGCAAGGGCTGTGGACCGTACTGCCGTCATCACCTTTCGGAGGACGCGGACGGATGGAAATCCGCCGATCGGCGACGGAGCTGGTTATCCAGACGCCGGCCAAACTAAACCTGTTCTTTGAGGTGCTCGCCAAGCGAACGGACGGGTTCCATGAGATCGAATCCCTCATGTGCCCGATCGACCTTTACGATACGCTGTATTTCCGGGATGAACCGGGGGGGAAGGTCCAGTTTCGTTGCCGATGGATGGGGGCCACCGGTCCCGTGGGCTGCGGGTTCGACCAGGTCCCCGATGGACCTGACAACCTCGTCGTTCGCGCGGTCGAACTGGCCCGCCGCAAGGCCGGCGTCCAGCGCGGCGCCCACGTGTTGCTCGTGAAGCGGATCCCGGCTGCCGCCGGCTTGGGTGGCGGATCGAGCGACGCCGCCGCAGCACTCGTGGCCGCCAACGAAGTGTGGCAACTCGGCCGCTCACGCGACCAGTTGGCCCAGTGGGCCGCCGAACTCGGTAGCGACGTGCCGTTTTTCCTCGCCGATGGCCCGGCCGTGTGCCGCGGCCGAGGCGAACAGGTGATGCCGCTGATCGGCATCGGTGGTCTCCACTTCGTCCTCGTTCGTCCGCCAGAGGGGTTGGGAACCGCCGCCGTGTATCGCGCATGTCGGGCCACTGCCCAACCGCGATCGGTCGAACCGTTTTGGGAAGCATTGAAACTGGGAGACTTGAACAAAGCGGGACAACGGCTCCGCAACGCACTCCAGCCTGCCGCCGCCAAACTGTCCCCTTGGGTAAAGCGATTAGAACAGGAATTCGCCCGGCTCGATTTGCTCGGGCATGCCATGAGCGGAAGTGGCACCTCGTACTTTGGACTTTGCCGTCATGCGCGTCATGCGCGACGTAGCGCAAGACGCCTGCGGGCCAGTGGGGTCGGCACCGTGTTTGCCGTGCGAAGCTGCCGCTGAGCGGCCCGACTCGCAAGGAGACCAGCCGTGGATATCACCGAAGTTCGCGTCAAGCTGATGGAGGAGCCAGGCGAGCGACTCCAGGCCTTTTGTTCGATCACCTTCGACGATGCGTTCGTTGTCCGCGACCTCAAAATCATCGAGGGCGCCACAGGCCCCTTCGTCGCCATGCCCAGCCGAAAGCTCACCGGCCATTGCGGCCAGTGCGGCTCCAAAAACCACCTCCGCGCGCTGTACTGCAACCAGTGCGGCGGGCGACTCAAAGAATCGCCGGCAACCAAGTCCGACGACGGTCGCGCAAAGCTCTACGCCGACATCGCGCACCCAATCAACGCCGCCTGCCGCGAGATGATCCAGCGCCACGTGATCCGGGCGTTCGAAGAGGAAAAAGCCCGCGCGAAGCTCCCCGGCTACGTGCCCAGTTACGACGACTTCGAGCCCGAGGTCTACGCGTCCCGCACCGCCTCGCTCACCGCGCCGACCGCTCAGCTCGAAACCGCCGAACGCGTCCGCGCCCCCCACCGCGCGCCCGCCCAGGTCGACAGTATAAGCAATCGCCAATTCGGCGCCGGAATCTTCGAGTAGCCCCGGAAAAAGACAGGGTGAGGGCCGCCAATCTCCCCTCGCCCGCTTGCGGAGAGAGCGAAACCGGGGGTCGGAACCGGGGTGCGAGGGCGACTCAAATGTCCCCTCTCCCTCCGGGAGAGGGCAGGGTGAGGGCTGCTCGAATCTCCCCTCGCCCGCTTCCCGAAAAGGGGCCGGGGGTGAGCGCCCGCTACAGAACCGAACCTGGTGAGCGGCGCACAACATGCCCTCAGGGCAGCGCCGCTTGCCCAACGTCAGCCGCCGCCCCTTACATCCGCCACGGTTCCGCCGCGGTCAGCCGAAGCCGATCGAGCAACTCGCGAACTGTCCGCTCCCGCTGGTGCAACTCCTCGCGGACTCTCGAGTTCACCGTATGGTGGATTTCGACAGGCAGCTCCGCCCGCTCGCGTTCGAGCAACTCGATCACCAGCGCGCGCTCCTGATCCGACAACCTCGGTTCATCATACATCGCCCACCTCCTCGCTCGCCCGATCGAATTGTAGGCGCACGCCACGTAACCGGCCAGAACGCCGTAGAGTGGGTGTTTGCGCCCGCGCCCTCATCCTGAGCAAAGCGAAGGATCTGGCTCGTCGCCGATTTGCGCGAGCCACCGCTGCCCATCACGGGCGCCACCGGCGGGCCCTGCAGCACCGCTCACGCAAAATATCGCACGGCGTTCTCGAACAGCCGCAAGCCGTCGCCAGTCGCGCCGGCCTCGCCGCGGGTCCAACGAGGGTGCTGCGTCCGATCGATATGCCGTTCCGGATGCGGCATCAAACCCAACACCCGTCCGGTCACGTCGCACACGCCAGCCACGTCGGCGGTCGACCCGTTCGGGTTGTCACCGGCGGCATACCGCAAGACAAGCTGCCCTGCCGCGTCGAGTGCCTCAAGCGTATCCCGGTCGCGCGGCACAAACTTCCCCTCGGCGTGCGCCACCGGCAGATACATCCGCTCGATGCCCGCCAGGAACACGCACTTCGATCCGGCCACCTCGGTCCGCACCCAGGTGTCGTGGTAGCGGCCCGAGTCGTTCGTCGTCAGCGTCGCCGCCGGCCCTTTCACCGCGTCCGGCTCCAGTAGCACCGGCGACTTCATCAGCACCTGGAACCCGTTGCAGATCCCCAGCATCAGCTTGCCATCCGCCTTGAACCGGGCCAGCTCCGCGCTCAGATGGTGCTGTATCTGGTTGCCAAGGATGCGGCCCGCCCCCAGATCGTCCCCGTAGCTAAACCCGCCAGGAATGCACAAAATCTGGAAGTTCTGGAACAGCGCTGGCTTTTCCAGCAGCCGATTAATGTGCAAGACTTCCGTTGTCGCCCCCGCCTGCTCGAACGCATACGCGGTCTCCGCATCGCAGTTCGTGCCGGGAGCTCGAAGAATCAATACGTTGGGCGTGGACATCGAGCAGTATCTGGTGGGCAGTGGTTAGTGGCTCGTGGCATCGGTGCCTCCCATGCACCCCGCCAGCAATCGCGGCCTCCGCGAAAAATTGCAGTCTACACCGCCTCCCCTCCTTCCGCCAGTCCCCGCCAGACAGGGGCGCACTAGCGAATTCTGCCGGCCGCAAAACGCAATTTGTGGTGCAGCCGTCCCGCCTGCAAGTACACCCACCCCGCCTGCCAGTCCCTCTGGAACGCCAACATAACGAGACGGCCGCCACAACGGCTCCCTTTCCCTCCGCTGCCTCTGCGTCCTCCTGTTCAAACACGTGCTTGGCTGCCGGCACTTGCTGAGCACCTGGAATCGCTGCGGCCGCACGCCGCGGGCCAGCATGATCAGCCGGCGGAAACTGGGGATGAGTCAGCCGCCCCGGGGGGTTGAAACTGTCCACCACTCGGCTATGCTAGACGCTACCTCCTCGAACAGGCAGAGGCACCCTGGCTGGGGTGAGACGCTGTTGGGCGCGGACGTTCTCTCTTGGGGCGGTCATGACCGCGAATTCATCTTCCACAGGAGTTGCTGCCATGTTTCCCCATCGTTCTCGTTTGATTCCCAGTCTTGCACAGGCCGTTCGCGTCGTTCACCCAGCGAGCGCGACGGCGTTGTTCATCCTCTTCTTGATGGTCGCATTGGCATCAAGCGCGGCCAACGCACAGTACACGCAGTTGTACAGTTTTGCCAAGGACAGTCTAAGCAATTTCGGACCAGGTTCGACGGGAGACCATCCGAGAGCCGGCGTTATCAGTATTGGCTCGACGCTGTATGGTGCGACCTCGGAAGGCGGAGTAAAAAACGGCGGCACGCTCTATAGCGTTGATGCCGACGGCAGCAACTACCGAGTCCTTCACCAGTTTGCCACCACTGCGGGCGATGGTTGGAATTGCGGGGGACCCTTGACGGTCGTCGGTTCGTCTCTTTTTGGAACGACATACAGCGGAGGCGGCGGCACCGCCAACGGCACCCTGTTTCGCATCAACGCTGATGGCACCGGCTACTCCCAATTGCACGCCTTCACTGGTGGAAGTGACGGCTACTCGCCTTCAAATCAACTGACGGCGATCGGCTCGACGCTTTACGGCACGTGCAGAGACGGTGGCGCCGGCGGAGCTGGTACAATCTTCAAGGTCAATGCTGACGGCACTGGTTACAGCACGGTGTTCTCATTCAGCGGCGGTACGAATTCGGGCCCGAGCGCCGGCTTAACCCTGATTGGTTCCGCCTTATATGGGACGACTTTCTGTGGCGGGCAGCACGGTCTCGGCAACATCTTTCGCATCAATCCCGACGGAACAGGGTACACCGACCTCTATGACTTCGCTAATGGCGCCGACGGTGAGCAGCCGTTTGGCAAACTGCTCACTGATGGATCGTACCTCTATGGCGTCAACAGCTACGGTGGTGCTCATTATTCTGGCGTCCTCTTCCGAACTCGAATAGATGGCTCCGGGTTCAAAGTGCTTCATAACAATTGTGGAGGCAGTGACCGTGCCCACCGGCCGACACTTGTGGGCTCGACTTTGTATTGCCCGGGTGGAGGGGACGCGAACGGCGGACGCGATATCTTCCAAATAAATACTGATGGTACGGGATACCAGGAGGTCTACGTATACACAGGCGGCGTGTCGAGTGTCGACTATGGTCCTCCCAACGGCGATATGCTCTTAATGGGTTCCACCTTCTACGGGACGACGGACTTTGGCGGCGTCAACCTAAGCGGCGCGCTTTTTTCGTTGGTGGTCCCCGAGCCCTCCACTCTCGTCCTGCTCGGTCTCGGCGCTGTCGGCGTGCTCGGCTATGCGTGGCGACGGCTTCGCGGCTAAATAGGAGTCAAAGGGAACGCGGGAGCTCAAGGGGACGTTCTGCTTGTTCTCTTACTGGGAAGAGCGGAATATGCTCCTTGCGTCGTGGCCCGACGAGGGGTCAGCGACAACCGTGGGCGGCGCCTTGGACTGGGTCAATCGTCCGCAGAGCCAAGTGGAATTGTCAGCCTTGCGAAAGTGCATCGAACGTTGCACGCCTTCCGTGAACGACTCGTGGCAGCACGCCGTGGCAGAGCCTTTAGATTTGGCCGCGAGCCTTCATCCCCGCGGCCGCCCGCCAATACAAGAGACAAAGTAGAATGTCCCCTTGGCCGTCCCTGGAAGCAGTGGAGAGAAAAACAGCCCGAGCCGCACTGCGAGGAGAACCAGGAAATTGAACTAATTCCTTATGGCGGAGGCGGCGGCATCTATTGACTTTGCTGACATTCCCCGAGATCGGCGGAAAGACATGAACACACGAAAAATTTTTTCGGCGGTATTGCTCGGACTTCTGTTAGCCGGCCTTTCATTTGCCCTTTGGGTGTCGCTCGCTACGCAAACGGAATCGGCTCCCGCGATCTTGGCGAGAGGACAATCCTTCCTCAGACAGAAGGATTACGAATCGGCGATCTCAGCGTTTACAGATGCCGCACGAGTGAACCCGCGAAATCCCGAAACCTATTACCTGCGAGGTAGCGCATACAAGAACAAGGGCGACTTCGACAAGGCAATCGCCGATTGCACGGAAGCGATCCGGCTCGAACCGAGATTTGGTGACGCCTATGAAATGCGTGCTTTCGCTTACGAGCACAAGGCTGAACTGGACAAAGCAATCGCTGATTACACCGCAGCTATCAATACCCTCCAGGCGGCGGCATACTACCACTTCCGTGGGTGCGCATACATGGCAACAGGTGAACTTGACAAAGCGATTGCTGATTACACAGAGGCGATTCGGATTGATCCGAGAGCCTGGGGGGCTGGCTCACATGGGATGCGTGCTGTTGCCCACGAGAAGAAGGGCGATCTCAAAAAGGCGATAGCCGACTTCACAGAAGCGATCCGGCTCGACCCGAGTTATCCTGATTTGTTTTATCGCCGTGGGCGTGTCTACGCGAGAACGGGTGACTTTGACGAGGCGATCACGGATTATACGGAGGCGATTCGGACCAATCCAATGTCCGCCGACGCCTACTATGGTCGTGGTTGTGTCTACCGGGAGAAGGGCGAAAAGTTCAAGTCGGAAGAGGATTTTAGGCAAGCTAGCAAGCTCGGATACAAGCCTACCCCGAAAGATCGGAAAAGATAAAGGGGTCTTTTCCCGTCTGTTCGGCACGATGAATGGCGTTGAACGAAAAAATCGGGCAGAACGATTTTCGTTAGCGAGGAAGGGGGAGCAAAAGGGGGGGAGCAAAAGGGGACATTCCACGTCTGTTCGGCACGACGAATGCCTATTGTAGCTGACGGCGTTCATGGTAGCGAGAATGCGAGGGCTCGCGCAGTGCGAGAAGGGGGTAATCGCGGGTGGCGATCGATCGCGTCAGGAGCGGCGCAGCAACAACGCGGCCGTGTTCCGTCGATGCCGGACCGGCTTGCTTCTCACCCCGCGACGTGCGGCGGCAACGATTCCAGGTGTTCCGTCAGTTCGTCCAGGTCCGCCCAGCCTTGCAGATAGAGGCAGACCATCTCGTAGCTGCGAAGCGTGGGACGCCCGCCGGTCCAAAGGCTGATCAACAGGCAGGCGATGATCGCGCAATGGTAGTGTTCGTCAAGTTGCGCACATTGGATT
>JAJFUI010000160.1 GCA_021372555.1 Planctomycetaceae bacterium | reverse complement strand
CTAGGAAACACGTCAGCGCAAAACCGCGAAGGATGGCACTCGCCTCACGACTTCTTGTCTCCCCTTTGCGCCTTTGCGTCTTTGCGCGAAACGTTGTCCGTTCGCTCATACGATTACCCCCGTTGCTCCCGCCGACGCGGTCGGCAGCCTTTTCTTCCGACTTCTGATCTTGCGGTCGGAATTCGGCACTCGCCTCTCCCTCGACTCTGGACTTCTCTCCATCACCGCTGGAAGATCGGCAGATAATTGTTCGGAATTTGGAGGATGATGCAGGCCATCGCGGTTGCGCAGTGGCTGCCCTCCTGCTCAGCATCCCACGAGCCGCCGTCTCGCTGGCTTGAAATCAAATCGTCGCGGATCGCGGGATACCAGCCCTGCCAGCGCGTCGCCCCAGCCTGCCACATCGCCTGAATAGCGTAATAGTGACCGTAAAAGTAATAGCCTTCGCGGCGAGCTCGGCCTTCGGCAGGCGCAAACTTGGCGATATAGTCGAGCCCTTTCGTGATTTCCGGCCCCTTGTAGACACCGGCCGTGTAGAGCGCGGTCACGGCGGCTGCGGATCGCGGAAAGGCGCTCTCTCCGCCCTGCAGCACGTACATGAATCCACCATCGGCGTTTTGGCTCCGCTTAACGTAGTCGACGGCGAGATCGATCGTCTCTTTGGGCACGAAGATTCCCGCGTTTCTCGCCGCCCGGAGCGCCATCATTTCGCAGACCGTGACGGAGATGTCGGCGTCCGCTCGAACGGGCTGATAGCGCCATCCGCCCTGCTTGTTCTGGCACTCGACGATCAGTTTAACGGCTTTCGACAGCTTCTCTCGCAGTTCGGCGCGTCGCGACATGCCGTAACACTCGGCGAGAAACATCGTGGCAAAGCCATGCCCATACATCGGGCCATGACTCGCGTCTCGCCCCGTGATAAAGCCGCTCGGCTGGGCGGATGCGAGAAGGTAATCGACGCAGCGGTTCACTTGCGCGCCGTAAGGGCCGCGACCTGGCGTGCTGCCGCCGCACATCATCGCCATGCCCGAAAGCGCGGAAACGGCTACGTTGCCGCGGTACACGCCCGCGCCGAAGCTGCCATCGTCGCGCTGTCCGGCAGCGAGCCACTTCAGCCCCTGGTCGACGGCCTTGTGCGTCGCCGGCGTGATGAGCTTCGCGGCCTGTTTCTCGACATCGTCAGCGCATGCAACGCCGGCGATGAGAAAAAGCGCGACGACGGCACAATGACGAATGATGCCAAAAATCAAAACGCGGAACGGATGCCTCATCGGCTTCGGACTTCTCTTTTCATTCGCCATTGGTGCTTCGAGCCTGCCCATTCGGCTTCCTAACTTTGTCATCGGCCCCTTGCCTCCTGCTGCTGTTCCGCCAGCCGCCGGAAATAGTCCTCGATCATCAGTTCGTACTTCGGCAGAAACTCCTCATCCGGCAATTGGAGCATTTGCTCGCGCGCGTGCTCGGGCAACTCGCCCCACAGTTGCTTCATCCTGGTGCGAGTTCGTTCCGTGTCGGCCTTGCGCGCGCCGCGATTAGCGGAGGACTTGGCCGACGCTCCCGGAGCCGGCCTGTTGCCGGCTTTCTGTGCCGCGCCGCCGGGCTTGTTCGATTTCTGCGGCTGGGCAGCCGGCTTCGACTGGCACACGCCTGATTGACACGGCCCCTGCTTCCGGCGACTCTGCTCGATCAAACGATCCAAATCGCCGACGATCTGCCGCTGAAGCTGCTGCGTGTCATCGCCGCTGTCCGCGCGCTCGATCCGCCGCTGCGCGTCGCGCATTTGATGAGCGATTCGGGACATCGGATTGTCGTCTTCCTTTTCGGCCGCAGCACCCAACTGACGCCGCAGTTCCTCGTCTGTCGGATGCGCTGACCAAGCCGTCAACTCAACGGCCGGGAAGGATTTTGACCGAGGATCTTTTTGTCTCTCGTCACTTTGGCGTTTTGGCGCCGGCTTGTCCTCATCGCGCGGATGGCCCTGACCGAGCGCCCGCTCAATGATCTCGGCCAAACGGCCTTGCCGTGTGCTTAGCTCGCGAAATTGCCGAGCTTGCTCCTCGGTCGGCCGACCGGCCGCGCCGACCGCCTCGTGCAACCGCTCGATGCCGACGTTGATCTCCACCTGCAAAAGCCGCAACAGCTTCAACTCGGCGACCGGCGGAATGCCATTGGTTGGCATCTCGGGCCGCTTCGCCTGCTCCTCGCCGGCGCCGGCATCGGCGTCTTCCGGTTTCGCCGTTGCGGGCAGTTCCGACTTGATGGCCTCGACAACCAACGTGAGCTGCCGAAGCGCGCGTTGCTGCGGCTCTTGCGTCTGGGGCCCCGTCTGCCGCCGGTCGAGCGACGCGGCCGCTTCTTGCATTTCACCGAAAGCCGCACCGAGAGCCAGTTGAAACACGTCCGCGGCCGCAAGCTGCTTGGCCAGTCGCGCGAGATCGTCAGCAAGCGCGTGTTGGAGTTGCGCCAAATCGCTCAGCGCCGCAGCCTGCGCTCGCGTGAGAGTTCCTTGGGACCGTTCGAGACTCCAGAGCCGCCTCGACTCATCGAGGGCGCCCTGTTGCTGGCGATGGAGATGCTTAATGGCGTCGTCGAGCCGGGCGAGTTGTTCGAAGGCCAACTCGGCGGCAGCCTGCCGCGCACGGTCCGCCAGTTCGCGACGAGCGTCACTCAGCGATTGCCGGGCGGCATTTGCCAGCTTATTTGCTTCCCCGGCTTCGCCCCCGGCCGCGGCGTTGCCGGCCCCAACCATCTGCTCGGCAGCCCGCTGCGCTGCGGCAGCGGCCCGCTCCGATTGCAGTCGCTCCAGTTGCCGTGAAAGACGCTCCGCCGCCTCTCGCAGGGCCTGCTGTTGGCGTGCAAGCTGCTGTAATTCGCGACGCCGCGCGTCCCCGGCCTGCTGCGTCGCTGCGGCCTGCGTCGCTGCGTCCTCGATCCGCTTTTGCAGACCAGCCTGGCTCGCTTCCAGGCTCGACAGATCGCCCTCAAGCTGCCGTAGCCGTTTGACGAGCCGGACGGCCTCGGCCTGTCGGTTCGCTAGAAGATCCAGCATCTCCTGCAAGTCAATCGCGATCTGTTTTTGACCCGCGATCGCTTGTCCAATCTGGTTCTGCCCGATCTCCTCTCCCACCGTGCGCATTGCGGTGGCGATCGCCGTTCGCCGGGCGGCATCCAGCGCGTCGGCCATCATGTCTGCGGCGACCGGATCGCTCGGCCGCAGCTCTCCGGCTGCCTGCTCCATCTCTTGCAACATCCGATCCAGCCGCCGCGCCAATTCCAGTTCGCC
>JAJFUI010000157.1 GCA_021372555.1 Planctomycetaceae bacterium | reverse complement strand
GCGCCCAAGGCGGCGATCTGCTTCGCTAGTTGCGCAAGCCGGTCCTCACGCCGTGCAACTGCAACGACAGCGACGTCCTGACTTGCCAGCTCGACCGCCAAGGCGCGGCCAATGCCGCTGGATGCGCCGGTAATGATCGCTCGCCGATTTTCGAGTTCGCGTTTCATCTTTGTATGCCGGGTCTCCGAAGTCGTTCACACGAGGGCTTGCCGTGCAGCACTTCCTTGTTCTACACGATGGTGGACGGGTTGAAAACTCATCCTGCGTTCGACCGACGAACTGAAAGCCCTTTTGTCGGGCTCGCAACGGCACTGCCGTACCAACAGTGTGAAGCCCCTTCGCGTCCCTCCGCCTTGCTCCAATCTCGCTGAAGGAAACGCTCTACTTAACCACGGCTTCGCCAACGCCAACCGCCACGCCGTTGCGATGCGGCCGGACGGTGACGGAATCCTCGCTGATCCGCCCCAGGTAGTGCCGCGGAATTCGGCAGTGAACGACTACCTTGCTGTCGTGGTACTGCTTCGACAGCACCTCGCCGTGCGCGGCCAGGTAGGCCAACAGGCGACCATTGTCGACGCCCAGCTCGACGTCGACATCGAGGAATGTGCGGCTCAACGCACTGCTCACTGCCGCGGCGAGGTTCGCCATGCCGAACCCAGTCCGGGCGCTAATCGGCACGGCGTCCGGATAGCGACCAAGCAGACCGTCCAACCGCAGCCGGTCAGGCAGAGCGTCTACCTTGTTCACGACCAGCAGCGAGTCCTTGCGCTGAATGCCAATCTCTTCGAGCACGCCGTAAGCGGCCGAAATCTGGTCGTACACGGCCGGATTCGAGGCGTCGGCCACATGCAGCAGCAGGTCCGCTTGGCGAGCCTCTTCGAGCGTCGCCTTGAAGCTCTCGATCAGATGGTGCGGCAAATCGCGGATGAATCCAACCGTATCGCTCAGCAGCACCGGTCCCCAGCCTGGCAACTGCCAGCGGCGCGTTCGCGTGTCGAGCGTGGCGAACAACGCGTCTTGCACGAAGACGTCCGCCCCAGTCAGGGCGTTCATCAGCGTACTCTTGCCGGCGTTGGTGTAGCCGACCAGCGAAACGGTCATCGAGCCCCTTCGCGCGGCGACCTCGCGTTGCTTGCGGCGTTCGATGCCATCGAGCTGGCGACGGAGGTCCTTGATGCGATTCTCGACCAACCGCCGGTCCTCTTCCAACTGCGTTTCGCCCGGCCCGCGGAGCCCTACGCCCTTTTTTTGTCGCGACAAGTGCGTCCACAGCCGCTTCAGCCGCGGCATCGCATACTCGTACTGCGCCAGCTCAACGGCCAAGCGGGCCTGGGCGGTCTGTGCCCGACTCGCGAAGATGTCGAGGATCAACTCCGTCCGGTCGAGCACCTTCAGCCCAACAGCCTTCTCCAGATTGCGCGTCTGTCCGGGACTTAGGTCATTGTCGAAAATCACCAAGTCGGCGTCTTTGGCCGCCGCGACACGGGTCAGTTCCTCGACCTTGCCCTGGCCCAGGTAGCAGGTGGCGTCGGGCGTCTCGCGGCGTTGCGTCAGTCGGCCAACTACGCGCACGCCGGCCGTCTCGGCCAGTCCCTCCAACTCTTCTAGCGGCGTTCCAAGCGGCTTCTGTCCCGGCAGCAACACGCCGACCAACACGGCCGCTTCGCTCGCAACACTCTCAGTTCGGCTCAGATCGTACATAAATGACGGCCCGAAGGCTTACTCAAAATCTCCAGCTCGCAAATGACAATAACTCTCGTAACGCCGTTCGTCCAGCCGTCCGTCGGCGACGGCGTTCTTGACGGCGCAATCGTCTTCGTGCGTATGGGTGCAGTTCGGAAAGCGGCAGAGGTTGCCGTAGGGTCGCAGGTCGCGGAAAAACCCCGGCACCTCTTCGGCCGTTACGTCCCAAAGTTGAAACTGCCGTATGCCCGGCGTGTCGACCACGTAGCCGCCGCCGATCAGCGGCAGCAGTCGGGCGGTGGTCGTGGTGTGCTTTCCCTTTTCGGTTTCGTTGCTGACCGGCTGCACATGGAGTTGCAGGGAGGGATCGATCGCGTTCAATAGCGAGGATTTGCCGACGCCGCTCTGTCCCGCCACGACGCTGGCCTTGCCGGCCAATGCCTTGCGGAACCGCTCGATGCCGAAACCGGTCGTCGCGCTCAGCAGCAATACATCATATCCCATCTGGGCATACACGCCGATAAAGGGCTGTAAGCCAGCTGGGTCCACCAAGTCGATTTTGTTGATGCAGATCAGCGGCCGAGCACCGCCTTTGTCCGCGGCCATCAGCAGGCGGTCGATCAGGTTCGGCTTCAATCGCGGCTCGGCGGCACTGGTGATAATGGCCACTTGGTCGACGTTGGCCACGAGTATCTGCTGCCGCCCGCGGGTCGCTCGGCAAATGCACCCCTTGCGCGGCTCGACCCGTTCGATGCAGCCTTCTTTAGGCTCGGTGTTCTCGACTGGCCGAAACAGGACGCGGTCGCCCGCCGCTACGACGTGACGTTGATCGGTCGCAAGCGTCTTCAGCAGTCGACGGGTGGCGCACCGATAGACGGCGCCCGCCTCGTCCTCGACCATGCTCATCAGCCCCAGGACGCTAAGCACCCGTCCTGGGCGGCAAACCTGTTCGTCGACGTGAAGATGAACAGACAACCCGGGCGTCTCTTCGTCGTCGCAATGTTCCCCAACAATAGTGCGTTGCCGGTTGAGATCGCCCTTGCCGCTGATCCGCTCACTTTGCGTGGGGGCTTCTTCCTCAAATCCGTGCTGTTGGTAACGGCGAGTCCAGTTCGTCGTCCGAGCACGGACGTTGCGGTTCTTTCGAAACTGGGCGCGAATCTTTTTCTTCTTCGGCATCCTCAGAATGGGCGATTCTTAAAGCGAAGCTGTCCCGGCTCGTCGGTTGTAATCTCGTAGCGCGTGGGTTTGGCGTCTGGGTCGGGCGTCTTCGCGAACTTTCGCTTTTCGAGGCCGGCTCGCTCCAGCAGCGACTTGCCGAAGACGTCGGCGTTCGGCACTTCCTGCGGTGGAGGCCCGACGGCGCCAAGGTCGATCGGCGAGTAGTGCACCTCGTACTTGTGCTTCGCAACCGAAAGCACGTCGCCGGGATCGATTCGCTTGTCCGTCACTCGGACTTCGTTCACCTTCACTCCGTTGCGACTCTGCAAGTCTCGCACGTGCCAGTAGCCGGCGCTGACCGTCAACTGACAGTGATGGGCCGAGACGTTGGAGAATCGCAAAACGATGTCGCAGCTTTCGCGTCGCCCGATTAGCAAACTCTTTTTCAATAAAGGGATTGGGTCCCCTCCACCCACCGGCACGAGTTCGCCATACATTTTACCGCCTCTTGTAAAGCTGCCCCAACCAGCACTATGATAAAGACGATTACGTCACCTACCTCTTTCAGTGTAGTCAGGCACCGCTTTGCCGTCAACGGGTTGGAAGCCTGGGAGAGCCACGCCGCCCGATTGGTTCGCGGCTGGCCTGCCGTACCACAGCCTCAACTACTTTTACAGGAAGAAGTTCGGCACGCGGGTGTGGAAGGCCAGCGTCGATGCCGGATGCGGCTGCCCCAACCGCGACGGCGCACTGGCCACTAGCGGCTGCATTTTCTGCGACCCCGCAAGCTTCAGCCCCAGCCGGCGTTCACTTCTCCCCTGGCCCCCTTGCGAGAGAGGAGGCGGGCGCGTGCGCGGCGAGCGAGAGAATGCTGGTGACGTGGGCAGCCAGCCTGGCCGGCCAGCCCTCTCCCTGACGCTCTCCCGAGGAGAAAGGGATCCCTCGATCACGGCCCAAATCGACGCCGCAGTCCACCATCTCAAACGCCGCGACCGTTCGAGCCGCTTCATCGCCTATTTTCAGCCGGGCAGCAACACGTACGGCCCAATCGACCAACTTCGACACGCCTATCTTGAAGCGTTGTCCCATCCGGAGGTCGTCGGCCTTGCCATCGGCACCCGCCCCGATTGCGTGGGCGATGACGTCTTGAACCTATTGGCCGAGCTCGCCGAGAGAACCTGGCTCCTCGTCGAGTACGGACTGCAAACCATTCACGATCGAACCCTGGATCGGCTGCGCCGCGGCCATCATTACGACGCGTTCGCCGATGCGTACGATCGCAGCCGTAAACGGGGGCTGAACGTCGGAGTGCACGTCATCCTCGGCCTTCCCGGCGAGACGCGAGACGACATGCTTGCCACCGCCCGGACGTTGGCCGGACTCGATCTGCACTCGGTCAAACCACACAATCTGTACGCGGTTCGCAACACTGTTTTGGCCGCGCAGGTCGCCGCCGGCGAAGTGCGGCTGCCAGAGTTGGCCGAGTACGTCGGCTACCTCGTCGACTTCCTAGAGGAGCTTCCTGCCAGCTTCGTAATCGAACGACTTTGTGGCGATGCCCCGCCCGAGTACTTGGTCGGACCGCAATGGTGCCTGGACAAGGCGGCCGTGGGCCGCGCCGTCGTGGCCGAGTTCCATCGCCGCGGTAGTTGGCAGGGCTGTCGAATTGGCTCATAGCTAGCTACCAGCGGCCTTTCCGAGCTTCCGGCAGCGCAACTCTCATTTCTCACTGCTTCGCACAGTGATTGCCGCCGATTACAATGGAATTGGTTCGGAGCGGACCGGATGGCCGCTGGTCGAGCCGCACGGGCTGCCACATCAGCTCTCAGGCGGCAACGGCCGGAGGAAAGTCCGGGCTCCGTAGGACATGGTGGTGGGTAACGCCCACCGGCCGCAAGGCCCGGGAAAGCGCAACAGAAAGCAAACCGCCTCGTCGGTTCTTCACACGAAGCGCCGGCGCGGTAAGGGTGAAACGGTGAGGTAAGAGCTCACCAGCAAGCTGGGCGACCAGCTTGGCTAGGCAAGCCCCACCAGGAGCAAGGTCAAACAGGAAGGAGGGTGCAGTCGCGCACTTGTTGACGCGGCGCCCCGCGGATTTGTCCGGTCTGCCACACTTCCGGGTAGATCGCTTGAGGGGCCGAGCAATCGGTCTCCTAGAGAAATGGCCATCGCCCCGCGGTTCGCGCCGCGGCGAGCACAAAACCCGGCTTACAGGTCCGCTCCGAACCATTTTTCTAGCAGGCACAGACGTCCCGCCTCTGTTGCTGCGATCGCGACGGGCGGGAAGCCTGTCTTACCAGATCACTCGCTCGGCACTTTCTCGCCGTCAATGAATTGGAGCAGCTTTGAGATGCAAAGCTTATTCATGCTCGTGCGATGCTCGTGGGCTTCGATCCGCAGTGCCTCGTGAAGGCTCTTCGGCAGCCGCACAGTGATTACCCGCGTTGGCTCAGCGTCCTCATTGGGCATCGTCGCCCCTTCCCGGAGCCGGCTTAGCGACCGGAGAATTTCCTCGTATGTCTCAGACTGCTCGAAGATGGTGATGGCGTCGCGCGTCGGGAACACTTGTCGAACGACGCCATTCGGCCCGAGAATTTCGCGGTAGAAGGTGATCCAATCCGGCCGCTGGGCGAGCAACAGGTCCGCCGCCTGCTTGACTTCCGCTTCTTGCTCCATCAAAAGCATCGTAACCTCCGTCCACTTTGTGCCACCCGGGATCTGGTACCGGCCCGACGCCGGCCCGTGGGTCGAAGAAATCGTCGGATCGAGTCAAGTGCCCGACGCATCTGCAAGCACCGCCAGCACTTGCGTCGCGTTGCGCATCGTGCTCAAATTAGCAGCACACAACGCCCCTTTTGAGCGCAGCCCGAAACTGCGCAGTGATTGCGCACTGAAATCATTCACATTTGCTAAAGTGTCCAGTCGAAAACGCCGACAGCCAGGAGCCCAAAGCAATAAAAAAACCCCGCCACAATAAATGGGCGGGGCGATTTTCGATCGCTCTCGTGCTGGCAATGGTTTCGCTAACCGCCAGCGACCAACTGCGCCGCGGTCTGTTCAAAATACTTCACCGACTGGGCAATCTCCGGCATCGAGTTCTCCCAGTTGTGCTCGTACTCGATCGAGAAGACCGCTTTGACGCCCTGGCGATGGATCTCGGCGAGCATTCCCTTCACGTCGCACACACCGGTACCCCAGGGAACGTCGTGTGCGTCGGGACTCGCCTTGTTCACGTCCTTGAAATGGAACGTGATGAGCCGACCTTCAAGTTTCTTTAGGCACTCGATCGGCTTCAAGCCCGAACGGACCCAGTGGCCGGTGTCGGCGCACGCGCCGATTCGCTTGCTGCGCCCTTTGCAGACCCTCAGCACCGCCTCGGGGTTCCAGTAGTGCGAGGGCTGCGGATGATTGTGGATTGCCACGTTAATCTTGTACTCTTCGCATAGCTTTTCGAGCATGTCGAAAGCGTCCTCCTCCGGCTCGGCGACGATCGTTTCGACGCCCATCTGCTTGGCGAACTCGAACGTTTTTCGACTCTTCTCGATGTCCTTTGAAACAGCGTCCGCGGGCACCACTCCGATGTTTTTCAGTCGCACGCCCGAGGCGGCAAGCTTTTTCTTAAGCGTCTCCTGCACATCCGCGGGCGAGTTTAGGTCGAACGTTACGCCCGGCCGACCCTTGCTGAGCTTCTGGCCGGGGAACGATTCAATGTAGCCCAGGCCGAGGGCGGCGACCTTGTCGATTGCCTCGTCGAGCGGGAAAAGGCGGAATGTCCACGCCTGGCAGCCCAGCCGCCAGCCGAGTCGATCAGCATTTGGCGTGTTGCTGCCCCCCACAACGCGCCTTCTGCGGCCTGCGGCCAGCAGCGAGCTACCACGTAGCAATGTCACTCCCATACCGGCGCCGACGACGCCGGTCGTTCTCAGAAAGGTACGGCGATCCATGCGATCCTCCATGAGGTTTGGCAATCGGGGGGTAAGCCTTTTCGGCGAACACTTGGAACAATTATACCCGGTAACTGATACGCGCGCAGCGATGGCGGCGACGACCGCGAGCGATGCGCCCTAGCGGGTGGGACGATTGACGGTAATGCGCCCCAATGCTAAAATCCCGATCTAAGACTACGGTCAGCTTTTCTTCCGTCGGGCGTTCGTCCAAAGGATTGGATCATCGTGAATGTGTAGCGTCGCGTGGCGACTTAGGTCGCACCATGCGCGGCGATGGTTCACGTTCCCGAAGGCGGTTCACGATTGCGGTAAAGGATTGATGAGCAACGCCGGCTCGAACGTCGAAAAACTCCCCTCGCCGGCGAATTCCGGTCCGCCGGAAGTTCCTAGCGCGGGCAGCGCGCCAGCGGCTGGGTCATCGCGTCGAGTTGTCAATCCAGCCGCCGACCAGCCGACGATCATTACCGGTCGAGCGCCGACGCCGTGCCCCGCCGCATCCAGTCCTGCCGACCGCATCCTCGAAGGCCGCGTAATGCCCGGCGACCGGCTGGGCATCTTCGAACTAATCGAGTACGTCGGCGGCGGAGGAATGGGCCGTGTCTTTCGCGCGCTCGACACCCAGTTGGATCGAACGGTCGCCATCAAGGTGCTTCCGCCCGAGCAAGCCGTCGATGCCGACGCTGCCCAGCGATTCAAGAACGAGGCACAGTCGGCCGCCCGCCTCGACCATGAAAACATCGCCCGCGTATACGGCGTCGGCGAAGACAACGGACTGCTGTACATCGTTTTCGAGTTCGTCGAGGGCGTTAACGTCCGAGAGCTGGTCCTTCGCAACGGCTCGCTTCCCTTGGGAGAAGCCATCGGCTACACGCTCCAGGTGGCCGAGGCGTTGGCCCATGCCGACAGTCGAGCCATCGTCCATCGAGACATCAAGCCGTCGAACCTGCTCATCACGCCCGAGCAGCGAGTGAAGCTGATCGACATGGGACTCGCACGGCTGCGAGAAGCGGGAGCGGCCGAGGATGACTTGACGGCCAGCGGCGTCACTCTCGGCACGTTCGACTACATTTCACCAGAGCAGGCACGCGATCCGCGCAACGCGGATGTCCGCAGCGACATCTACTCGCTCGGCTGCACGTTGTTCTTCATGCTCGCCGGGCAGCCGCCCTTCCCGGAAGGGACCGTTCTGCAAAAGCTGCTGCAGCACCAGGCCGACGAGCCGCCTGATATTCGAGCTCTTCGCCCCGATTTGCCTGAACAAGTGAGCGGCCTGTTGCGGAAAATGATGGCCAAAGATCCGCGGCGTCGGCACGCCGGCCCGGCAGAGTTGGCGGCGGACCTGCTGCGCCTGGCCGACGAGGCAGGTGTGGAGCCCGTCGGACCGGCCGGCAAAGTCTGGTGGGCGGCCCCGCCCTCGCCGGTTGGCTTCCTTCATCGACACCTGCCTTGGATGGCGCCCGTAGCGGCCCTTCTTGTCGCCGTCTTGCTTTTGCAGATGTACTGGTCCGATTCGGCAAGCCGCGAATCGGTCGATTCGCCTTCGGTCGCTACTGAGACGCCGCCGGAGTCGCCCCGCCGAAAAAACGACGACGGTCCAGCAGATGCGCGGTACGGCTCGTCGCCCAAATCCGACGACCGGCCCCTCGACGCTTCGAAACCCCAACTCGCTGAAAGTCGTTCGGCGCAATCGCCCACAACTCCTGGCCGACCCAAGGGGCTTGGCAAAGGCACGCCAACGGATCCCAAGGACGAGAATGACGTTGATTCCTATCTGGAACTTGTGCCCGACTCGACTGACCCGCAGCTCGCCGAAGAATCGGCGGCGTCGTCAACCTTGCGCGGCCGATCCCTAAGCAATGCAGATCAGCGTGCGTCGAGCAAGTCGGAGTCTACCGAGCAAACCTCGGCGAGATCCCCGGGCGTGCTTGTGGTCAGCGACTCCGCAACCGATGCGAACGCATTTTCCAGCTTGGGCGCTGCCTGCGCCGCCGCGCAAGACGGCGACGTGATCGAACTGAAGTTCAACGGTCCGCGGGTGGAACGGCCTCTTAAGATCGCCAATCTGCAGCTCACGATCCGCGCGAGCGACGGCTACCGCCCCCTCCTGCTGTTCCGCCCCACGGAAGGCAACCCGGTCAAGTATTCCCGGAGTATGTTCACGTTGACGGCCGGCCGACTGACACTGGCCGACGTTGCGGTCGAGCTGCGTGTGCCTGGCGATGTTCCCGCCGACAACTGGTCGCTGATCGAGATGTGGGGGGGCCAGTCGCTCCGTCTCGAGCGCTGCACGCTCAGCGTGCGAAACAGCCTCGACCGTTTTTCGAGTTATCATCCGACAGCCATGATGGTGCGTGCCCGCCCCGCGCCCGGCTCCGATCTGCCGGCCGCGAACGCCCCGGCAGTGACACCGCTCTCGACGATCGAATTGGTCGATTGCGTCGCCCGAGGCGAAGCCGCCTTCCTGAGCGTCGAGGACTTGCAGCCGGTCTACATGCTTTGGGACAACGGACTGCTGGCGACCAGCGAACAACTGCTGGTCGCTGGCGGCGGGCAGGTCGCCCCAAAACGCGATGAAATGCTGCGACTAGAATTGCGGCACGTCACCGCGGCGGTCCGCGGCGGCCTGTGTCGCTTCACAAACACTCTCTCGGCTCCGCACCAACTGACCGTGCAACTGGTCTGCAGCGACGACATTATCCTGACGGCTGCCGGCGTCCCCCTGATCGAGCAGGAGGGCATCGCTAGCGCCGACAAATCGCGAGAAAAGGTGCTCTGGACTGGCGATCACAATTTCTATCCAGACACCGACGTCTTTTGGCTGGTGCGCAACATCGATTCGAAACTCCAGCCCGAGACCATGACCTTCGACGCATGGAAGACCTACTGGGGCACGTCGCGCGAGAGCCAGCCGAGTCGCGAGCCGCTCACTTGGAAGCGAGGTCCCGCAAACCGGCCGCTGCACGAACAGACGCCGGAGGATTACGCTTTGGATAGCCAAACGCCCGATGGCGCCGGGCGCCCCGGCTGCCGCCCCGAACGCCTGCCGTCCGAGCCGCTGTCCGAACGCAGCACATCAGCGAATTCAGCGCGATCGCAAGGCGTCGAGGCCGAGCGAGACAGAAGCTAGCCGCCGCGGCTTTCGCGCCTTGCGGTTGAATTCCGCCCCCGTTGTCAATCTGACACGCCCGGTGTATCCTAATCGCGTCGGTGTCCTCCCAGCCCTGCCCACCGCTGACCGCCAACCGTATGCCAAGTCTTTCGCAGACGAGCCCCGGAAAACTAAACGCCGGCCAATCGCCAATCGATCCCTTTGTCTTGCCGCTGACGGCGGAATTGCTCCGTTGCGGGCTCGACGCCAGCGACGTGTCCACGGTGCTGCAAGCCGTGTCCCCACGACTGCTGGCCGCCCTCGGCGCGGACTACGTCGCGTTGGTGACCCCCGCCGCTGGGCGATGGGCAGTGTCGGCGGACGCCGGCCTTCCGACACCGCTGCCTGCCGATCTCTTGGCCGACGTACTTGATCGCGAGGTCGGTCGAGCCGACGCCGGCTGGGTGGCTGCGCCGCTGGTGTCTCGTTCGGAGCCGTCGCAACTTCTCGCGGCCCACCTGACCGCTACTGCCTCCCCGCTCGGAAAACGAGACGACCACGCCGCAAAGCACGACGCGCCACTCGCCTTGCTCGAGCGACTTGCCCCCGTTTGCCAGCAAGCGTTCGCTACGATCCGTCGTCGCGCCGCCCAGGACCGCCGCCTCCGCCGCTTGGAAGCCATTTTGAAAATCGCGAGCGAGTGGAATCAAACCCACGAGGTGGAACCGCTGCTCGTCCAGATGGCCGAAGCCGCCACGCGTCTGCTTGACGCGGATCGGGCCAGCATCTTCCTTTGGGACCGACCGAACCATACGCTCGTCGGCCGGCCCGCCCTCGGATTGCCCGACGGCGAACTCCGCATTCCCGATGATCGCGGCGTCGTGGGGCAGGTCATTCGCACGGGCCAGCCGCGCCGCGCCGATGCCGCCAGCGAGCCTGACGTCGTTGATCGGAAGGTCGACGCGGAGGTTCGCTATGAAACTCGCACGCTGCTGTGCGTGCCGCTCGCGGGCCGCTCCGGCGAGTTGTTTGGGGCGTTCGAGCTTATCAACAAACGGACCGGCGCGTTTTCTCAGGAAGACGAGACCGCTCTGACCGAGCTCGCCGCCCACGCCGCGGTCGCCTTGGAAAACGCCCGAGATCGCCAGCAACTGCTCACCACGAACCGCCGAATCGCCCAAGAGGCTGCCGACAAGGTGCGGCTGATCGGCGAAAGCGCGCCCATCCAGGCCCTGCGTTCGATCATTCAACGCGTCGCGCAAACCGATCTGGCCGTGCTAGTTCTGGGCGAGAACGGCACCGGCAAAGAGGTCGTTGCCCAATCCATTCATTATTTGAGCCGACGCCGCGACCAGCCGTTTGTGGCCGTCAATTGCGCCGCGATTCCCGAGACGCTCGCCGAGAGCGAACTGTTTGGCCACGAAAAAGGCGCTTTCACCGACGCCCGCGAAATGCGCCAGGGCAAATTCGAGTTGGCCGCAGGCGGCACGCTGTTTCTCGACGAAATCGCCGAGCTGAGCCTCGCTTGCCAAGCGAAACTGCTTCGCGTGCTGGAGGAAAAGCTGCTAGTTCGCGTCGGCGGTTCGACGCCAATCCACACCGACGCCCGACTGCTGGCAGCCAGCAACCAAAATTTGGCCGACATGGTTCGGGCCAAACGATTCCGCGAGGACCTCTATTTCCGCCTTAACGTCGTGACCGTTGACCTGCCGCCGCTTGCCCAGCGCGGTGATGACATTCTGCTTCTGGCCGAGCACTTTCTCGACGATTTCTGCCGCCGCGCCCGACGCAAAACGCCCCACCTTACCGCCGCCGCCCGACGGCGGCTCATGGAGCACCCTTGGCCGGGCAACGTTCGCGAGTTGCGCAACCTGATGGAGCGACTCGCCTACCTTTCGTCGGGCGACCGAATCGAGGCGGACGACTTGGCCTTCATCCTTTCACCGCGCGGCCAGCCCCTGCTGGCGACCGCCTCAAACCAATCCCTGGGCGACGCAACCACCCAGTTCCAAATCGAATACATCCGCCAGCACGTGGCCGGAAGCGGCGGAAATATGAGCCTGGCCGCTGCCCGGCTTGGAATGCATCGGTCGAACCTATACCGGAAGATGCGGCAGCTTGGCATGGACACGGCGTGAACGGTTGTCGAAGGATTCGAACAATGCTTGATCTCCGCTTTGCTCGCGCTGCGATCTCGCCGATCGTCCGCTTTTGCATCACTTGCGCGATCCTTTTGCTGGGCATCGTAACGGCGAGTCTTGCCAATCCGAAGCCTTCGGCCACGCCGCCGCAAACGATTAAGCCGATTCGCGGCACATGGTTGAACCTGTTCTACGACGATATCCGCTATCAGTACACCAACCCGAAGCACGTGGACTTGATAGCGCCCAAGGCATGGCGGACGAAAATCCGCGAAATGTCGGAGCTTGGCGTTAAGTATCTGATCCTCCTTGCGGTAACCAACGATGGCAAGGCATGGTACGAATCGGACTTCATGCAGCGTGTCCAAAAGCCAGGCGATGAAAGCCCCGTGTCGGCGATCATGAATGCCGCCGATGAGCACGATCTGCGCGTGTTCATGAGTTGCGGCTGGGGAACCAACCAGCTGGCCGATCCCCGAAAGCCCGCGATCCAGCAGGTCCAAACGAAGATTATCGAGGAGACGGCCCGCCGATTCGCTGGGTATCGATCCTTTTTCGGCTGGTATTTCCCATGCGAGTTCAGCGCGGCGCCCCATATCGCTGATGAGCCCATTCAATGGGTGAACCTGCTGGCTGCGAGGGTCCGAAAGCTCACGCCGAAGGCCAAAATTCTGATTTCGCCCTATTTCACCCACCAGACCGTGGCAGATCAGAAGTACGTTGACCAGTTGAGGAAGCTGGACGTCGACATCATCGCCTATCAGGACGGCGTCGGCTGCGCGTTCACCACACAGCCCCAAATCAGAGGACAGTTCGCCAGGCTGCGTTGGGCGCATAATCAAGTCCCGCGCATCGCGATCTGGGGCAACGTCGAATCGTTCACCTGGCAGGCCGAGCACGAGTACCCAAACTACTCGCCGCTGATCCCCGCGGCTTTTCCGCGTCTCCTGTCGCAAATGGAGGGAGTGTCGCCCTACGTCGACGAGACCATCAGCTACACCGTCCAAGGCATGATCGACAAGCCCGGTTCGCCGTTGCCCCTCGGCGAAGCGATCTATTCAGCAAAGCTCGGCGGCGATTACCTCGACTACCTGGCTGGCCGCGGCCGCTGGCCTCTGTTGGCGGCGTCCTTTCAAGACAACATCACCCACCAAGCCGTCGGCAAGCCCGTAACCTTCGCCAAACCGCCGGCTTCACAGTACAGCAAAGGCAATCTGACCGATGGGCGTTTGGGCGTCGAGGACATGATGCGTCCACAGTGGCTGGGCTTCGAGAAATCGGACCTCGACGCAACGATCGACCTCGGCGAGAGCAGGCCCATAAAGTCTCTCGCCGCTCGGTTTCTGCAGTACGCCAACGCCGGCATTCGCCTGCCGTTGCGGGTCGACTTCGCTGTGTCAGACAATGGCCGCGATTTCGCCCCCGCCACTACTGTCCGCATGGAAACGTGGCCGCACGACAAGTGCGACTATTGGATTGACATTGCGATGGCCTCGAATCTCGACCGCCGCGGCCGATACGTGCGAGTTCACGCCATCAATGCGGGTCACTGGCTCTTCGCGGATGAACTGTTCGTAAACCCAAGCGTCAAAAATTATTGATGTTTGCTTGGATGTTGAGCCGGTGAGTCAACCTGCTTAGTCTATTTTTCGGCCTTCCGTTGGTCGGCCTTGGTTCATTGGCCACGCAAAGGTCAATAGAACACGCGGGCCGCGGAGGACATCCTTCCTCCGCTCCGTCCTTTTGACTTCTAGCGCGGGTAAACGACCAGGCAACCGACGTCGTGCGGCCCGATCTCCAGCGACACGATCAGATCCGCCCCATCGCGACGGACTGACGCCGGCCGTTGGTTCCACTCGTCGAAACAGGTGACGTGGTCCGCCCCGGCGATCCGCAGCACTTCGCCACGCACCGTCCGATTGCGAGAGTTGTACAAGGTGTAAACGGTCTTCGCGGTGGCCGGGAAGCTGTTGGCGTAGACGCCGCCCTTCTCGGTCGGCACGAGCGGCACGGGGCGTAGCGTTGTGAAGGCGTCGCGGTGCTTCCGAAGGATCGCGTAGCAACGGCGGATCGTCGCCCGGGTTTCGGGCTCAAAGTGCGTCTGGCCCGGCAATTCAAGCCATAGCCCTTCACCGTTGAAAAACACCCATTTGACGCCTGTCGCCCAGCTGCCAGTTGGCTTGTCGCAGCAAAGGATCTCGAACGTCTTAAAGTCGGGAATCGCAAAACGCATCAGGTTCAGCGGCGCCGGTGTGGCCGATTCGCGGGCCTGGTTCATGGCGTAGGTAAAGCTGCCATCCTGCGACTGTGTCGTCACGTCGACGGGCGACTCCTCCGTGTAGACTACGACGCCCGACTTCGCCGCTGCGACGCGATCGCTAATAATCCGTGTGCAATCGCGCTCGGCCGTGACGGCATAGCTCGGCACGCCATGGCCATGCTCCTTCGAGCAGCAGTCATGCCATTGCTGGCCGAAGCCAAACTGGTCGATGTACATGCCGTCGACGCCCAGTTCTTTGACCCGTGCGACGTACGTCGAGGCCTGAATGTCCCGCCACGCGGAGATTGCCGGGCAAATGCAGAGCTCGCCGCTGTCCGGCCAGACGCCGCCTTTCCCGTCCGCTCCGATGAGCTGCCAACGCGGGCCGAACTGCTGCCCAAGTTTCCCGTGCTGGCTGAGCAAATAACCCTCGATGTAGAGCCCGACGGGAATGCCCTGTGCCTGAACCTGGGCGATCGCCTGCCGGAGCGACTCACGCCCACCGCGAAACGTTTCGTACGGTGCGTAATCACCGGTGCGGCCGTAAACGCGTCCATAGGGCGGGCAGTCGCCCCAGTCAAACAAATGCAGATAGTCGATGCCGCCAAACTCACGCCGGGCCTCGTCGACGGCGCGCTGCAAGTGGAACTGGCCATTCCGGGCGTCATAGAGCGGATCGAACTGCCAGAGAAATCGCTGGCGGAAGTTGAAAACCTCGCGAAACCACTGCTTGCGCGGCGTCTGTGGTCGGTGCCACGTGGATAGCCATTTCCGATACGAATCGAGGCCGCGATGCCAATCGCCGTCGGTGGCTTCGACCACGGCCGACGGCGTCTCGAAGCGCTCGCCCGGCTTTAGCACAATGTGCGGATAGGCGACGCCGACCCGAAACTGGCCGGCTTGCTTTTCCAGGATGTACTCCTTCCGGACGGCCCTTGTGTCCAGCGTGCGCAGAGTGAGGCCGCGACCGCTTTTCGGATTGAACGTGTCAACAAACTGAAGCGGAAACTCGCCGCAATAACGCTTGCGGTACGAGCCATCCCGGTTGTCGAACATCGCACCGCGCTTTGGCAACAGATAAAACGCATCTTCGGCGTTCGCTCCAAGGCGGTATGGTCCGATCATCGGCGCGGTCAATTCAACGGTGCGCTGCTCGCGGCCGTCGTTCCGCACCGAAACCCGCACGCAAAGGCCGGCTGGCCCCTCGTTCTTCAGGTCGACGCCCAGCCGCAGCCCTTCGATACCGCGGACTCGATACTCGACGCTTCGGCGGCCAGCGCCCTCCGGCTTGGCTGCCAGCGGCAACAGGTCGTCGCTGCTAATCGCCTTTCCACCAACGCAAATCTCGATGGGCGGGGTTTTCGAGCCCAGATAATCCCACGGGCTGGCTTGGGCCGGTGAGCGAGCGACTTTCAACGGCGGCGACTCTTGAAGCGCCTCGGGATAGAGGCGATCACCGGCAGTGCGATAGCTCATCGCTACGATGCCGAATGCCGCCTGTTTGCAGAGATCACGGACCATCAACGTGTCGAGACGTTTCGAGGGGTCGGCGGCAGCCACCAACATCTGAACACCGTCCCGCACGCCGAACTGCTTTGTCGCCACATTCATCGGCAAGCAGTCATCGGCTGTGCCGTCAGCGTATTGCAGGCGCACGCGAAAACGATCCACGTCTTCGATCGCGTGAAGCGGGCCGCCGCCGTAAGCCGCCTCCTCAGGGCCTACCATGTGCGCCGCCAGAAGCAAATAGACCTCGGTCACGCGAGCAACAACCGGAAACCGCAAGTATGCCGTCTCAGTCATCTTTGTCGCCGCCACATCTCGACCTCCGGCGGTGAGCGCCACCGGAATTCCATGGATTGTGACGTTTCGCCCAACGAACCAATGATCCAGTTGAAGATCGGACTGCCATGCAGCGCTGTCGCTGCAAGCCCACGGTGAAAGGTCCACCGCCTTGAATTCGCGAAAGTCCGCGCCGGAGCGGCAGTCGACCTCGTCGGCCAAGCGACGGGGGGCCAATGTATTCGTGAGACGCATATCGCTGATCTCCAGCGTGGCGTCACTCGCCGCCGCGCGCACCTGAACGGCCAACTGGTCCGCTTCCGCCATCTTGCCGGCGATGGTGCGAAGATCGGCGTTAATCACGTGCCAACGGCCATCGCGGATAAGTTCCGCCGCCCGAATGATTTGCACAGGAGCGGGCGAGTGGCCGAGCAGACACACCGCGTAATCGGCTTCACCTGACAACCGCGTGGCGCGATAGCGCAGCGACAGCCAACGAAACCCAGCGAGCGACGCTGGCTGCGGCAACGCCGACGACCACTTCATCTCCTTGCCCGGCTCCGCGACGCGAAACAAGGCGATTTGCTTGTCGGCTGCGTGAGCAGCCTGCGATGACCGGGACGGATTGGCGCACCAGCGCGGCTGCGGCACCCAGGTCGCCGAGGCCGCCGAAATGGCAACATCGGCAGCCACGGCCACGACGGGCGATGTCTTCGCCGGCCGTGCGACCGCCGCGCTCGGGAAACCTCCTGAAAGCGTCCACGCCAAGGCAACGACGGCCAACAGCGTGGAACAGTAAGTTTGTGGTCGTCCGGTCATAGGCGATCACCCTGCGGGGTGCCCCGACAGTTGTGGGCACGAAAAATGGGTTCGTGGGCCTTTTGTCCCGACGTCAGACGCTGGACGCCTGTACCACAGGAGCAAGACACTTGGCCGCGGCGGGAGGGCAGTGGCGGGCGGGGGAGGCTGGCACTATTTCCTGCCCCCGCGGCTCGTAGCCGGCGTGAGCGCAGAAAATGCCGATTATTCCTTGCCCCCGTTATCGCTCGGCGATTGCGGCGCGTCAAGGGCTCGCACGAGTTCGGCCCCAAAAAAGACCACGATGCTGGCGTAGTAGAACCAAACCATCACGGCGATGAACGAGCCTACCACCCCGTAGACGCTATAGCGATCGCTGATAACCAGGGTGGCGAGGAGATGCTGCCCGAACTGCCAGATCAAGGCGACAAAAATCCCCCCGCACAGCGCGCTTAGCCATCGGACCGGCAGCCGCGGGATGGTCTTGAATACAACCATCACCAGCATGGCGTTGCCAAGCACAAGCAGCCCCCAGCGAATGGTCCTCCATGAATTCAGGGGCAAGTCCGACATCACGGAGCTCACGCCCGCGAAGTACATGTTGGCCGCAAACAGGGCGACCAGAAGCGTGCCGACGCCCAGCAACATCAGGAACGCCACCATACGCTGGTACACAATACTCCAGATTGCCGCCAGCCAGCCTTGCGATTCGCGCTCCGGCGCCTTCCAAACCTCGTCAAACATTGTCTGGAGCTGCACGAAAATGGCCAACCCCGCGACGGCAAGCGTCAGCAGTCCCAAGGGGCCGCTGACGAACGCCTGCGATTTCAGGCCGGCCAAAAGCGATTGCAATTGCGATGCAAACCACGGACCAAGCTGCGAGTGCGCCAGCTCAAGTAACTTCTGCTGCTGGTTTTGGGCTTGGCCCGAGAACCGCGCCACCAGTCCGAGCACGGACACCAGCGTCAGACAGAGGGGAAACAACGAGAATGCGGCATAGTAGGCAAGCGCGGCAGTGTGGAGCGACCCGTGATCGCTGCTCCAATGCCAAACGCTCGTTTTTAGCGCCGGCCACAATCGACGGTAGATCCAACGCATTGGCGGCTCCCTAGTGCGACGCCAATTATAGCGCGTTGGGCCAAATCCGCTTAGCCCGGTTCAACAAGTTTGGCCGCGATGCAAAAAGCCCGCGGCTGGCAAAACAGACAAAGCGACCGGTAATGGATCGCTATCGTCCGTCCGCGAGACGCAATATTTCCTTTGGAAATCTCGTTGACTAAAGCTAGTAAGTGAGTATACACTTACTGGCGGGAGGGACTCCATGAAAGCCACATCGAAGAAAATGGCCGGTTCCGACCGGCGAGCTGCCATCATTGCCGCCGCTCGGCAAGTGTTCGTCGGGAAGGGATTCTATCGGACGACCACCCGGGAACTGGCCGCGGCCGCCGGCGTTTCCGAGGCCCTGTTGTTCAAGCATTTTCCCAGCAAAGACGCCCTCTACGCCGCGATCCTCAAATCATGCTTCAGCGAAGAGGAATCGAAGATCGAGAAGCAATTGCGGACATTAGAGCCATCTACTTCGGGACTAGTCTTCCTGGTAACCGACCTCGTCATACACGTGCTAGGTACGCAAGCCGAAGCCGATGCTCGCCTCTTCTTCCGCCTGATCCTTCGCAGTCTCATGGACGAGGGCGAATTCACTCGCCTGGCCATTCAGGGCGGGCCGTTCCACTGGGTCAAGAAAGTCGAGGAGTGCCTTCGCGCGGCAAGACGTGCCGGCGACATGATCGCCCCGCCCCCCAGACCGAGCTTGGCCGGCTGGATGGTCCACCAACTGGTCTCCGGTATCATGCTCCATTCGCTGCCGAGCCAGCCTGTCGTTGACTATGGAGTGTCGCACGAAGAACTCGTCAAGCAGGTCGTGTGGTTTTGTTTGCGCGGAATGGGAGTAAAAGACGACGTGATCCGTCGTTGCTGCAAGCCGGAAAAGCTACGCGAACAGCTTTCGACAGCTAGGGCAGAAATCCGCGGAAGACAAGCAATTTCTCGCGGGCTGGAGCGTTAAGTTAAAGGGATGCTCGGCATTTTGTCCTGAAGTACGGAACTTTCATGAAAAGAGCTTTCGTCATTCTCGTTGTCCTCGGCGTTGCCGGAGGCGCCGCGGCGTATTACGCCAACCACAAGACCGCTTCCGCTACGCCAACGACCCTTCGCACCGTGCCCATGAAGCGAGGCGACCTGCTTTCCACCGTGAGCGCTACCGGCACGGTCGAGGCCGAAGAAGTGGTCAACATCGGCGCCCAGGTCTGCGGCCTGATCGTCGCCTTTGGCCAGGACGCACACGACCGTTCCAAATTCGTCGACTACTGCAGCGTCGTCGAGAAGGACGCCATCTTGGCGAAAATCGACCCAACGTTTTACGAAGCCGCGCTCGAACAGGCTGAAGCGACGTTGCAGAACTCCGAAGCCAGCTTGGCGCAATTGGAGGCGAAGTTTCGCAAGGCCGCGCGAGAGTGGAAGCGAGCCGAGTCACTGTTGCCCAAACAGGCCATCGCCGACACCGACTACGACACGGCCATCTCCGAGTACGAAGCGGCAAAAGCGAACGTCGCGGCCGGCAAAGCAATCATTCGCCAGAACAAAGCATCCGTAAGAACCGCACGGATCAATCTCGGCTACTGCACGATCAAGTCGCCGGTTCGCGGAACAATCATTGAACGCCGCGTCAACATCGGCCAGACCGTCGTCGCAAGCCTCAACGCACCAAGCCTGTTTCTCATCGCCAAAGACCTCAGCAAAATGCAGGTCTGGGCGTCGGTCAACGAGGCCGACATTGGCCGAATCCGGCTCAATATGCCGGTCAGTTTCACCGTGGACGCGCACGATGGCCAGACTTTTCGCGGCGAGGTGACGCAAATCCGCATGAACGCCCAAATGAGCCAAAACGTCGTCACCTATACCGTCATCGTGACGACCGATAATTCGAGCGGCAAACTGTTGCCCTACATGACGGCGAACGTCCAATTCGAGGTCGACAAGAAGACCGGAGTTCTTTTGGCGCCAAACGCCGCGCTGCGATGGACGCCCGACACAGACCAAATCGATCCGGCCGCCAACAAAAAGTCGCTCGCCGCGGAACCGGCGCCATCCCAGAATCGCGGCCGCTTGTGGGTTGTCACTCAGCGAGGTCTCGTAAGGCCTCTCGAAGTGACGGTCGGCGCCACCGATGGAACGACCACCGCGGTCAGCGGCAAGGACCTGAAGGAGAATATGCAAGTAGTCGCCGGCGAAGCGGATGACGAGGAGGCCGCGACGACTGCATCCGGCACTGAGGAGACAAATCCGTTTATGCCCAAACCGCCGAAAGGCAGCAGGCCGCCGCCGGGACCGATGTAGCGCAACGAGACGGACTTGCGTGATCCTGGGAACTGCCGCGGTTGGGGCAATGGGAGCGTCTTGCCCCGCCGCGATGCGGCCAGCGTGGCCGCGGCCCAGGGTCACGCGAGTCCGCCTAGGGTGACTTCGATGGAATTGATCCGACTTAAGGACGTCTTCAAGACCTACTACCTCGGCGAGGTCGAGGTCCCGGTGCTGCGCGGCATCTCGCTCTCCATCCACAAGGGCGAAATGGTCGCGCTGATGGGTGCCTCGGGCTCCGGCAAAAGCACGCTGATGAACATCCTCGGCTGCTTGGACCACGCCACCTCAGGCGAGTACTGGCTCGACGGTCAAGAGATGAGCAAGCTCACCTCAAACGAACGCGCGCTGGTGCGAACCGATAAACTTGGCTTCGTCTTCCAGAGTTTCAACCTCCTCTCGCGGACCTCGGCGATCCAAAACGTCGTGATGCCCTTGGATTATTCGCTACGGCGACAGCCGGGCCGTGACGCTCGTCGTCTGGCGCAGCGACTTTTAGCCCGAGTCGGCCTGACCGACCGAGCGCGCCATGTGCCGTCCCAGATGTCCGGTGGCCAGCAGCAACGCGTCGCCATCAGCCGCGCGCTAATCAACACTCCAGCCCTACTGCTGGCCGACGAACCGACAGGCAACCTCGACTCGCACACCAGCGTCGAAATCTTGCGGATGTTCCAGCAGCTCAACGCCGAGGGAATCACGGTCGTTTTGGTGACGCACGATCCCAAGGTCGCCACGTACGCCCATCGGACGATCCGTATCGTCGACGGGATGATCGAGAGCGATGAGGTCGGCAATACCCCCAAAAAGGCAGTCTCTCTCCTCTCGCCGTGCCCGGATGACGCCGCATCGGCTTCCGACGCAGCGGAACTGTGCGGTGATGACGACGATCGAAATAGCCGCAACGGCGATAGCACGGCGGTGTCGATCCTGCCCCACGACACTACGTCAGCCGTGGCCGTTGCGGCTACAAATCAATGCGGCATTTTGCCTGGCACGGCGTCGATTCCCTCCGCGCAGGAGCCGTGCGAAGAGCCCGACGATGCACAGACGCCAAGGCGGTGGCCGGTCGGCGTCCCGCGGCTGCCTGCTACCTGGCGCACCGCGCTCAGTGCATTGCAGCGCAACAAGATGCGGGCTGGCCTTTCCGCCCTGGGCGTCATCATCGCCGTCGCAGCCGTCATTGCCATGACCGAGATTGGGCAAGGCTCGAAGGCAACGCTGCAAAAGAGCATCGCCGGCATGGGCGCGAATACCATCATGATCTTCGCCGGCTCGACCAACAACAGCGGCGTCAACAAGGGCGCTGGCAGTGCCGTGACACTCACACCGCAAGACGCCAAGGAGATCGCACGGCAGTGTCCCGCCGTCCAATGCGTGGCGCCGCTGGTCCGTGCTCGAGCACAGATTGTTTGCGGAAACCGCAACTGCGTGCCCGAAAACATCTGCGGCACGACGCCTTCCTACCTGGAGGTCCGCGATTGGAAGTCGATGTCCGCCGGAAAGATGTTCAGCGACCGCGACGTTCGCAATAGCGCCAAGGTGTGCGTCATCGGCGCCACAATCAAACAAAGCCTGTTTCCGAAGACGTCCGCCGTCGGCAGGGAGATCCGCATCAACAACGTCTCGTTTCGAGTCGTGGGCGTCCTGGGCCGCAAAGGGGCGAACATGATGGGGATGGATCAAGACAACGTCGTCTTGGCGCCCTGGACGACCGTCAAGTACCGAGTCAGTGGAACGACGCTGACCAGCACCAACCAGAGCGGCAGCGCAAGCAGCAGTTCTTCAAGCACGAGCGACGCGGTCAACACGCTCAGCAGCCTCTATCCGGCCGCGACGTCGCTGTACTTGTCACGCACGGCTACGCAAGAGGCCGACACACCACAGCCCGTCCGCTTCGCCAACGTCGATCAGATCCTCGTGAAGGCCGTCTCCGAGAAAAAGGTCACCAAGGCGATGTCCCAAATCTCCGGTCTGCTGCGTGAGCGTCACCGGGTTCGCGCAGGAGCGGAGGACGATTTCAGCGTCCGCGACATGGCCGAGATGATGAAAGTGATGTCTTCGACGACTCAGTTGATGAGCACCTTGCTGCTGGTCGTGGCGATGATTTCCTTGGTGGTCGGCGGCGTCGGCATCATGAACATCATGCTGGTCTCGGTCACCGAGCGCACCCGCGAAATCGGGCTGCGCATGGCCGTCGGCGCCCGAAGCCATCACATCCTGAGGCAGTTTCTGGTCGAGGCCGTGGTGCTCTGCCTTGCGGGCGGCGCCATCGGAATCGTGATGGGCCGGGGCGCGTCGCTGCTAGTGCGGTGGCTCGTCCATTGGCCGACCCAAGCTTCGCTGGCAACGATCGTCGCGGCCGTGGCAGTTTCGGTCGGCGTCGGCGTCGTCTTCGGCTTCTATCCCGCGTGGAAGGCCTCGCGGCTCGATCCTATCGAGGCCCTGCGGTACGAGTAAGAACCATCCGCCGCGGCGTCTGACGTCAGGCCAAATCTCGGTCCTCGAACAGCAACAGCGCGACGAGCATCGCCACGGAGCATAAGAGCAGACAGTACAAACCGCTCGTGGCCAGATACTTTAGCGGCACCGCACTGCCGGTCGAGATTGCCGCCGAGATGTTGAAATACTCGAGCAACGGAATGATGGCCGAGAGCAGATTGGCGATGAATCGCACAAACTCGACCTGCCCGACCGACGACGCCGCCAAGCTCGGGACAAGATGGCCAAGCACATAAATGACGGCGCAGATCACCAGATTGGCGAGCATCGGCAGCCGGGTCGAAATGGCGACGCTGATCGCGGCCAGGACCGTGGCCTCCATGAACGACAACACCAGGCCCGGTGCGACCTGCAGCATTTCGGCCTTGCACATGAGCCAGCCCGGCTCGGCTTGGCCCGTCTCACGCGCGTCGTACACAACCTTGTATGAGACGCTGGCCAGAAAAATGGCGCCGAGAATAAGAAACATCACGGCCACCGGAACAAGGACGCCAAGGAACTTGCCAAGGATGAATTCCCGCCGGCCGACCGGCTTGGAAAGCAAGGTCAGGGCGGTGCGGCCCTCGATTTCGTCGGCGATCGACACGCTGGCCGTCCATAGGGCCAGGATGACGGAGAGGACCATGATCAACGTCAGGCCCTCATCCTTGACCATCTTGATGTCTTCGCCCAGGGTGTTGTAGGGGATGAACGGAAAAAGGACCAGCCCGACGACGCCAATGGCCAGCAACACGTAGAACAGCGGTTGCGACATCGCCTCCTTCGCCGTCGTGCGCGCGATCGCGGCCACCTTCGGCACGATTTGGCGCACCACCAGCCCCAAGATCGCCAAACCGGCCGCCCCGGCGGCGAATCCCAGCGCCACCATCCATAGCGGACGCAGCCACACCGACGACACGCCGAACAACGCCAACTGACTCGCGTCCACGCTTAGGACCCTTCTCTAAATTCCCCGTTCCGGGCCGAACCATCAATGGCGAACATCAAAGGTGCGGAACTGCCCGGTGTACGGTAAAGCTATCTCTTGCGTCTCGCTGATGTATTGGCCCATCTCGGCTCGAATCGCCTTGAGAAAGGCCCGAATCTCGTCGCCCGTTCCCTCGACCACCAGATACACGCGCCCGTCCGGCAGGTTTCGCACGAACCCCGCGACTGCAAATCGCATCGCCAGAGATCGAGCGGTGTACCGGAATCCGACGCCCTGCACGTCGCCGAGGTAGTAAACCTCTCGCTGCTGCCGCTCGGCATGCGGTACCGCCATTGCGCCTCCTCGCTGACCGCTGCCAGCGTGCGTCATCAATGGTGCCCGCAACCGGGACAGCCGCCACCCCGGGGAACGTTCGGATTCTCGATCGAGAACCCTCGGCCCATCGGCCCTTCGCGGAAATCGATGGTCGTGCCGTCCAAATGCAACGCCATCTTTTTCGCCGCCACCAGGGTGACGCCGTGCTGTGGGTAGCTGGCGTCGATCGTGGGATCGAAGCCGGTCTCAAAGCCTAGGCTGTACTGAAGCCCAGAGCAGCCGCCGCCGGCAACGCCGATGCGTAGCACCGCGTTGGCGTCGACCTTCTGGTCCGTCATGTACCGCTTGATCTCTTCTGCCGCCGTGTTGGTTATTGTAATTGCCATGACTTAATGGTAACCGGGACGGGGCCGGCCGCCAAGCGGCTGGAATAGGTCTTGGCGTTTGGCAATGCTTGGCTTCGAGTCTTGGGTTTTGGTGTTCCAAAGACTAAGCCCAGGCCCAGACCCAAGCTCAAGCCCCCGAAGACCTAACCCGAGCAAGACCGTCATTTTCCAAACAACGCCTTCATGCAGATTTGCGACCATGTCTCGAAGCCGTCCATGTCCGCAAGAATCTCATCGACGGGCCTGAATCCCGCCTCGATGATGTCCTTTTCACGCGGTCGAACGGCCGGCTTCTGCATCTCAAACAAATGCACCACTCCGAGGTGGACGGTGCCAACCTCGGTCTCATCATCATTGATGAGCCCAACGCAACGGGTAATGTAAGGAGACTCGATGGCAACCTCTTCCTTAAGCTCCCGGCGCATTCCCTCCTGATAGGGGTTGCCGGCGGCGTGCTGTCCGGTGTCGATAATCGAGATGTGTCCTCCGATGCCAACGCTCCGTTTGCGGTGGAGCCGCCCCTCCCCCTGGCCCGTGCCCCGGGTGTACTGGAACACCGTGTCGCGCCCGTTCTCGGCGTGCCGGAAAATCACATACGGAATCAACTGCTTGAACGACGGATCCTTTTCCACCTGATCCCGCGGCCGATACGTCATATTCTCGGGCCGAAGCAGTTCGTTCAAATAAGGCTCGACGGTGCCGCAAAAGCCTTGAAAGTAGCCCAAGCGACGGAACAACTCCGTGGGCACAACCAGTATCTGTTCGATCTCTTCTTGGAACACCGCCAGTCTCCTTGTGGTCTTAGCTTGTGGGTAAACGCCGGGTCGTGGTTTGCTCTTGGTTTCTACGCTCGCCCCTACGCTCTCTGCCCCGCAGCAATCGTCAGTCCCTCCGCCAGGTGCCGCGCGGCGGCGGCCGGATCCTCAGCCCTTGTTACAGCGCCGCTCACGGCAATTCGCGTCGCGCCGGCGTCCAGCACGTTCGCCAAGTTCTCCGGACCGATTCCGCCGATCGCAAACGCCGGCAGCCGAATCTCCGTCGCCACCGCCCGAAGCAGTTCGAGCCCGGGAAATTGGGAAAACGTCTTCGTGCCGGATGGAAACGTCGGGCCGACGCCAATATAGTTCGCTCCGTCAAGGACGGCCTGCCGCGCTTGCTGGATGCTGTGCGTCGACACGCCGACCAGCGATGCCGGTCCCACGAGTCGCCGAGCGTCCTTCACCGTGGCGTCATCCTGTCCCACGTGAATGCCATCGGCCGCTGCGAGGGCCGCGATATCCGGCCGATCGTTGACAATACATACGGCGTCGGTCCCGCGCGTTACCGCCCGCAATGTCCTGGCGCGGGCGATCAACTCGCGATCGCTTAGTCGCTTGTCGCGGAGCTGGATCATCCCGACGCCGGCAGCGATCAGCGATTTCACGAGCCGTTCAAAGTCCTCCGATGACCGACCGCCGTCGACCAACACACACAGCCGCGCGGCTCCCAGCCGGTCAATGCTCTGTCGCGTGATCTCAACCGCCCGGTGAAGCGTGTACGCCCGATATCGCAACTGCTTGAATGACTCGCTTAACCCTTGCGCGTCTCCCGGCGATGACGCGCTCCCGAGGCCAACCCGCCAGCCTATCTTTCCAAACTCCTCCAGACTGCGGAGCGACTCCTGCAATCTCGCAAAATTAGCCGCCAGCACGTCCGCTGGCTCGTCGCGGCGTCGCTCGCCTTCGGCGGAGAGTGTCGTGCCCACGTCGCCTTGAGTCTCGCGCGCGGCCAATCGCTGCTCGGCCGGCATCCACGAGACAACTCCTGTCAGGTCGTGCCGCAACTGCTTGCACAAGTCCGTGAGAAAGCCGTCGTCCAGCACGAACCGGACGTAATCCTCGATCACCCGCAGTCCTTCTCGGGCGCGATTGGCGGCGGCGTCCAGAACACGCAGAACGGCTGTGGACGATGTTTGCGCGGAGCTCTCGACGACGCGTGTTTTGTTGTCCACGGCCTCGGGCAGCCCCAACTTCCCTCCCTTCTCGACCCTCCCCTCTCCTCTAGTTTCGCAACCATAAAGCTTGCGAATTTCGGATTCGACCCGATCTGGATCGAGTCCCCGCTCGCGAAGCCAGCGTCCCATCTCGTGGTCCGCCACTGCCAGCCCGAGAAGAATGTGCTCCGTTGCCAGTTCCAGCGGCCTCGGCAAACCCGCCAGTCGGTCTTCGGCCAGCCGCAAAGATAGCTCGACATCCGGTGCCAGCGGCTTCCCGCGCGAGACGGCTGTCCGCGGCAGATTCTGTGTCAGGCCGGGCCATCGTTGCAGTACCGCGGCGCGGTCAACCGCGACCTGTGCCAGCATGACCGCCGCTCGACATTCAGGCTCGCAGAGCAGTCCCAGCAGCAGCGGTGGGGCCTCCAATTCGTCACCACCGGCGCGACTGGACCAATCGGATCCGTACGCCAAGGCGCGTTCGGCGGCAGCGGTGAAGCAGAACTGCATACGATTCTACAGTGTCGCAAATCGTCAACGTCTGGGCAAGCCTAGCACGACCATCGCCGCGCCGTTGCCCCTTACCTTGATTCACCTTGTTTTGAGAGTTACAATCCCTTGGGCAATTCCCGAGGAGCGAGTAATATGCGCAGGACGCCGTGGACCGCGTGCTTCTGGCCCGGGCTTGCGCAGCTCTGGTCTCACGGGAGTTGGTGGGGACTTGCGCTGGCCGTCGGCGCAGCGACCGTCCTTGACGTATTATTGTTGGCCACCTTCGGTTGGAGCGAACTGACCGGGCAGACTACGCGTAATATAGCGTGGGCAGTTTTCGCCGTGGCGTGGCTCGCTGCGGCGTGCTGGTCGGCCCGGCAATGTTGCCGTGAGAACTCGCTCTTGGCCGCCAACCCGCAAGGGGACGCATTCACCGAAGCGATGCAGCATTACCTGAAAGGTGATTATTACCAAGCCGAACAGTTCCTACGGCGGATTATTGCCCGAAACACGCGAGACGTGGACGCCCGGCTAATGCTGGCAACCCTGCTGCGGCACACCGGGAGGCCCACGGAAGCGAGCGAGCAATTGGACACAATGGCGCGATTTGACGGCGCCGACAAGTGGAACTTTGAAATTGAGGAGGAGCGGCGGTTGCTGGCCGAGGCCGAAGCCCCGTCCGCAAACGCCGCGTAAGATTTTCCTGGGGCCGACCGTGCGTCGGTCGCAACGAGCGAACAGAGGCGGCCCAGCCGCCAAACGGAACATATCCGGAGGATTTCATGTACGAGCGATTCACCGACCGCGCCCGGAAGGTCATGCAACTGGCCAACCAAGAGGCACAGCGGTTCAACCACGAGTATATCGGCACCGAGCACATCCTGCTGGGCCTCATCAAAGAGGGAAGCGGGGTGGCGGCGAACGTCTTGAAAAACCTCGACGTGGATCTCCGAAAGATCCGCCTCGAGGTCGAGAAGCTCGTCCAGAGCGGACCAGACATGGTCACCATGGGCAAGCTCCCGCAGACGCCGCGCGCCAAAAAGGTGATCGAGTACTCCATGGAAGAGGCTCGAAACCTGAATCACAACTACGTCGGCACCGAGCACATTCTCCTCGGCTTGCTCCGCGAGCAAGAGGGGGTGGCGGCCCAGGTGCTGATGAACCTCGGCCTCAAGCTGGAAGAGGTCCGCGAGGAAGTGCTGAACCTGCTCGGCCACGGCATGGAAGGCCCCGAGGGCTCGGAGCGAGCCGGCGGGTTGCCGGCCGGTGGCGGCGCCGCTGCCGGCGAGGCTGCCCCTCGAACCGGCAAGTCCAAGACGCCCGCCCTCGACAGCTTCGGCCGCGACCTGACCGAGTTGGCTCGCCAGGGCAAGCTCGATCCGGTTATCGGCCGTGAGAAGGAAATCGAGCGGACGATGCAAATCCTCGGCCGCCGCACGAAGAACAACCCCGTGTTGCTCGGCGAGGCCGGCGTTGGCAAGACCGCCATCGTCGAAGGCTTCGCCCAGCGCGTCGTCGAAGGCAACGTTCCGGAGTTGCTCCTGGATCGCCGTATTGTCGTGCTCGACCTCGCGATGATGGTCGCCGGCACGAAGTACCGTGGCCAATTCGAGGAGCGGATCAAGGCGGTGATGAACGAAGTTCGCCGCGCGAAGAACACGATTCTCTTCATCGACGAATTGCACACCCTGGTCGGCGCCGGCGGCGCTGAAGGCGCCATCGACGCCAGCAACGTGCTAAAGCCAGCCCTCTCGCGCGGCGAAATCCAGTGCATCGGCGCCACGACGCTCGACGAGTACCGCAAGTACATCGAGAAGGATACGGCCCTGGATCGCCGTTTCCAGATGGTCATGGTCGAGCCGTCGAGCAAGCCCGAGACCGTCCTGATCCTCAAGGGGCTCCGCGACCGCTACGAGCAGCATCACCACGTGCGGATCACCGACGACGCGGTTGAATCGGCCGTCGAACTCTCAAGCCGCTACATCACCGGCCGCTGTCTGCCGGACAAGGCGATTGACGTCATCGACGAGGCGGGCGCCCGCGTCCACCTGAAGTCGATGACCAGGCCGCCAGATTTGAAGGAAATCGACGAGGCCGTCGAGAAGCTTAACAAGGAAAAGGAAGAGGCCGTCGCCAATCAGGACTTCGAAAAGGCGGCCGCCCTGCGCGATCAGGCCGACAAGCTGAAGAAAAAGAAGCAGACCATCACCCATCAGTGGCGTGAGAAATCTCGCGAAACCGACGGCGTCGTGGACGAGGAGGTCATCGCCGAGGTGGTCTCCAAGATCACCGGCGTGCCTCTGACACGCATGACGGTCGAGGACACGATGCGCCTGATGAAGATGGAGGACGAGCTGCACAAACGCGTCGTCAGCCAGGAGGAGGCCATCAAGTCGATCAGCAAGGCCGTCCGCCGCAGCCGCAGCGGGCTAAAGGATCCGAAGCGGCCAACCGGTTGCTTCATCTTCGCCGGCCCCACGGGCGTCGGAAAAACCTTGCTCGCCAAGGCCCTCGCCGAATTCATGTTTGGCGACGAAGACGCGCTCATCCAGATCGACATGAGCGAGTACATGGAGAAGCACAACGTCAGCCGGCTCGTCGGGGCTCCCCCGGGCTACGTCGGATACGAGGAAGGCGGCCAGTTGACCGAGAAGATTCGCCGCCGGCCCTACTCCGTGGTCCTGCTCGACGAAATCGAGAAGGCTCACCCGGACGTTTTCAACATGCTGCTGCAGGTCATGGAAGAAGGCCGGTTGACGGACAGCTTCGGCCGCAATGTCGACTTCCGCAACACCATCCTCATCATGACCACCAACGCGGGCGCCGATGCAATCAAGAACGAAGCGGCCTTCGGCTTCCAGAAGCCGGACGGCGATGCCTCGTACGAAAGCATGAAATCCCGCGTTCAGGAGCAGATCGAGAAGGTCTTCCGCCCCGAGTTCCTCAACCGTGTCGACGACGTCATCATCTTCCGCCATCTGACCCAGGACGATCTGGGCGAGGTGATCGAGATGGAATTGAAGAAGGTCCGTGGCCGCCTGGAAGAGCGCGGCTTGAAGCTCGTGCTCACGCTTGAGGCCAAGAAGTTCCTCATCAAGAAGGGAAGCAACCTCGACTTCGGCGCCCGGCCGCTCCGTAGAGCGATCGAGAGCTTCGTCGAGGACCCGCTGAGCGAGGAGCTGCTCAAGGGCGAGTTCAAAGGCATGGACACGATCACCATCGAGGTCCGCGAGGTCGGCGACAAGAAGCAACTCTACTTCCACGGCTCGACGGGAGAAACCCCGGCAGAGCACGCCGAAGTGGTCGGCGCCGCCGCCGGCGGTTCCGACGAGAGCCAGCCTGCGGCAACGTAATCGTTCCGCAGATTCGATTGCCGCTTCGCAGCCGCCGGTCCGGCGGCTCAGGCGGCGGGTCGCTGGCGCTAGTTGACATTGGATAGATCGCGATAGGAAGGGCGTGCGGTTCGCTTCGACCCGAAGCGAGTGGCTCGCGCTTTGGAAAACTTCGGCGGCTGCCCGTCCAGCGTCTGCCGTGTGATCTTTTCCTTTGACGCCTCGGCGGGCAAAGCAGCATGCGCATTCTCATCGTCGACGATGAAAAGATCAAACGCGTTACGCTGGCCGACGACCTAGCCACGCAGGGGCACGAGGTCGTCACGGCCGCCGATGGTGAGGAAGCCCTCGAACGGCTCGCTGCCGCCCCCTTCGATGTCGTCGTGACCGACATGAAGATGCCGAAGCTCGACGGCATCGAACTCTTGAAGCGGATCAAGCAGGGGCCGCAGGCCGGCGTCGAAGTCATCATGATGACCGCCTACGGCACGATTCCCGTAGCCGTCGAGGCGGTAAAACTCGGCGCCTTCGACTTCCTCACCAAGCCCTTTCGCAACGAAGACATTTTCCCACTGCTGGCGCGCGTCGAGCGGCAGCGACAATCAGCCCAGACGGCGCCGCTGTCGGCTCCGAGCGAAGGCATCGCCGCGGCCATCGTCGGGCAGTCGGTGGCCATCGAGCGCGTCAAACGGATGGTCGAGATTGCGGCCAAGAGCGATGCCAACGTGCTCCTCTGCGGTGAGACCGGCGTCGGCAAGGACCTGCTGGCCACCACGATCCACCGCAACTCCCACCGCCACGGTTTTCCCTACGTCAAAGTCGGTTGCACGCTCTTTCCACCGCAACTGATCGAAAGCGAACTCTACGGCCACGAGCGAGGCTCCTTCACAGGCGCCGAGCAGCAGCGCAAAGGCCGCTTCGATCTCGCCGAAGGCGGCACCCTGTACCTCGACGACGTCGACGACATCCCGCTCGAACAGCAACCCAAACTCCTCCGCGCGATCGAGGAGAAGGTCTTCGAGCGGGTCGGCGGCTCCACGCTCATTAGCGCCGACGTGCGAATCATCGCCTCGACGAAGCGCAATTTGCTGGAACTGATCGGTAAAGGCGGTTTTCGCGAAGACCTCTATTACCGCCTCGATGTACTGCGGATCAACATCCCGCCGCTCCGTGACCGAAGGGATGACATTCCGCTGTTGGCCGACCACCTCCTGCGTCGCATCGCCGGCGGCAAAGGGGGCGGGAGTCTTGCGTCGTCGATGCGTGAGCCTGGCGCCACTGCCGCCCCGGCTAGGATCGCCGTCAATCAGCCGCCGCCGGACACGCCCGCCCTGCCAACCACCGCCATCGACATCCTCATGCGTCACGACTGGCCTGGCAATGTTCGCGAACTCTACCACACCCTAGAAAGGGCGTACTTGATTGGCGGCGGCGCGATCACGCCGGAGACCCTTGCGGCGGAGATCGGCGGCCTCGATCCCAATCAGCGTTTCCCTGTCGGTGGCTTTCAAGCGGCCATCGACCACGCCGAAAAGCAGCTTCTTCAGGACGCCCTCCGCAATTCCGGCGGCAACAAGACGGCCGCCGCCGCCGCGCTTGGCATGAAGCCCTCCACCTTCCGCGACAAGCTGGCCAAGCACGGGCTGGGCTGATCCGCCGGCAACAGGCGTCGGTTCCGGTACTCCGCGAATGCGCGCCGTGCGTCGGGCCTGTGCCTACGCTAGCGCGTTAGAAGGGCGCTTTCAGGGCATCGCAAAGGAACCGCATGAAGGGCCGGCTGGCGGAAAAAGAAGCGGCCACCCTGTCGATGAAGCCCCGGCTCATAACGTCGCGCTCGTCGAGTTCCTCCACGGCGATGAAGTCCTTCCGCTTCACGTCGTTGAGATGAGGGGCTTCAGGAGGAAACCCTCGCGGCGGGCGGATAAGAACGCGGCCGTCCAGATAGAAGCGATCGCGAAAGCCGCGGCTGTCCCGTGCTCGCCGCCAGCGGTCCGGCGCGTCGACAATCGCCTGCCTGACCAGGGCAAGTGGCTCGGCGTCGGGACGCCAAAGCCCCACGGCAAGAAAGCACTCGCCCGAAGCGATGTGGACATAGAATCCCGGCGCATGAATGTCGCGGCCTTGCTCGTGGCGGAACTGGATGCCGACGTTCGTCTTATACGGTTCGCCATTTCTGAGGAATCGCGTGTCGCGGTACACCCGCATCAGCGACCCGCCCACGCGACGGTCGCTGGCGACGAAGTAAGGCGAAATCCGTTCCAACCGGGGCCGAAACGCCCGAATAAAGGCCATCGCCGGCTGCAACACGTCCTGCTCGTATCGGTGCTTGTTCGCCAGAAACCAGGGCCGGTTGTTGTTGTCGGCCAACTGGTCCAGAAAATCGAAAAGCGACGGCTCGAACTTCTCAAACGTTGCCATGAATTCCGCTTGTGATTGGGTCCTGCCGGCATCAATAGTATCACGCGATGCCTAGCTTGGAGAGACGCCGCAGTGCAGCGAGCTTGTCGTTCTCGCCAAGGCGAGCTCTCCGCACGGCATCCGACAGCACAACGATGTTCCGGTCGTAGGTCTCGCGATCGACGGGAAACGGCGTGCCATCCTTGCCGCCATGGGCGTGCGAATAGTCGGCCCAGTGGCGTGCTAGGGCGGCCGGCTCAACAACTTCTTCCGCCCGCTTTATGGGGACACGCGTGCTTCCGGTTGGATCGCGTCGAGCCGGCGGCGCCTGGAAAATTATCTCCGCCAACAGCGCCAAGCTGCGGATCGTCGCCGGCCCCACGCCTTCGAAGCCAAGCAGGGTTTCAAAGTCCTCTGGGCTACGCTCATGGGCGTTCGTCAGAATGCGTTTGAGCCGGTCGCGGTTGACGTCCAGCTCGAGCACCGGATGCCGCGCTGGCGCGAAAAGCGTCGGGCCTTCGGTCAGTCGTTCGACCTCGCCCATCAGCCACTCGGTCGGCTCTCGCACGAGCGCGGCGCTCGACTTCCGGCTCTCGTCCGCTTCCTTGGCAACCATGTTCAGCAGTGTCAATTGCCGGGACGACTTCTCCGACGGACGGTCGGCAAGGTCTTGGACCGCGGCATGTGGTTCGCAGACAAAGTCGTCAACGCTTTGGCCGAGCCAATGGTAACGGCGAGCCCAACGGCTCTGGTCGTCCATCCCTTGCTGAACGACGCACCACTGCCCGTCGGGCGTAAAGAAGAAAGAGTGATGGTAGATCGCGAACCCATCCTGCACCGCGGCGGAATCGACCTTGGCGCTCATGCGGGAAGCGTACACGAGCCGGTCGCCGGAAGTGATGGCGTGGCGGTCGGCGGCCGTCGCGATTTCCTGGGGCGTCTTCCGGCTCGTACCTCCCTTGCCTCCAGCGACAAGGATTCCAAGATCGGGGCCACACACTCGGGCCGCTTCCTTCAATGCCCCACAAGTGACGGTGGTTACGCCGCTGCTGTGCCAATCGAATCCGAGCACGCACCCGAACGCCTGAAACCACCACGGATCGGACAGTCGCCGAAGCATTTCGGCCGCCCCAAACTCCTCGACGATCGCCAGGGTGATCGCCCCGGCGAGCTTCGTCATTCGCTTGAAGAGCCAGGGCGGGGCCTTTCCGGTGTGCAGCGGCAAGTGGGCAACGCGACGTTCCATCTCAGGAATGGTAGTCGACCGAAGCACGACAAGGCAAGATGGGATAGCGCGCAGACGGCGATTCCCGGGCGAATCGTCGGCGCGTCCAACCGGCCCTTAGTCAACTGCTCACATGACCTCGGAGGACGCCTTGCTGACGGCCGTCGGCGCGTCGTACACCTCGTCCGGCAGCTCATCGATGGCATCGAGAATCTCCTGCGGGGCCCCGCTGTCCTTCGCCGCCGACTCCAAATCCTCCTTGGTAGCCGGGTAACGCACGCCTCGCAGGTATTCCTGCAAGTCCGCCGGCGACGTCTTGCTTCTCGCCATGTCCCTCTCCTTTTCCTAAGCGAATTGACGCGGCACAAATGCAGCGTGCCACGACATTTTGACAATTCTCGCGGCACCAGCGTGGCCTTTTGCAACTGGGAAGAATGCTGACGCTTTCCCCGCCAACCTACCCGCGACGCATCGTCTCGGTCGACGCTCCACCGCACGTCGTCGCCTCACACGGCCTACACGATGAACGTACCGGTCGACTGCGACGAGTTGCCCTGGTTGTCCGTCGAAAAGATGCTGAACGTGTGTTTGCCGGTCCCCAGAGCTCCGAAGATGCCGGCGAAGTTGACTCCGCCCGTCGTTGATGTGAAGGGCCCCAGGATGTCGGCGACCGGCGCGCCATCGATCGTCAGGCTGCTGGCCGCTACCCCGCTTGGCGCCTGCGCGTTCCACGTCATGAGCCCCTGCGCCGGAACGATGGCGATCTGCGAGATTGTCGGGCCGACGTTCGAGACGATGAACGTGCCCGTCGACTGCGATGGCCGGCCGAGGTTGTCGGTCGCCGTAATCGTGTAGGTGTGGGTGCCGACCGTTTTGCTTCCAAAAAACCCGGTGAAGTTGACGCCGCCCGACGGGGACACCATCGGCCCAAACACGTTAGCCGGCGTACCATCGACGGAAAGCGTGCTGCTCGCGACCCCGTTGGGCGACTGAGCGTTCCAGGTGATGACCCCTTGTGCTGGAACCACCGTGACGGCGGAAATCGTTGGTCCGGTCGAAATGACGGAAAAGGTGCCGGTGGACTGTGACGAGTTGCCGGAACTATCCGTCGCGGTGATGCTGAACGTGTGCCCGCCGGTCCCCAGAGCCCCAAAGAACCCGCTGAAGTTGACTCCTCCCGTGGGTGAGTTGAATGGGCCGGAAATCTGCGCCACGGGGATGCCGTCCACCACGAGCGTGTTGCTCGCCAACGTCGCAGCGCTCTGCACGTTCCACGTGATGATCCCTTGCGCCGGAACGGGCACCACACTGGAGATCGTGGGCCCGGTCGACTGCACGATGAACGATCCCGTGGATTGACTCGTATTACCGAGGTTGTCCGTCGCGGTAATGGCAAAGGTGTGCCCGCCGGTAAGCAGACTTCCGAATAGGCCCGCGAAGTTCACTCCTCCTATTGCGGACTGCATCGGACCGACGATCCGCGTCACTAGTGTGCCGTCGACCGTTAGCGTCGAACTCGCCACCCCGCTAGCGGCCTGCGCGTTCCACGTGATCAGCCCCTGTGCCGGAACAACCACGACGCTGCCTATCGTCGGGCCAACCGACAGAATGTTGAACGTGCCGGTGAACTGCCCGGTGTTGCCGAAGCTGTCCGCCGCGGTGATCGTGAAGCTGTGCGTGCCGGTTGCGGCACTGCCAAAAAACCCACTAAAGTTGACGCCGCCCCCAGGATTCGTGAATGGCCCAGAGACCTGAGCGATCGGGTTTCCGTCAACCGTCAGCGTGGTGGTCGTCACGGTCCCCGGCGACTGGACGTTCCACGTGATGATTCCTTGCGACGGAACGGTCACAACGCTGGAAATTGTCGGGCCAACGGACGTCACGTCGAACGAGCCGGTGAACTGCGACGAGTTGCTGAAGCTGTCGATCGCCGTAATCACAAAGCTATGCGTTCCAGCGGTCCGGCTTCCGATCTGGCCACTGAAGTTCACCCCGCCGCTTGGGTTCTGAAACGGCCCGAGTATCTGCGACACCGGCGTCCCATCTACGGAAAGCGTCGTGCTCGTAACACCGTTGGCCGAAACCACGTTCCAGGTTATCACCCCTTGAGCGGGCGCGGCAACCACGCTCGATATCGACGGGGCAACCATTGGGCTTACCGCTTCGCCCACTTGGGCCGCCGCCTTGACGAGGGTGTCTTGCGCCGGCAGCGAGGCCGAAATCATCGCACTGCCGCTTTCGACGGCAACCTGGCCGGTTGCGGCCAAGCTGACGTCGGCCGCCACGGCATGCCCCGCCGCGACGGAAAGCAAACGACGGTCTTCGAGCGGCTCGCACCAGAGGCGGCGATAAGACCAAGTGCGGCTTTTGCCACTAGTAGTCCTGAACATGACAAAGTCCCCGATTCATCGTAGTGTCGGGTGGGGATGTTTCCGAGCGGCCTTCAATGCAACTGCTGTGCCGTCGCGGCGCCCGGACCTCGCTCAAGACCGCGACACTCGGATGCTCCGATGGCAGCCCGTTGCTTCGGCTCCTGCTGGCCGCATCGTGCCGCCGGGATGGTCCAATTTCGGCCGCGTCGGTTCGCGGCAGACCATCCCTTGACGAACCGATACTACCCTCGCCGCTGAGCGCAGGCGATGCAGTAGCGCGCGAAAGGCAAGGCGTCGAGCCGCTCCTCGGAAATCGGTTGCCGGCAGACTTCGCAATTGCCGTATTCGCCCCGCTCGATGCGACCCAGCGCGGCCTCAACGTCTTCGAGCAAAGCCTCTTGATTCTCGGCCTGCGCGATGTTTTCGGAGACGCCTTCCTCGCTTTCCGTGGCCGGATGTATCGGAGCGTTCGCAACATTGCCCGGCGGCCGGATGTCTTCGACGATGGACTGCTCAATATCCTGAACGGCGGAGATCAGCCGGCTCCGCATTTCCAGGAGGCGCGCCTTATGGCGCTGTGCGACGTCGGTTTCCATGATAGACGCCTTTCACCATCGGACTCACAATGCCCGCATGGCACAACCGTCGCAGTCGCTGGCGCGCGGCTGGCGGCAGCGACTGCGACACCGGTCGCCTAACTAGCCGGTCACGCGGCCGGCTACTTCTGCACATTCTTCATGAGATTCCTGGCATCGTCCATATGCTTTTCCGTCTCGGATATCGCTTGCCGAACGATTGTCCGCAATTCACCGGACGCGTAAGGCTCCATGGCCCTCAGCCCGGCAAGCATGTTAATGTGCGATGCAATCTGCTGGCCGAGGTACGCCTTGTCGAAGCCCTCGCCTTGCTGTTGCCCCAGTTCGTTCTTGGTCAGAGAGATGATGTTCTCGGACGTTTGCAGGCCGATGTCCAAGAATGTCCTCATGACACCCTGCCCTCTCCACGACTCACCGGTGACGTTTTTCGCATCCGAAGCGCGACCGGAAGAACCCACGTCGGCCGGCGGATCATCCGCGGCTTGTCCCGGTGGGTCAGCCGTCGGCGCACCATTGCCGGTCATCGTAAGCCGTCGTTCCCGCATCGCGTTGAGAAAGAAGTTGGGCGCGAAACGCTCCAGCATGGAAATGGCCCTGGTGTGATCCGTTACCATCACCTGCGCGAACCGCTTCACGTCGCGATTCTGCGCACGCTTTTCGGCGAACTGACTGATCGCAACTTCCTCTTGGTTACCCAGAATCAGACACGCCGCCATATGTTGCTCCAGCCGCTCACCGATTCTGCCGGCCGCTCCCTCGGGCGTCGCCTCTTCAGTGCGCCCCGACGCCGGAGGCGTCGCCTGCCCCATCGCCAGTCCGGCGAACGATAGGATAAACAACACGCTCGTTACACTGCGCTTCCACATATCGCAACTCCTTCAAAAAAAGGGAAGAATCGCCGCTCAACTCGTCAACTCCACGGTTTCATCACAACCTTGATGCAGCCGTCCCTGTGATTGAACATGTCGTATCCTCGCGGCGCATCGTCCAGCCGCAGCCGGTGGGTGATCACGAAGCTCGGGTCAATCTGCCCGCTCTGGATCCGCTCCAGGAGCGGGCGCATGTACCGCTGCGCGTGAGTCTGGCCGGTTTTGATCGTGATGGCCTTGTTCATCATCGCCCCGGCGGGGAATTTGTCGATCCAGCCGGCGTACACTCCAGGCACGGAGACGGTCCCACCGTTGCGGCACGCCATAATCGCCTGTCGCAGTGCAAACGGACGGTCGGTCTCCATCATGAGCAACTGCTTCACTCGGTCGTACCAGCCGATCATGGCCGGAGCGTGCGCCTCCATCCCCACGGCGTCGATGCACGAATCCGGCCCGCGTCCGCCGGTCATGTCCATCAGTGCGTCGTAGACGTCGCTTTCCTGAAAGTTGATCGTCTCCGCGCGGCCGTCGCGGGCCATCTTGAGCCGCGCAGGAACCGAATCGATGCCGATCACGCGCTCAGCCCCGAGCATGAACGCACTGCGAATCGCAAACTGTCCCACGGGCCCACAACCCCAGACGGCCACCGTGTCGCCGTTCTGGATGTTGCAGTTCTCGGCTGCCATGTAGCCGGTGGGAAAAATGTCCGAGAGAAACAGAACTTGCTCGTCTTCCAGAGTCTCGGGAACCTTCATCGTGCCGACGTCGGCAAACGGCACTCGGACGTACTGCGCCTGCCCACCCGCGAATCCGCCAGTCATGTGCGAGTAGCCAAAGATGCCGGCTGGCGAATGGCCCAGCATTTTCTCGGCGATCCATGCATTCGGGTTCGAGTTCTCGCAGTGCGAAAATGCACCGTGTTGGCAAGAGAAGCATTGGCCGCAGGAGATCGGAAAAGCCACGACCACGCGATCGCCCGATTTCACGCGTCGGACGTCGCTCCCCACGTGGATGACTTCCCCCATGAACTCATGACCCAGAATGTCACCACGCTCCATCGTCGGCACCACACCGTTGTAAAGGTGCAGGTCAGAGCCACAGATAGCCGTCGTAGTAATCCGAACGATGGCATCGTGGCGGTTGAGCAGGCGTGGCTCCGCAACGTTGACCACGTCGATTTTCTGTTTGCCGTACCAGCAAGCAGCTTTCATCGGATTTCCTTTCTTTCAAAAGCGGACGTACTCTCGTTCGCCTCTGACCGTCGCATCGTAGCGCCAAGACGTGCCCTGTGAACGACCGGCCGGCTGCCCCTCGGTCGTGATGATCTCGCCGGTCTCCAGCAGTTGTTTGAAACGCCGCAAGTCCTCACGCAACTCCTGCGATGGGTCGCGCCCAAGCAGTGTGGCGATTTTCGAGCCGAGCCGGCCCGCCGGCGGAGCGTATTCCACCTCCGCGCGAACCACGGTCCCGCGCTCGCCCGGAGCGCGCTCGAACTCGACGCTGCCGACATGCCGCACCGGCGAGCCGGGAAGCGAACGCCACGCCAGCAAGCGGTTCGGCTGGTCGTCCGTCAGCTCGGCGTCCCACTCCAGTCGCAGCCCACCGGGCCCGCTCACAACCCAATGCGAGCGGCGTTCCCCCTCCGGACGCACCAACTCAACGTGCCGCATGAATCGCGGCAGGTTTTGCAAGCACCGCCAGAATTGATAGGCAGTCTCCGGCGATGCGTTGACCGTGATGCTTTGTCGCGTGTGAACCGCGCGGTGCGACGCGCGAATGCTGGCCACAACGTCGCCGGCGGTCACAGCGGCAACCGCAGCGGAAACCGCGGCAATCCGTCGCGATTTGGCGTGGCGCAACTGGGACGCCGCCGCCAGCAGCCCCAGGTCGATCGCGTCGCCCAGCACTCGGGACCAGAGCCAGGTGGCCCTTCCTCGGCCCGATAGCAACCCGATTCCGGTGGCGATCTCTCTCGCGCCCAACGCTCGAAGCAGAATCTGACGCCGCCTAATGCCGAGCCAACCGGCGATCGCCCGTGGGAAAATGATTTCGGCCGCTCCCAAACCGATGCTGAACAGGCCAAGCGCCGTTGCGGCCGCATGCGCGTCCGTCTCCCAGGGCGTCGCGGGCCGATGCTCCGGTTGCACTTCCTTTTCACGCATTTCACCGCCGCGGGGCAGCGTCGGTGGCACTGCCTCGGCGCGAATCGGCGGGGTCGGGTATTCGAGTGTCTGCTCCGGCGCCATCGGAAACCTCCGTTTCTCTTTGAGTTGGAAATCCGCCTTTCACCGAGACCGGCCCTTCGCGGGCCGAATCCGTCACGCGTTCACAATTTCCCCCCAAGATTCGCAGATGACCGTGCACGTTCTTTACACGATGCGGTCCTACGGAACAGGCATCGACCCCATGGGCCCGATTGTCAATCGGTGCGTTACACACCCTGCACGGGCCATGCCGCTATCGCGAAAATCCGCGGCGTGCGGACAAAGAACCATTGGCCAGCGGCCCGGCGGCAGCGCACGGCGGTGAAAAGATGGCTGCCTTTCGAGCGGTTAGGTCGGCGCGCAGCCCGAGCGGCAGTTGCGAGGCCACCCTGGCTCCGCAGCCGCTAGCTGCGAATCGGGATCGGCGTGAAACCGACGACAATGAATGCCAGCGTGAGCCAGCCAAGGAGGATGCGTCCGACGCCCAGCGGTTCCTCGTCGTTGGCGGTCGGCGGATGGATCGGACCGATCAGCAACAGCAGGATGAGCATGATCGTCCACGGCCAAAGATGTTGCCAATCGAAGATCACCAGCACGATCGCCGCCAATAACAACGTGCTGGCAACCGAGTGTGCGCGCTTCCGCAGAATCGCGTACAGAACGTGTCCGCCGTCAAGCTGACCGATCGGGATGAGGTTCAACGCCGTAATGAACACCCCAACCCAACCGGCAAACGCCATCGGATGCAGCATGCCGACGTTGATCGGAAAGTCGCTCGGCAGGGGACCAAATCGCCACGTGCATAGCGCCCTGAAGATCAATGGGCAGCCGACAGCCAGACTGCTCGCATGGTCTTCGGCAGGAATGAAGCTCTTCGGCTCCGTCAAATGGAGCCCGACAATGCAAAAGACCATCGTCGGGATCAACCCAGCCAATGGCCCTGTGATGCCGATGTCGAACAGCGCCCTCCGCCCGCCGATCCGCGGCTCCATAGCGATCACCGCGCCAAGCGTGCCAAAAGGCGGAGCGGGAATCGGAATGAAGTACGGCAGGCTGGCGTACACCCCGTATCGGCGGGCCTGGAGAAAGTGGCCCATTTCATGGCAAAGCAGAATCGTCATTAGCGGGACCGCGTACCGGAGCCCGCTGAAGAGCGTCCCCATCAACCCCGGGCCGTCATCCCCGATAATTGTCCCCACCCACCAAGTGCTCACACAGGTGAAGGCGAACATGGCCACGGGCAGACCCCACCGACGCTGCGGCCGCCGCGGCGGCGCCGCACGCCACGCCCATGGAGTCCCGGGCTCTACCTCCACGACCTCCGCCTGAATTACTTCCGGTTCGGCCGCCGTTCCGTCGTTCGTTTGATTATCCATCTTCTGCATTTTAGCTTCTACCCCTTGGTGGACAAGCCGGGCTTGCCGCGTGGTTCGAGGCGGGATACTGTACGCTCCGCCGCCCCATTTGCCGCCGAACTCCACCTCGGCAGCATCATCCCTGCGGCAACTTGCTGTGCCATGGACGCCCAAACGTCGGAACAACAGGAACGTTGCTCTATGTTTGACCGCTTCTTCCGACTCTCGGAAAATCAGACCACCGTGTGGACGGAGTTGCTGGCCGGAGCAACCACCTTCCTGACAATGGCCTACATCATCGTCGTCCAGCCGATGGTGCTCACGGGGCGGATGGGCGGCAGCGACACCCACATGGACTTCGGCTCCGTGATGACGGCCACCTGCCTCGCCGCCGCGCTGGCCACCGCCATCATGGGCCTCTACGGTCGGTATCCGATCGCCCAGGCGCCCGGCATGGGCGAAAACTTCTTCTTCGTCGGCACGATGCTAATGGCCGCCCGAAGAATGATCGCCGAACAGGTCAGAACCGGGCAAATCGAGATGGGCGAAACCACCGCCTGGCAAGTGGGGCTCGGCGTCGTGTTCTGGTCCGGCGTGCTCTTCCTCATCCTATCGATGCTCGGCGTCCGCGAGAAACTGATCAAAGCCATCAGTCCAAGCATGCGAAGCGGAATCGCCGTCGGCATCGGCCTGTTCATCGCGCTGATCGGCATGCAAAGCGCCGGCCTCGTGCTGACCGATCGATTTAGCGGGTGGACGCTCAACCATCAATTCGCCTCACCGGACCTCGTGGTGTTTCTCGTCGGATTGTTGGTTACTGCGGGATTGCACGCCCGGAAGGTCCGCGGCTCGATCATTCTCGGGATTTTCGCCGCAACCGCGTTTTCCGTCGCGCTAAAGTATGGTCTGCCGTATCTCGGACCAGCCGTGATGAACTGGCCGCCAATCCGCGGCTCCATGCTGATGAGCAAGTTCGCCATCGCCAGCGGTGTCGTCGCAGCCCCGCCCTCCATCCAGCCCACCTTGTGGAAGCTCGACCTCGTTGGCGCCCTGTCCTTGCAGATGTTGCCATTCATCTTGATCTTCCTGTTCATGGTCCTGTTCGACACCATCGGCACGCTGATGGGCGTTGCCGAACAGGCGGGGCTGATTCGCGATAA
>JAJFUI010000148.1 GCA_021372555.1 Planctomycetaceae bacterium | reverse complement strand
CTTCACGCCGACAGGTTTCGAGCTCCCGCCGATCCGCCGCTGCCCGCTCTCGCAGCCCGGCCAGTTGCCGTTCGTCGCTCAGCATCCGGTTTTCGACCACGCGGCAGTGCTCTTGCAGATTGTCGATTTGGACGAGTTGGGCCTTGTTCTGCTCCGCCAATGCCCGATTCTGCGCTTGCGTGGCGTTCCACTCCGTGACCGGCACCATCGTGCATCCGGTCATCGCGAGGACACCGCCCAATAGAACCCAGCGCCAATGCTTCACATCCGACTCCGTATTCGCGTCCCCTCTCCCTCCGGGGGAGGGTTAGAGTGAGGGCCGCTTGCTCCAAACCGCTTACACCATGCGGCAATCCGTCGAATCTGACATTCACGCCCTCTAGTATCAAGAATCCCGCCCCACTGCAAGACCGAACGGCCTCCCCAGCCGCTCGACGCCGCCGAGTCGCCCATCGTAGGGCTTGAACTCCCCAGCCACCCAGCGTTACGATGGCTCCTGGCCGACCGGTCACGCCCCGGAAAGTATGTCTGGGAAAGATCGGTGATCTGGGCGACGAATTGGCAGCCGTCGACATTTTTGGCTGCCCTACCCAGAATGCCCTTCACGGCACTGCCCGCCAACAGCCAGATCCAACAACCTATATAACCACAATGCAAAACACCCAATCTACCCAACTCCTGTTCGAACTCTCGAAGCCCGGCTGCCAGGCCGTGCAGATGCCGGCCTGCGACGTGCCGCCGAAACCCGTTAGTACGCTGCTGCCCGCCGAGGCCGTCAGTGACGAACCGCTGCCGCTGCCCGAGCTCTCCGAGCCCGACGTCGTGCGGCACTTCGTCAACCTCTCGACCCGCAACGTCTCGGTCGACACGCATTTCTATCCGCTCGGCTCCTGCACGATGAAGTACAACCCGAAGCGGAACGAGCGGCTCTGTGCCCTGCCAGGCATGGCCGACCTCCACCCCTACCAGCCCGAATCGACCATCCAGGGCATGCTCTACCTGCTGCACCAGGGACAGCACATCCTCGCCGAGATCGGTGGCCTGCCGGCCGTCTCCCTCCAGCCCGCCGCCGGCGCACACGGCGAAATGACCGGCCTCCTCGTGGCCGCCGCCTACTTCCGCGACATCGGCCAGAAACGAACCACCGTCTTGATCCCCGACGCCGCCCACGGCACGAATCCCGCCAGCGCCGCGATGGCCGGCTTCAAGACCCTTCCGGTCAAAAGCACCGAGGACGGCTTTGTCGACATCGACGACTTGGCCTCGAAACTCAACAACGAGACGGCCGTCTTCATGATCACCAACCCGAACACGCTCGGCCTGTTCGAGCGTCGCATGGGTCAGATCGCCGAAATGGTTCACAAGGTGGGGGCCCTGGTCTATCTCGACGGCGCCAATATGAACGCCATTCTCGGCGTTGCCCGCCCTGGCGATTTTGGCGCCAACATCATGCACTTCAACCCGCACAAGACCTTCAGTGGTCCGCATGGTGGCGGCGGCCCCGGCGCCGGCCCGATCGCCGTCGCGGAGAAGCTCGCGCCGTACCTCCCCTCGCCGATCGTTGTGAAGGACGGTCGCGGCTATCACCTTGACTACAACCGCCCGAAGTCGATCGGCCGTGTGCGAAGCTTCTTCGGCAGCGTCGGCGTCCTGGTCCGCATGTATTGCTACATTCGCTCGCACGGTCCGGAAGGGCTGCGGCGCATCGCCGAGGACGCCATTCTGAACGCGAACTACCTGCTCTCGCAGTTGAAGGACACCCTCCCGGTTCCGCACGGCGATCGCTGCATGCACGAGTTCGTCGCCTCGGCGGCCACGCTTAAAAGCCAGCGCGGCGTCGCAGCGATGGATATCGCTAAGCGGCTCGTCGATTACGGCTTCCATGCGCCGACGGTCTACTTCCCGCTGATCGTCCACGAGGCGATGATGATCGAGCCCACCGAAACGGAGAGCAAGGAGACGCTCGACACCTTTGCTGCCGCCATGAAGCAGATCGTCGCCGAGCCGGCCGAAGTGCTCCACAACGCCCCGCAAAGCACCCCGATCGTCCGCCCCGACGAGGTCCTCGCCGCCCGCAAGCCGGTGCTGCGGTGGAAGGCGGAGAAATGACGAAGCACGAATGACGCATGACGAAGGAAATCCGAGTTCGGATCTCGGAGCCAGAGATTCGACCTTCCGCCTTCTGCTGGATCCTCCCGCCTCCGGTTCGTGGAACATGGCGGTCGACGAGGCTCTCCTCGAAGCGGCCACGGAGGGACACTCGACGCTCCGCTTCTACCGTTGGTCCGAGCCGACCCTTTCCCTCGGCTATTTCCAGACCTACAAGGACCGCTTCGCCCATGAAGCAAGCCGCGATTGCGCGGTCGTCCGTCGCTCGAGCGGCGGCGGGGCGATCCTGCACGATATCGAGCTTACCTACAGCCTTGCCGTGCCCGAGCAGCACCCTCTGGCCGCAACGCGACTGAAAACCTACCGCGCCGTCCACTTCGCCTTGATCGCCGCCTTGAAACGCTGGCAGATCGAGGCCGGCATGCTCACCTGCGCCACGGCGCCCCGCCCCGACGGCGGCCGCGAGCCATTTCTCTGCTTCCAGCGGCGATCGCCAGGCGACGTCCTGGTGGGATGCCATAAGGTCGCCGGCAGCGCTCAGCGACGATGCCGCGGCGCCGTGCTCCAGCACGGCAGCCTTCTGTTGGCCCGTTCCCCGGCGGCGCCCGAACTCGATGGCCTGAAAGAACTTGGTGGAAAGCCCTTCAGTGCCGAAGAGTTCACCCAGGCGTGGTTGCAGGAACTTAGCGGCGTGCTGGGCGTCGCCTGGCGCCAAGAGCAACTGCCCGCCGCCCAGCGCCGCCGAGCGGCTGCCATCGAGGCCGAGAAGTACGCCGCCGCCCTTTGGACCGAAAACCGCGGTCGTAGCTCTGGACTCCATTGACTCTCGAGGCGGACGCTGTTACCATCGAAGTGGCTAGCGACCCGTTCTCCCTTGTGACGTTGCCTCGTAGTCCGACACGCCTTGTTGTCACGGAGAACGGATTCCCTCACTTGTTCGCCGCACGAAAGGCGGAGGAAATCCGTTCCACGGTGTTGGCGATTCGAGTCGATGCAGTAAGTCGAGAACGACGCCCGAGTCGCTGCAGACAGTTTCGAACTGTCGGGAGATGCGGCCAATGGAACTCAGGCTCATTGTCCAGAACGGCAAACAAGCTGGCCGAGTAATCCCTATTGGCACGCCCCGGTTCTTGATCGGTCGCGCGGATGAATGTCAGCTCCGCGTGCAAAGCAACCTGATCAGTCGGCGGCATACGTTGCTTATCGTGGACGAGGACGCCGCCAGCGTCGAAGACTGCGGGAGCACGAACGGAACCTTCCTGAACGACGAACGCGTCACCTCACGCCGCGAACTGCAGAACGGCGACTGCTTGAAGGTTGGCGTTCTCACCTTCGATGTCCAGCTCGGTCCCCGCCTTCATGCGCCAAAACGCCCGAAGGTTAACAGCGTCCAGGAGGCCGCCGCGCGGACCGCCGCCGCCCCGCCCCCGGCCAAGGAAGAGTTCGACATCAGCGGTTGGATCGGCGAAAATGGTCTCGACGAGTTGCCGCCGTCCCGTAAGTCCGAAGCCACCCACGAGACGGTCGCCGAGCACAGTGTGCTCGAAACGACGACCATCCCCGCGGCGCAGCCCAAGCCTGAGGTTTCCAAGCAGCCGCTGAAAAAGGACGGGAAGTCGTCCGGTCCCGCAAAAGTCGCTTCCAAGTTCCAGGTCCCGCCGAAAAAAATGGCCGAAAGCAGCGGCGCGGCTGCGGACGACGCACTAAGGCAATTTTTCCACCGCAAGAAGCCATAATCGCCTCGGACTTGACGACGTGAAAGCCGCTGACCAACCCCGCAAAGCCGCCGGCCTGCTCGGCGTGGCCTTCGACAACGACGATGGACACACCCGCCTGACACGCGGCAAGAACTTCGTCCTCGTCGGCGGTAGCCAGGATACCCACGGGCTGATGCAGGAAACTGCCATCAAGGTCAACGAACACCTCGACAAACGCGGCAAGCGTCTCCAAGACGTCTCCCCCCGCGAGTTCCGCGACATCTGCCAAGACGTCATCGAAAACATCCGGCCTTCCTGACAGTCGGCCGCAGTTTTCAGCTTTCAGCGTCCGTGGTTGCTGTCTCGCGGACTGCCCCCGGCTGCCGCTCGTTAATGGCTTCCTCTTTCGGCAAGTCCTTGCTCGATGCGTTTGTACTCCGTACTCCGTACTTCCCTCCCAATCCCTATCACCGGACATCGTCTACCGCCGCTTGGCCTGCCTACTTCACACGACTCCCGCTTCGCCGGCCGGTTGCGTGCCTATCGCGGCCCGCGCGACCGTTAGGCTTCAGCTAATCGGCACTCTTTTTGCTGCCTGTCGTTCTTTCCTGCGCCGGTTTTTGGTGACTTTTGGCAACGACGATGTATCCTTCCTACATTGACACGCCAACCCAACCACACTTGCGTCAATAGCGGAGGATCGTCCCATGGTTACCAGCAAGAAGTCCGTCATCCGTGGTTTCAAGGCCCCCAAGAAGCAAGGCGTCAAGTCGCCGGCTACCGACGATGCAGCCGTCATTACGATCGATCGCCGCCGGCAGGGAACTGAGCGCCGCGTGCACAACGCCGAGGCCAACGAGGAACGCCGCGTCGTCGAGCGTCGGGCGAAAGTCAACCGCCGCCGTCAGATCGACCCCACCACCTGCGAGCGCGACTACACGCCCGACGAAATCGAATTCATGGGCGCCATGGACAGCTACAAGCATCGCAGTGGCCGCATGTTCCCCACCTGCAGCGAGGTACTCGAAGTCCTGAAGTCCCTCGGCTACGAGAAGCTGGTCAAGACCGAGGAATCCACCCAGCCCACCGCTGTCGTCCCCGCGCCGGTCGAAATGGCTGTTCCCGCCTCCGCCATGCACTTGGTCTGAGTACCCGCCGAAACCACCTGGGGGCTGCCCCAATTCGCGGCGCATCGCGTCTGGCCGTCGCCCGTACAGACGCGCGTCCCTACCCCCAAATCGCTCTTGCATCCGCCCGAGCGACTCGCTATCCTCCGGCCGATGCGATCCCGGCCGGCGCGCGTGCGCCGTTGCCGGTGATCGCTCGACGTGCAGGCTTTTCCGCGAGGCGCCCGCCGTGCCCACACGAACCGCTTTGAGTCATCGCCGCTCAGGCCACGAATCGCTGCTTGCCTCAGGCTTGCTGCTTGCGGGCCTCTCCATCGCGCTGGCCGGCTGCGGTGAGTTCGCCGCTCAGGGACGGAACGCCGAAGGAGTGCGCCTGTATCAACAGGCCAGATACCAGGAGGCGGCGCAGCAGTTCCAAGAGGCGACGTACGACGACCCGCGCAACGCTGACGCCGACTACAACCTCGCTGCCTGCTGCCATCGCAACGGAAAGCAAGCCCGCTGCCAGTCCGACCTCCGACAGGCCGAGTTCTACTATCGCCGCTGCCTGGGCAAAGACCCCAGCCACGCCGACTGCTATCGTGGACTGGCTGTTTTGCTCGCCGAACAGGGCCGCTCCCAAGAAGCCTTCCAACTGGTTCAGGGCTGGGTGCAGTGTCAGCCGTGTTCGGCCGACGCCAAGATCGAGCTGGCCCGGCTCAACGAGGAGTTCGGCAACCGCCAAGCCGCCACCGAGCAGTTGCTCGCCGCCATCGAAGTGCAGCCGGACAACGCCCGCGCGCTGGCCGCCCTCGGCAAGATTCGCGAGGATTCCGGCGATAAGGCCCAGGCTCTGGCCAACTATCAGCGATCACTGGCTCAAGACGAACGCCAGCCGGAACTCGTCGCCCGGGTCAACGCCCTCCAAGGCGGCGCTGCCCGAGCTCCAGGCGCGCTCACGCCGACCCCCGCCGATCCCGGCACTCGCATGGCCGCCGGCACCAGTTCGACGCCGCCCAAGTAATTGGGAACCGTGTCAGCTCTTCTCCCAGCGAAACGGGCTCTTTCCTTCGACGCCCGTTCTACTCTCCCGCATTGCCGACCTGCCTCTCCTTCCCCGCACGTGTGCAAAAGGCGTGATACACGTTCACATCGATCGATTGCGGCACCAGTCGTACAGAACCATCGCCCAGGAGAAACTGCGTCCCGGACGGGTGATGGCTGCTGAAATTGTGAATGTCCGCCTTCTCACTGTTCGGCGGTTCCCCCGCTGAGCCAACCACCAAGCCCGGTGCGCATTTATCCCCAGCCGGAGCTCCAACCCACGTCGAGTGCTCCTGATCGCAGGTGCGTTCTCCCGCCACAAACGTGTTGCTCAGGCCGTCGGTGATGTCCGCGAACCTGATCCCGCTGTTATGGAAAAACACCCCGTCGCTCACGCATTGTTGCCCGCGCGGCACGCTGCCGCATTCGTGAACGTCCATCGTGCCATAGACCCCAAGATAATTGCCGGCGGCCAGTTCAACGCTGCCACCCCCACCGGCCGACGGCTCGTCCGGTGTCCACGTGAACGTCGCTTCGCCGGCGTCCGACGGGCAGCGGAACAGCGCCAGCGGAAACACTCGAGCCTGAGCATTCTCCGGGGCCGTCAGCGATTTCTCGAAGTGGATCAAGTTCTTCGATACGTTGGTCTGCTCGGCAAACGGAAGGATGGCAGCCGCCCACCCCCATCCAGGCTCGCCCAACGCATACGGCGCACGTGCGCCAACAGCGTACCCTCGCCAACCGGCCGGCAGCCGCTGGTTCACATCGTGGTACAGGTGCAGGGCCAAACCAATCTGCTTCAGATTGTTGCTGCAAGACATCCGCCGCGCTGCCTCGCGCGCTGCCTGCACCGCCGGCAGCAACAGCGCGATTAGAATCCCGATGACCGTAATCACGACCAGCAACTCGACCAATGTGAATGCCCTGCGGTCGCATATCTTCCGCGCACGCATGAAATCGTCTCCAATTGAGTATTGTTGCACGCGGTACGCGTCGACCGCTCGTCGGCAAAGTGATGCGAGGCAACTTGTCAGACACTGCCCCGCGCTCAGAGTGACGAGTGCCCTGCCAAGGTCTACGGGCACTGCCAAAGCAAGCAGCAACGCACCGGCGCGCAACCGGAACCACAAAGGAATTAAGCGAACGTAGAGAAGCTCACGCGAAGAGGGGCGGAGCACGGCTCTGCCAAGCCGTAAAGACGTCGATCGAAGGGCGGGTGGGCGCGGAACTGACGACCGTTTGCACCAGCGCCGCCGACCACGCCGCCGACACGATCGTCGTCAGCGACGGTTTTTCTGCTAGAAACTGGCAGGCGGCGCACTTGCTATCTTGGCAGCGATGCCTTTCTGAAGAACCCGGACAGGATCGGTGTTCGCCATGCTTGTGGTGGCAGTCACGTGGCCCGCAATCGCCAGCCTCGCGATGCTCGCTGCTTACCACACCGCAGCACCCGTCATCACCGCCCGAGTGATTGTGAACCAGCGCAGCCGTCACCAGTGCCAGCACATAGCCGGCCGCCACCAGCGCCGAAAGTCTGCGATTGCTCGTCCACATGGCGTACACAACGTGACGGGACCGCCCGGACCGCTCCATCATAGCCAGCCCGATTGGGGCGGTCAAACACGAAACTCAAGAGCCGTTGACGACGCCTCGCAACATCGGGTTTCTGCAAAGCACGCGATGCAGATGCTTCGGCGAACGTTCCTCGCCCGCCGGACGCTCGCGATGCCAGTCCACATGTGTCGGCACCAGCGTCTCGCAATACGGCCAAGGTGTGAATGGGTCGTATCCCAGCGCGCGGACAAGCTTGCTCGAATCCATGCACACGTTGCCTGCTCGTGGCGGAATCGGGCTGGCCTCGCGCCGCGGAATCCCCATCAGGCAGTCCGGGTCGTAACCGCCAACGCGGTTGATGATCTGCGCGATCTGGTAGAGCGCCAGCCGCCGCGACGCCCCCGCATGGTAAATACCGCCGAGTCCGTCACCCAACGCCCGCTCGTAAAGCCGGTTCAGGCAGTCCACGTACGTCGGCGTTCGCACTTCATCGAAATACAGTGTCGCCGGCCGCGACTTCTTGAACCGCGAGGCGATCCAGTCGATTGCCCCGGCGTGGCCGCTGAAACTGACGCCCATCGGCAGCGAAATCCTGAGAATGCACGCCGTCGGGTCCGCCGCCAAAATCGACTGCTCCCCGGCCACCATCGTCTTCCCGTACACCGTCACCGGATCGGCCGGATCGGTCTCGACGTAGCCGCCGCATCCGCCCTCACCCGAATAGACCAGGTCGCATGATAGATGCACGAGCCGGATCCCGCGCGGGACGGTCTGCGACAGCAGATTCCGCACCCCTTCGACGTTAATCCGCCACGCCAGTTCTGGCGCCAACTCGCATTGCCTGAGCGCGCAGTTGCCCGCGCAGTCCAGCACCGAGGCAAAACGATGTTCCTCAAACAGCCGTGCCAGTCCCGAGCGATCTTCGGCATTGCAGGCGACGATGCCAGGCCCGACGAGCCGGTAATTGTCTGCCTGGCGAATGCCGATGACTTGCCCCGGATACTTTGCCGCGAAATACGCCATCGCGTTGTAGCCCGGCACGCCGGCCACACCGGTAATCAACAGCGGCAGCGGCACTTCGGAAATCGATGGGGAGAACACCACGGCAGGCAAACTGGACACGAGGGCGGAGGGACAGTCTTTAATTGCAGCAGTCGATGCGGCAAAGTCTCCATTATAGATCGGAGCCCGGCCGCCGCCAGTGTCGACTGTTCGTAGTCCCGGCTTTAGCCGGTGCTTTTGCCCAGCAACGAATTACAATCACCCCGACTTCTTCACGCTGAACTCGATCGTCGCCTGTCCCGTCTTGTGACACATCAGGTCTTCAATCGACAACCGCAGCGTGTACTTGCCCGGGGCAATCTGCTTCGGAATCCGCAAATGGTATCCGATGAAGTAGTCGCGACGGAGGTTCTGGCAATATTCCTCCGTTACTGCAAACTTGCGCTCAGCCACGCATGCGCCGCGACCGTCCACGATCTCGTAGCTGCTGCGGAGAGAAGTGTGATATCCTTTCGCCGTCGCCTCCGATGCGAAGTTCTCCACCTCGGCGTACAGCAACACCTCCTGATTTGCGGCGAACTCGTACTTCTCGAACCGTTTCGCACAACCGAAGCTGATGACCTCCGTGCAGAACGCCGGATTGCGAACCGTCAGCGCGGCGGTCTCGGCCAGCTTGCCCAGCGCCTCCGCCAGCGCAGGCTTCACGTCGGCCGAACGACGTGCGGCGTCGGGCGTCCGCTCCACATCGAGCCACGCCCCGAGCCCATCCAGTTCCTTGGCGACAAACTGCTGCGTGGCTGCCGGCGCGCCCGGGATCGGCCGCGCTGCATCCTCACGCCGCCCAGCCGCTGCGTATAGCATTCGGAGCCTGGCGAGCTGCGCGACCTCATCCGGCGTGCCAGCCCGCTCCGGTGTTTCCGCCTCCATGGCCGCAATTGCCGCCATAAGCTGCCCGCGCCAGCCAGTGCCCACCGGCGCCACGGGCGCCACATAAGCCGCTTGAACGACCGGCGGAGTGACCATCTCCGGCGCAGCACTTTCGCTGGTGCCACCCGGCGGCTGCGAGGTCATCCCGCCCGGCGACTGCCCAGCCCCGGTTGGTGGACGTTTGCTCCACCAAGGATTCGGCTCGTCCGTCGTCGGGAGGCAAGTGGACGGATATTGCTTTGGCGGTCCTTCCGCAGCAGCCGCTTCAACCGGCAGCCGCTTGATGTCCCCATCGGCCAGTCCGTTTTGCCTCTGCGCCCGCTGCCGATAAGCCATCGTCGCGCGACATTGTTCGATCACCAGTGGCCAGATTGCCGGGTCGCTGCGTCGAAGATCCTCCAAAAGCTTGTCCTGGGCAACGGGATCGAGGGCCCCGATCTGGCGCAGCTCCGTCATCACCCGCTGCAGCCGCTCCGCATCGCCCTGATTCGGTGCGACAGCAGTGCTCGACGACGGCTCGGTCCCCGGTTTCGCCGCCACGCTCACATCGGTGGCCGCGTCGCGTTCCGCGTGCCATGGTGACGATGCGCAGCCCGAAACCGCCAAGCTGGCGAGTACTGCGATGATCGTCGACACGGACCTGAGCATGGCAGCGAGACGAGTAGGGTTTCCCGGCGAATGAGGGGTTGGATGTTAGTGGAAACGGCCCCGCCATGCAAGGTTGAATAACTTGCCCGTCTCGGCAAGGTGGGTGAGACATGGAAGACAGCCAAGACCGCTTCCGCCGCCAGATAAGCCGGCGATTCTAGCGACGACCGTTACCGACCGCACTCTGCGGCGCCGCCAATCGGATGATCAGCCGTTCAAGAATCAGCCGCGGTGGCATCGCGCTCTCGCCTTTCAGGTCGAGGTCTGTCTGCAGCAGCCAGCGGTAGGTCTCGGCCCCGCGTTTTCTGCCCAACAGCTTGAGCTGCCGTTCCGCCTTCTGCAGCACGAACGGCCGCACGCCCGCCTGCTCCAACGCTGCTCGCAGATTGGGCCGGCGATGCGCGGCCTCCGCCTGTAACACCAATCGAGTCGCCGCTGCCAGTCGTCGCAAGGACGCCGAAATCTGCCCCAAGAGCCCGATCGGCTGCTCGCCGGACGCTAACAGTCGGTCCAGTTGCAGCATCGCCTCCGGCACCTTGCCATCCAATGCCGCATCCAGCATTTCCCAAGTCGTCTTCGCACGCCATCCGCCGACCGATTGGCGGACCATTTCCGGCGTGATCTTTCGATCCTCACCGGCCAGCAGTGACAGCTTGGCCAGCTCCTGATCGAGCAATCCCAGCTCCGGCCCAATGGTCTCGGCCAGCATCTCGGCGGCGGCCGCCGTCACCTGGATGCCGTGCCGTTGTTTCCCCCACTCCGCGAGCCATTTCGTCAACCGCCCCGACGCCGGCGCGCTGCAATCGACTAGCAGCCCCTTCGCGGCCATCGATTTGTACAACCGCGTATTGCTTGGCAGCGAATCCAGTTCCAAAATCAGAACGCCGCTCGAACTAGGCTCCGCGACATAATCCTCCAGTTCGGCCCGATACCGCGAGACGAACGGATCGGCGTCCTCAACGACCGCCATCCGCCGCCCGCCGCCGAACATCGCCATCGTGGCCAACTCGTCCAGGACATCGCGCAGTGTCGCCCCGCGTCCTTCGAAAGTGCTTAGCGAGAAGTCGGCGTCCTCGCCGCCCAGCACGGCCCCTCGCAACCCAAGAATCACCTGTCGCCGCAGGAAAGCCTCGTCCCCGAACACCGCGCAGACCGCCTTCGGCTCGAATTTCTCCGGGCGCGCCAGGTAGTCCAGTGCAGGAATCGGTTTCTCGGCCATGAGGTCAGTATAAGGTGCCGTTCCGCGCACGACGAGGGACCAGCCTGGTGGAGGCCGAATCCGTTACTCTCCCCTGCGAATGGGTTGCTTCCGAATACAAAATCCCCGCGCCGCGGCGGCGAAATCGCCGCTTGCGTGTCGAGAAACCTTCTTCCGCCCAGCCCGCCTCCCCTTGTCGGGGCATCATCGGCAAGGTATATTACAAGGCTCGGCATTTTTGGCACCCCGAAACACCCTCCCACCCATGGACCTCTCCACACTTCGAAACATCGGCATCTCTGCGCATATCGACTCGGGCAAAACCACCCTGAGCGAGCGGGTCTTGTATTATGCCGGTCGCATCCACCGCATTCAGGAGGTCCATGACGGGAGCGGCGGCGGCGCCACCATGGACCACATGGAACTCGAAAAAGAGCGCGGCATCACCATCACTAGCGCCGCGACCCAGGTCCGGTGGAAGGACGCAACGATCAACTTGATCGACACCCCGGGCCACGTCGACTTCACAGTCGAAGTCGAGCGAAGCTTGCGCGTTCTTGACGGCGCTATCCTGGTCCTCTGCGCCGTCGGCGGTGTCCAGGCACAGTCGTTGACCATTGACCGCCAGATGCGCCGTTACCACGTGCCGCGCCTCGCGTTCATCAACAAGATGGACCGCACGGGAGCCAATCCCGACAAGGTCGTCGAGCAATTGCGTGCCAAACTCAACTGCGACGCGATGCTCATGCAACTGCCCATCGGTCGCGAGAGTGACTTTCAGGGCATCATCGACCTGATTCTCGAAAAAGCGTATTACTTCGACGGCGATAACGGCGAGCACATCCGCGAAGAGCCGATCCCGGCCGATATGGTCGCCGAGGCTCACACCGCTCGGCAGCGGCTGCTGGAAACCCTCTCCATGTACAGCGACGAGCTGATGGAAATTCTTCTGGCCGAAGAACAGCCGCCGGTCGAAATGATCTACGACGTGGTTCGCTCCGCGGTCGCCGAGTTGGAATTTACGCCCGTCTACATCGGCTCGGCCTACCGAAACAAAGGTGTCCAGCCGTTGCTTGACGCCATCGTGCGCCTGCTGCCCTCGCCGCTGGACCGCCCCTCGAAGGCGCTCACCACAGACCGCGAGGGTCATCAACAAGAAATGCAACTGGTTCCCGATCCCGAAAAGCCCACCGTCGCGATGGCTTTCAAGATCGTCGAGGACCCGTACGGCACGCTGACGTTCATGCGGCTCTACCAGGGCCAGTTCGTCAAGGGTGGCACCTACTACAACCAGCGCACCGGCCGCAAAGAGCGTCTCGGTCGCATCGTGCGGATGCACGCCGATCAGCGTCAAGAAATCGACGAAGCCTCCGCCGGCGACATTGTAGCCGTCCTCGGCATGGATTGCGCCAGCGGTGACACCTACTCCTCCGAGCAAAAATATTGCATGCTGGAAAGCATGTTCGTGCCCGAGCCGGTCATCCGCATGGCCATCTCGCCGGCGAAACGCGACGGCGCCGACCGCCTCAGCAAAGCCCTGCACCGCTTCCGCCGTGAGGACCCAACGCTGCAAGTCAGCACCGACGAAGAAACCGCCGAGACGATCATCGCCGGCATGGGCGAGCTCCACCTCGACATTTACATCGAGCGCATCCGCCGCGAGTACGGCGTCGAAGTCGAGGTCGGCGCTCCCAAGGTGAACTACCGCGAAGCCCCCACCCAGGCTGCCGAATTCAATATCCGTCACCGCAAGCAGACAGGTGGCTCCGGCCAGTACGCCCACATCGTCGGCCAACTCGATGTCTTGCCCGAAGACGCCCCGGAAAGCTTCGCCTTCGAGGAGCACATCACCGGGGGAAGAATCCCCAAGCAGTTCATCCCGGCCATCGAGAAGGGCTTCCGGTCAATGCTCTCCAAGGGGCCCATCGCCCGCTATCCGGTCGTCGGGCTGTCCGTTCGTATCGACGACGGCAGCTACCACGAGGTCGATAGCTCCGATATGGCGTTCCAGGTCTGCGCTCAAACGGCCATGCGTGAGACGTTCCCCAAGACTCGGCCCATCCTGCTCGAGCCGGTGATGAAGATCGAGATCGAGTGCCCCACGCAATTCCAAGGCTCCGTGGTGGGTAATCTCACCGCGCGCCGCGGCATCGTGCTGGCCGCCGAAGTCCACGGTCCCGAGGTTCGCATCGAGGGCGAAGTGCCGCTGGCCGAAACTTTCGGCTACTCCACCGACCTGCGCAGTATGACCCAGGGCCAAGGCACTTTCACCATGGAATTCGCCCGCTACAAACGCCTGCCGCGCAACCTCGAAGAAGACATCATCGCCGAGCGGAAAAAAGCGGCCATGGCCGGAACGCGATAGCTAGTCTCGCAACGGCGACAGAAAAAGCCCCGCGACTGCGGTCGCGGGGAATCTTCACTCGCAGATCTCTTCCTCGCCAAAAAAGATCGCGATCTCCCGCTGCGCCGACTCCGGGCTGTCCGAAGCGTGGACCAGGTTCATCTGCTGGCTCGCGCTGAAATCGCCGCGGATCGTCCCAGGATTGGCCTTCAGCCCGTTGGTCGCTCCAGCCATCGAGCGGAGCACTTGAATCGCCTCCGGTCCCGAAACGACCATCGCCACAATCGGCGCGCCCGTGATGAACGCCTCCAGCTCCGGGTACCAAGCCTTCTGAACGTGCTCGACGTAGTGCCGCTTGGCAAGCTCGGGCGTGACCCGCATCAGCTTCATCGCGACGATGTTCAGGTCCTTGTCCTCTAGCCGCGCAATCACGCGGCCCATCAACCGCCGACGGACACAATCGGGTTTCAGCAAAACCAAGGTGCGTTGCATGGACTGTCTTCCTCTCGTCGAGCTATGGAAAACCGTCTATCTTAGGCGGTTCTTTGCTGCGCCTCAAGGGCCGCTGTTCGCAGTAACGGATTGTGGCTGCTTGGGCGTGAAACACTTGGCTGGCCAGGTCGTGGCCCAGGCGGCCCGCCCGCAAGTGCAGCCGAGACGGCCCCACTATAACGCGACGGCCAACTCGACAGTCTTCCCACGCGTTCTGCCAATCTCCTTGACCACCGCGTATAATTGCCCATACGCTTCGTCCCCAACGCGACCCGGAGGACTGTAGCATGAGACGCCGTGACTTCATGATGACCATCGCCGGCGGGCTGGCGGTTTCGGAACTGGCCGGGCTTTGCTCGGCCGCACCTGACCAATCGCCCCCCACCGCACAACACAAGGAGCCGCAGATGTACACACTGACGAAGTTGCCCTACGCGTTCGACGCCCTCGAGCCTTACATCGACGCCCGCACCGTCGAAATCCATCACACGAAGCATCAGCAGACCTACGTCGACAAAGTCAACGCCGCCATCAAAGATTATCCGCAGCTTCAGGGGCTTCCGATCAACGATCTGATTGCGGATCTCGACCGCGTGCCCGAAGCCATCCGCACGACCGTTCGCAATAACGGCGGCGGTGTGGCCAACCACGAACTCTACTTTGCCATGATGCGGCCCGGCAAGCAGGAAAACCGTCCCATCGGCAAGCTGGCTGCGGCCATCGATTCCCAGTTCGGCGGCTTCGACCAGTTCCAGCAAAAGTTCTCCGCCGCGGCGGTCGCTCAGTTCGGCAGCGGCTGGGGATGGCTCAGCCTCGACAAGCAAGGCAAACTGGCCATCGAAACCACGCCGGGCCATGACACCCCGGTGATGTTCGGTCGTAAGCCGGTGCTGGTCGTCGACGTCTGGGAGCATGCTTACTACCTCAAACACCAATGGCGCCGCGCCGATTCCATCGCCGATTGGTGGCACCTGATCAACTGGGACTTCGCCGAGCGCAATTTCGCCGGCTAGTCGATTTTTGCAGAACCCGCGCCGTTTCGCGGCTGTCGGCGCCACGGCCCGCCGCTTGCGCTCGAGGTCTCTCCTTTAGGCGGTATTTTGGCGACAGCCGGCCAGATCGCGGCTGCGACCCTCGTCGTACCGCGCGCCGGCTGCCCGATTGCGGCGCCCGCGCCGCGCCGCTAGAATGGCCGCAACCATCGTGGATTTGCGGTCCTATCGGTGGCCCCGCCACCTTTCGCGTCGCCTCCCCGGCCGCGCCCCCGCCCGCCTGTGTCACAGCATCAAAACCCAGGAGCATGACGATGTCTGCCGAGTACCGTTTCTCTTTCGGCCCTTGGAATCTCCACGAGGGTGCCGACCCCTTCGGTCCCACCGTTCGCCCCACCGTGGCGTTCGCCGAAAAGCTCCGAATGTACAAACAGCTCGGCTTCGAGGGCGTCCAATTCCACGACGACGACGCCGTGCCGGATCTGGAGACGCTTTCCGCGGCCGAGGTCGCCAAAAAAGCGGCGGCCGTCAAGAAGATGCTCGACGCCGAAGGCCTCGTGGCCGAGTTCGTCGCCCCGCGACTCTGGGAACACCCCAACGGCATCGACGGCGCCTACACGGCCAACGACCCGGCTGTCCGTCGCTGGGCGATCGACCGCTCCAAACGAGCCATCGACATTGCCAACGCCCTGGACACGCGGCTCATCGTCCTTTGGCTTGCCCGCGAGGGAACGTACATCCGCGAGTCGAAGAACGCGCTCGATTCGCACCGCTACCTCGTCGATGCCCTCAACGAAATGCTCCGGCACGACCCGCGATCGCAAATTGCCATCGAGTCGAAGCCTAACGAACCGATGGACCATGCCTACATCCCGACGGTCGGCCACGCCCTAGCGATCGCTCATCAAACCGTCGACCCCGACCGCGTCGGCGGCCTCATCGAGACGGCCCACGCCATGTTGGCCGGGCTCGATCCATCCGATGAAATGGCCTTCGCCCTCTCGGCCGGCAAGCTTTGGAGCGTTCACCTGAACGACCAGAACGGCCTCAAGTTCGATCAGGACAAGTCGTTCGGGGCCGCCAACCTCCGCGGCGCGTTCAATCAGGTTCGCATCCTCGAACTGGCAAAGTACGCCGAAACCGGTCGCTTCATCGGTCTCGACGTGAAAGCCATGCGGACGCAAAAGGCCGACGTCGCCCACAAGCACCTCGCCAACAGCCGCCAGGTATTCCTGACGCTGGTCGACAAGGTTCGTCGTTTCCCGAACGACCAAGCCGCGCGACTCATCGCCGACCGCGACTACGAGGCCCTCGAACTCCTCGTCCTTGAGCACTTGATGGGCAATTAACTTCTGTCCCCTCTCCCCGGGAGAGCACGTGATGGGCAATTAACTCTGTCCCCTCTCCCTTTGGGAGAGGGTTAGGGTGAGGGCTGAGCCGATTGCGGCGTGGCTTGACCGATCCGGCGCATCCCCACTCATTTCCGCAAGACTCGTCGCACGACTTCGCAAAGCACCAGAAGCGGAATGAGTGGCACCAGCATCTTCGGCCACCTTGCCAGCACGATCAGAAGCACCGGCAGCCCCAGCAACAACCAGTTGGGCAACCGTTGCACGTCGTCGTACGCCAGCCAAGCGACGGCCGAGAGCGCCCCAGCCCGCCAGCAAAACGCCAGGACGGCATCCGAGTCCGTCGCCGGTCCCCAAAGCCAGATCGCCACCGCGCTAACCAACATTGCCACCGCGGCGATTCCCAAAGTCTTCTTTTGCATCGTGCGGAACTCGGGCCGGTCTCACGTCGCGGTCGTGCGCGTTGCCCCTTCAAATCCGATCGAGCATATCGATCCACCGCGCCAATTGCGATAACTCGTCGGCGTTCAAGTACCGAGTTCCCTGACCAAGACTCTTCGTCGTCACCGGGATCTTCATCCGCCGCATCGCCGCCGCGGCCTTTCCGATCGGACCGTCTGCGAGCGTCTTGTCCCCCGCCGCCAGATAAACTGCCAAACGGTGCAAGGGGTCGTTTTCCGGCGCAGCCCCGACCGGGGTCGCCTGAACTGCTGCCACGGCTCGTATCATTTGCCGATTCCGGAACGCCGTCAAGAACGCCATCGCCCCCCCACCCTCGTAGCCATGAACCACGACGCGGGCCGGGTCGATGTGGTACGTCGCCCCGACGTGCATCAGCAGCCGATCCACCAGTCCCGCTTCTTCCGGCATCCATCGAGCCGCTTCCGACGACTTCGGCGCCACCAAAATCAGATCGTGCCGATCGCACAGCGGCTGCCACCGCGCCAGCAACTCTTTCCAGTCGTAACCGCCGGGCGCATGCAGCCAAACCACCACGCCATACGCTCGCGCCGGATCGTAGCCCGCCGGAACATACGCCCAGACCTTGTTGTCGTATTCCGCAATCTTGAGCCGCATCGCGCCAAACTGCTGGCCGGGCGTTCCAGCTTGTCCTCGACCCTGTGTCGTCTTCGTGGCTGACGCCTGCGACTGCTGCCAGGCCGCGGGCAACTCATCCGGCGGCAACTCCTCAGGGATCGTCCCTAGCGTGACCTTCACCGTCCGCCTAGCGTCCCCTCGCAACACCCCCAACTCCACCTCGCTGCCGGGCTCGAACATCCCGATTGCTTGAATCAGTTCGCCGCGTTCTCGCACCGGCTCTCCGCCTAAGGACGTCAGGATGTCGTCGGCGACAATGCCCGCCGCCGCGGCAGGACTCTTCGGATACACGTAGCGGACCGCCACCCCCTTCTCCGCATCGCCGCGCATCGGAAGTACCCCAAGGAACCCGTGCTGGAACGGCTCCAGTGTCGCCACCAACTGCAACTCGGATCGAGTCTCCTTGTTGTCCCGCACCACCGTGATGCTGACCTTGTCACCCGAGTAGCGACGGCCGAACTCGTCGCGGATTTGGATCGCCCGAGTAATTGCCCGGCCGCCGAGTTCCACGATTCGGTCGCCCACCTTAATGCCTGCCACGGCGGCCGGTGAGTTCGTCCGGCAGGCCGCGACGATCGGCGGCGCCGTGAATTGGTTCGCTCCCTTGATGCTCATGCCCGCCAAGCCCGGCTGCAGATCCTCGCCCTTTTTCAGTCTCGGCAGCACGCGCTGAATGTCCTCAGCCGGCACTGCGAACCCGATACCGGAGTCGTACAGGTCGACGCCGGCCACTTCGCCGGCCTGCGGTGATAGCGGCGCCAGCACACCCATCACTCGGCCATGGATGTCGACCAGCGGTCCCCCGTAGTTGTTTGGCGAAACCGCCGCGTCGGTCTGAATCGCCCTGCCCCACACGCGATCCAGCGCGCTAAGAACTCCGACCGCCATGTTCGGCCGGTCGCCCTGGAACGTTCGCCCCACGGCAATCGCCCACTGCCCAACGTGCATTCCCGCTCGTGCGGCGATCGCGCACGTCGGCAGCGGCCTCCCCGCGTCGATCTTCAACAACACAAGCATTCTCGCGTGATCCGTTGCCACCAACCGCGCGGCCTTTCGCGTCCCGCCGGGCAATCGCACCACGATCGACGCTGGCTTCCCGATGAAATTGAACGCGCTCGAAATAATGTACCCGTCCGAATCGACGATCAAACCGGTGGTCGGTCCCGTGCCCAGCAGCACTCCTTCCACCTGTTCCTTTCCCCCCACCGTCTCGATTTGCACCACCGACGGCGCGACGCGAGCCACTGCCGCCGCAAACGCTGCCTGCTCCTCCGCCGCCGTGTCGTCCGCTGCAGCTTGTCGAGCGGCTGCCAAGCACGCGATGATCCCCATGGCCAAACCGCAAACGAGCGTCCTGCAACAGCCGTGAGCTGGCCGCTCCCTGAGCGTTCGGACAAGATGCGATTGGTCGCCGCGGCCTGCATTCATGGCTGCCCCTTCTTGCTCGTCGCCGGGCCGACCGATTGCAGCGTGAACTCGATCAATTGTTGTCCGCGAAGCACCGTCAGTTTGACGGGGTCTTCGTAGTCGAGGCCCTGCAACTCCGCTTGCAGCGCCTTGCACGACTGGGTGAGTCGGTCGCCGCAAAGCAGAATGAGATCGTCCGGTTGCATTCCCGCCTTGGCCGCTACCGAAGCCGGCTGCACTCGATCCACGTACGGCGGCGTCCGCTCCAGCATGTCGGGCACCAGCACGATCCCCAGCGCCGCCAAGTTGAGCGGTCGCTCAGGCTTTTTCTCTGGTGCGTCGCGCCGCGCCACGAACTTGCCCGCCAAAATCTCTTCCACCGACTCTCGCAGCTCGCTGATGGGCACCGCGTAGTTGAGCCAGGTGTTGTTCAGCGAGTTGCGCAGTTCCTTGCCAAGAACGCCAAGTAGTTCGCCGCGGAAACTGACCAACGCACCACCGGCCGCGCCAGGATTGTTTGTCGTCACGTCGAGCACATAAACCGGCCCCCGGTACGGCGTCTCGAACACGCCTCGTCTCGCTTCTAAGCGAGTCCGCACGGCAACTGTCCCCCGCTGCACGCTCGCTTGCTCGTCGCCCATCGCCACGCTGAAGATATTGCTGAAGCAAAGAATCCTCGTCCCTGCCTCCGCGTCCGTCGCCTTGGCTAGGTCGAACCACGGAAGCCCCGTGGCGTCGATCTTGAGCACGGCAACCTCCAGTCGCGGGTCCGCGCCAAGCAGCTTGGCGCTAAACTTTCGGCCGTCCGACAGCACCACATCGATGTAGTCGGTGTCCAGCACGTGGCTAAACGTGGTCAGCACATGTCCCGTTGCCGAGATCACGATCCCGCTCTGATAGTTCGCCATTCCCTGAACGCCGCCAGCCCCGTAAACCTTCACGACCTTCGGCTGCACCTGATCGACCGTCGCGACAACCGGAGCACCACCTGCGGCTGCCGCAATCAGAATCACCGTGAGGATAAGGACGATTCGATGAAGCAATGTCTTCACTTTCCCCTCCCTTCCGGCTTCTCCGCCTTGAACTCCTCGATCTTAAACGTGGCGAATGTTTCGTCTCCGCAACGCACCTCCATCCGCCCCGGCGCCGCGCGCCCGTTCACTTCGCGATACTCCGAGAAGTAGACCTCGCACGGGTCGGCGCCCTCGTCGGCAAACATCTCCAGGGCCAACATCCGTCCGTCGGCCGGATCAAAGTAGAACCAGCATTCCACCCCCTTGTGCGAGCCGACGAGAACATCCGCCAAAGCCGCTCGCCCGGGCAGCGGCGCCGTCCCGTAGTAAGAAACGTCGCCGAATCGTCCCAGCCCCGTCGTGGCCAACCGCCGCCAGAGATAAAGCGCCGGCAGCAGCCCGCCACTGTGGGCCGGCAACAACGACGCGCCAAGCTCGTCGCCCGCGGTCCACTTGATCTCCCCGGACGGCACCTTGAGCGCGCCGCCTTGCTCGTCAAGCAAAAAGCGGAACTTGCCGCCGGTGCCCAGCGAACCTGCGAGGGTCCATGCCCCGCCCGCTTCCGCGAGTTTAGCCGTGGCCTGCCAAGCATCCCAAACCCTTCGTTGGTTGAGCGTGTTAAAGCGATAGTTGGCGTAGCCGTGCTTTGCCTGGAAGTTCTTCACGACGATTTCCGGCGCCGCCGTTTCCTGCGGCTCGGTCCGCCCGGCCTTCCCTTTCCCCTTCGGCTTGGCCGCTGGCTTCCGTTTCGGATCTTCCTTCGGCTTCGGCGGCTCCGTACCGCCGCTCTTTTGAAGCAGTTCCTCCTGGGCATGCACACCGGCCAGTCGCACTAGCACATCATGACGCTTCCCTTCGTGCCGGTAGCTCAACGGAACTCGCCATCCCTTTGGGAACACCCCGAGCATGTTCTTCAATGCATTGGAGCTGGCGATCGGCCTGCCGGCGAATGCGATAATCTCGTCGTCATAGCGAAGCCCCCGCCGGTAGGCGTCGGACGATTCGAGAATGTCGTTCACCACCACTCGGCCCTCCGCGTCGCGGTCTACGGTAGCGCCCAGCGTTGCGTGGTCCACCACTCGGCCGCTGTGCAGCACGCCAAGAAAGTTCTTCAGTTGATTGATCGAGATCGCATAGGCTACGCCGACGTTCACCCGTCCGCGTTTCTCGAACGAGCACCGGCCGTTGATCCCCACCAGCCGCCCCTGGTCGTCGAACAGCGGACCTCCGGAGTTACCCGGATTGACCGGTGCATCGGTCTGGATGCAGTCGGCGTATTCCAGCAGCGTGCCGGACGGCGGTTGATAACGATGCACGCCCGAAACGATGCCGTAGGTGGTCGTTGGCTGGAAATCGTTGGCCAGCAGGAACGGATTGCCCATCGCAAAGACCCAGTCGCCCACGCGGAGCCGGTCGCTGTCACCCAGTTCGGCCGTCGGGAAATCGTCGCGGCCGAAGAGCTTGATCAACGCCACGTCGCCCGTTGGATCGAGCCCCACCAGGACCGCGTCGTACGCCTTGCCGTCGGCCATCCCGCACTGCATGTACTTGCCGCACGGTTGGGCGACGTGGAAGTTAGTGAGCGCATACCCGTCCGGCGAAATCACCACGCCGGAACCGCCACCCTGCCCGCTCGGAACGAAGATCGCCAGCACGGCGTCCTTCGCTTTTCGCATCGCGGCAATGCGCTGCGACTCGGCCTCCAGCACCGCTTTGCTTGGCTCTGCAAACGCTTGCACAGCCCCTGCCGCGAGCAGAAGCAACGACACCGCGATGACAATCAGTCGCCTTCTCATCGCACGATCCTCGCGTTGCACAACAGCAGTCGGGCGCCCGTCGTGAGACCGGCAAAATCAACCAGAATCGTCAATCGTCGCGCGGAGGCAACATCCACGTCGATGGTCTTCGGCGCATCATTCCCGCCAATGTCCCCCTCCCATAGCACTTTGTCGTCGCTGCGAACCACCAGCCGCACTTTGCCATCAGGCTTCGCCGTCTGATCGATCCCCGCCATTGCCGAGAACTTGCGGAACCCGGCCGGCAACCGGTACACCACCTCCGTCCGCGCGTGCACTGCAATGCCCTTGCTGTAGTGCACGCCTCCAAGCTCTAGCTCATTCGAGTCGAAACCGCGATCAAACCGAGGGCCGTAGAACCGCTTCATGGCCGGCAGCGGCTTCTCCGCCGCAAACAGCGGCGTCCACACGCTCGATTCCGGCTTCAGGTCGCTCAGGTAGACGAGCTTTCCGCCGGAGAAGTCGATCCGCGTGATGCTCTCCAGCGGCTCTGATACCGTTACGCCAGCCGGCGTAAGCCATTGCAGCATGTCGCCCAGCTTCAGCGAACGAACGGACCACTGCGATCCGCTGGCGTCCGTGATTCGGCACACCGCCGCTGGCAACTCCGCCGACACGCTGTGGCGATACACCAAACCGTAAATCTTGGACCGCTGCACCGGCAGAACTTCCCCGTCCAGGTCGAAGCGAACGGCATCCTCTCCCACGTCGTGCAACACGCCCTTGTGCGAGTCGAGGCCCCCTTCAGTTCGCACCACGATCAGATCGCTGTCGGCCTTGGCTTCGGACCACCTTGACCAATCGGGGCTCAGCTCTGCAGAATGCTGGAACTGGACCGTGCGGACGCCGCTTGCCGGCGATTCGATCACCGCGCCGCCCACAAGCGTAATCCGAACCAGCCCCCCCTGCACCACATACTGCGTTGCCTGGACGACCGACCCGTCTGTCAATTCGATCAAAACTGTCCCAGTGGCGCGTGTTCTCGATCCGACGTCCGCTTTTTGCGAAAGCGTGAGCAACTTCTCGCCGTCGACTGCCACTCGCCCACCGCTCGTCATGAGTGTCGCACCCGTGGCCGAGAGTTTGACGAGCGTACCGCTGACCGTTCGACCGTCGAGCGTCTGCGCGTCAAACGGCGCCGCGGCCGAAGTCAACATTACCGCCAAGAGAATGCCCGTCATGTGATTACTCCTCGTTCCCTTCAGCCGCCAGGCGACGGAAATACTGTTCGATGGCGTCCCGATAATGCGACGGGAAGTCGCGGCCAATCTGCTGCATCGCCTGTTCGCGTTCCTTCGGCGGCAAGTCTCCCCAGCCGCTCTGTGATCCGATGTTCTTCTTCGTCACCTCGCCCGGCCCCTTGCCGCCCATCGGCCGGCTCTCGGTCGCCGGCGTCCCGCTCGGCTTCAGCGAACTGGATTGTTCCTGCTGCTGTTGTTGCTGTTCGAGTTTCTTAATCATCTTGTCGAGCGACTTGATGACGCCGTCCTCCTCCTCGCGAACTTTCGGCCCCGCACGGCCCAACTCAAGCCGCCGGCGGATATCGCCCATGCGCCGGGCGATATGGTCCAGGGTGTCGGTCTCCAGCCCGCTCAGGTCGTCCTGCATCAGTCGAGCCAAGGCCACGTAGCGCCGCGGACTGCGATCCTCCCCTTGCAGCAACTCCCCCAGCGACTTTAGGCCCGACTCCTTGTTCAGCAGCGCGTGATAAACAACGCTCTGGTGAAACAGCAGCGTCGCTGGTGCCACGACGTCCTCCGGCGTCAGCCCCGAAAGCTGCTCCATCGCTTCGTCGTAGAGCGATTCATGAACCAGCCAACTGGCGTACAACAGCCTCAGATTGTTCGCTTCCAACGCCGCCGTTCGTCTGTCGCGAAGCCACAGCGGTGACGCAAGCGTCCGTTGACTCCGCGGCTGGCAACACATCGCCACCAAGCTTGCCGCATTCGGGTCAGCCACCGCGAACGTCCGAGCCAAACGAATCAGCAAGTCATCCTCGGAGGCCCCGGCGGGCACGTCCGCCCAAATCGCCTCGGCCTTCGATCTGATCGCTGCTGCTTTCGGGCCATCAACGACCGCCGCATCCAGCCATCGCAGCGCCTCGCCCTTCACCTGCTCCGCCCGAGGCGGTTGCCACGACGCCGCCGACTTCGCCAGCGGATCTGACGGCCCTGCCACTGCCAGGGACGCAGCAACAAGACAAAGAACCGGCGCAGCCAGCCACAGCCATCTTCGTAAGCCGATGGTTCGACCTTCCGTCATCATTGGTTCTTCCCCGTCTGCAAGTCCCGGGTAACCCGATAAATGCGCTGTTGCCGCTCTGCCAATCGCCGAAGCGACTCGATCACCTCCATGTTATCCGTTTCCTCTCCCTCGATCATCTTCGAATACCGGGCTGTCCGCGTGTTTACACGCATCTGCAAAGCTCGAATCATTCGCAATTCGGCCAGCGCGTCGACCAACGGCGGCTCCGGCGGTTCCCCGCCCCCGCCTCCACGGCCGGCTTTCTGCTTGTTCCCTTGGTCCTTCTGCGCCTTCTTCAACGCCGCGACCATTTCCTTCAACGCCGCGATGACGTCCTGCTCGATGCCTTGTGTCATCGTGCCAACCTTCGCCCGCGCCAGCCGCGAGACGATCTGCTGCATGTCGTCACGCATCTGTTCGACCGCCTCGGGCATCGCCACCGCACTGCCATCCTCGTGCAACAGTAGCGAGGCCTTGTCCACCTCCACGACAATCTGCGATTCCTTGTTGCTCAATCGGCTCGACTCGATTTCGTGATTATGCGTCCGGTCGGCCGACGGCACTCGGTCCAGCCTCAGCGTGCCCTCGTAAACTTCCTGCTGCATCTGAAGCATCTTGGCGAAGCGACTTTCCAACATCGCCAGCACCCGCGCGATCTGCTCCTCCCGCAGTTGCCGGAGAATCTTTTCCAATTCCGCTTTGGCGTCCGCTAGCTCCTTTTTCGCCTGCTCCTGCTTCGCCGCCGCGCCTTCTCGTTGGGCCTGCTTCAGTTGCTCTTCCGCCTCCTTCATTCGCTGTTGCGCGGACTCCAATCGTTTCCGCGCCGGATTGGCCGCTTGCTCCTGTTGTCCCTCCGCATTGTCGTCGCTTCCCTTGGCGCCCTGCCCTTTGCTGCCGTCTCCCTTTTTATCTCCTCGCTTTTCCTCCCCCGACTTTCCCTCGCCACTTTTCTCGCCGTCCTTCTTCTTGTCCCCGCCTTGCTTCTTCCCGCCTTGGCTCTGCTTCCTTCCGCCGTTCTTCCGGCCGTTGCCATCGGTCTTCTCTTCGTTCTTCCGAATGTCCTGCGCCAAGTCACCCGTCTTGTCGGCCAGCTTCGCCTGCTCATCCGCCAGGGGCTTCGCGCGGTCGCCGCCTGCCGTCCTCGCCTGAATATCTTCCTGACGCTTGATCAGCGTATTAATGCGTTTCAGATATTCACGAATTCTGGCCTTCTCCGCCTGAACGGTCTTCTCGCGATTCTCGCTCATCAGCAACTCAAGCAGCGATCGCAGATCCTGCTCCAGATCTCCTTGGTTCTCCAGTGCGCGCGAAAGCTGCTCTTTGCCCAGCAGTTCCACGAGCTGATCGAACCGGACGGAAATCAATTGCTCCTTGCTCTGCGCGACCGCCTTCTTCAACAGCGCCGCGCGCCGCGGATCGTTGGTGGCGCTCAATTCGGCCATCCGAAGCAGTACGTCCTCAAGGTGCTTGTACCGCTCCGCAAGGTTTTTCTGTTCCTGCACCAACTTGTCCGCTGCGCTGGGTTGCTTCGGCTTCGCGGTCCCATCCGCCGCAGCGGGCGCGGCCGCATTCCCCTGCGGCGCAGCCCACGCCGCCGGGCACCCAAACAGCACCGCCGTCAGCGCCAAGGCCATCAGCATCCCCCGCTGCCCGCTCATGGCCCCGCTCCTTTCAGCAGATCGCGGATCTTCTGCTTGTGCTGTTGCTGCGTCTCCTCTTGCAGTTGTTTCTGCTTGTCGATGATCTCCTGCAGCATCTTCACGGCTTCGTTGTACGTTTCCAGCTCGATCATGCGGTCGAGCACCTTGTGCATCACGACCAAAATCTCTTCGGCCTGTTGCTGGGCTCGATCGCGAAACTGCGGCGACTGTCGTGGATCATCCAACATCGGCGACAACGTCTCAAGTCGTCGCTCCAGTTCCGGCAGCATCTGCTCGGCGACGTGGCGCAACGGAACGGCGATGCCCCCCCGCAGCCGATTTCGCAACTCTTGCGTGTCGATCCGGTTGTTGATCAGTTGTTTGCAGATGTCGTCAAAGGCCTCGGCCAATCCGAGCACCTCCTGCGTGTTCTTCCGGCAGTTGGTCAACGCACCTTCGACTGCCAACAGCCGCAACGTGTGCTTTCGGGCTGGCGAACCATCCGGCTCTTCATCCCCGGGCTCACTCTTATTCTTATTCCCGACCTTCGCTTTCTCTTCCGCCTTCCCCTTGACTCCGTCCGCGTTTGCATCAATCTCCAGCCGCGCGAGCAAGTCCCTCGTCTCCGTCATCTCCTGAATCATCGCCTCGAACCGCTGCCGCAAGATCAACTCCCGCGATTCCAGCATCGCCCGCAACTGCTCCGGCGTAACGATATCCAACAGCCATCGCTCTGTGCCCGCGACGTTCGGACCGGCGCCCAAGTCGCACAGATCGGCCGCCTTGACCGATACCCACAACTTTTGGCCCGCCTTCACCCCAAGCTCCCGCACCTCCATCGCCGCCCCAGCGGGAAGCGGGTAGACGGCCGGCGCCTGCGGAAGCTTGGCGATCGTCTGGTTGCCAGGCTTCGCCTCACCCAGCGCATGTTCAAACCAGACACGCCCGATGCCGTAGTCATCCGTCACGCGCCCCGCCACCGCCACTCGGGCCTTGGGCGTGATCGCCGTGCCGATCCCGTCGAGTTGCACCGCCAACTGCGGCGGCTGATCAATCGTCGGCGCCAATGCCAACCGGACCGGCTCCGACGGCGTGATGCCGTCGCAATCCGTCAAGCTGAACAGCAGCGTCGTGTCCTTGCTGACCGTTCCCAGCGAGTATGAGAACCCGCGACGGTCGGACGCCAATTGCCGACGTTCAATGGACTGACTCGTTGCGGCCTGATCGCCCACAACGCTCGTCACCTGCACCCGAACGAGCTCTTTGTTCGACGGCCCGGTATGAACCGTCACACGGCTCCCCATCGGGATTTGCATCACACCGGTCACCGGCAGCCGCAGCGTCGGTCGGTGCACGTACGCCGGCGGCTCGCAAACCAGAGTCATTGGACCGATGGTCGGACTATCGACCGCCTGAATCCACAGGTCCGAAATGCGGTCGTCGCCGCCCACGATATCGAAGTGAATGTCGCCGGGAATGTTGTGGAAGACGTAAGCGTACTCCTGGAAGCGATTCTCCGGCCCGCGCGCAACACCACGGCGATCCATCGTCGTGCGGCCTCGCGCCCCCTCCATCCGATAACGGACCTGCACGACCTCCGGCACCCGCGGCCACGACAAGTCGGCCCGCGCCACGATCTCCAGGTCCGAACCTCGGGCGACCTTCCGCACGCCGCCAGCAAAACCGTCCATCTCGGCGAAATGCGTCTTCCGCGGCCACCGCTCGCTCGACAGAGCCAAGCTGCGACGCGCCCAAACACCAAACGCCTCGTTCTCCATCAACGCGAACAACACCACGCTCGCCACCAGCGCCAATGCCGCGCCACAATGCAGCCACAGCGGCCGGAAGTTGAAAACCTTGCCGAGCTCGATCCCTTTCGTCCGCTCCGCCGCTTCCCTGCACGTCCGGGTCAGCATCTCCTGACCAAACACGTCGAAATCCGAACGTGGTCCCCTCTCCTCCTCGGAATAAGTTGATTCAACCTGTCCCCTCTCCCTTTGGGAGAGGGCTAGGGTGAGGGCACTAGGATCCCCGTCAACACTCGCTCCCCCCTGCTCTTCTTCCGCCAGCGTTGCGGCATCCCCAAGGACGACCGCCGTCAGCAGCGTATCGTCAAGCTCCGGAAACCGCCGCTCGAGCAACATCGCCACGTTGCCGTCCGTGATTGGCACAAAC
>JAJFUI010000116.1 GCA_021372555.1 Planctomycetaceae bacterium | reverse complement strand
GGCGAAGTTGCCGATGATTTCGCTCTTCGCGCTGGGCAGCGATTCCGGCTTGACGACGACCATCCCCCGGCTGGCCAACTCGGCGGTGGCGTCGGGGCTAAGCTGAGCGTAACGGGGCCGCCGCGGCACGAGCAAAAAGCCCGCGGCGGCGGCCGCCGTCAAGCAAAGCCAGGGGTGGGCGGACACGTAGTGTCGCCAAGCGAACATTGTCCGCGCATTTTCAACCGTCCGTTCGACGTTGTTGCCCAAGTCGAGGCGGAGTCTCTCGATACGCGTTTGGAGGTCGTCGTCGTTCACCGTCGCCTCGCTCGTTTGGCGTGAACTCGGGCGTCGCCGGACTTCAATTCACTTGCGACAACTAAGGGCAACGATCAGGCCGACCAGCATCCCGGTCCCGAAACCGATCGCCAGGGCTTGGCCCGGCCGGTCTCGGACGAAGGACCTCACGCCCTCCATGCCCTCGTAGTACTGCTCGGTTGCCTGATGGGCATATTGGCGGGCGGTTTCGGCCGCCTGTCCCATGACAGTGCCTGCGCTGCCGGTGAGTTCCTGCAAGTAGCTCTCGATGGCGTTTCGGCCCTCGCCGGTCTTCTGCTGGATTGTGCCGATCAGTTCGTCGACGTTTCCGCGGAAATGTGCGACGTCGCTGTCGCTCAGTTGGCCCCATCGCTGCCGGATCTTGCCTTTCAACTGATTCCAGTTTCCTTCCAAGACTTGCTGATTAAGCATCGCGCGCTCCTTTTTTTCGGGAAAGTGTTTCCGCACTCGGTCGGCTGACGCCGCTGATCAGTTAACGCCCACGTTGGCTGCCCGCTGGCCGGGGCCCGTATTGGCCGCGCCCCAATGCTCGACGAATACGCCAGGCAAACCGCAATCGAACGCGATGGCGATGCAAGTATTGTGCCGACGGCCTGGTAAACCGGCCGTCGCTCTCCATCGGCGGTCTACCGCTCGTGTGGCCCGCCCCGTTGACAACGGAGAAATTTCCAGACGCTCCAGCAGATCACGGTCGTCGGCAAAAGGACTGCGAGAAGCAGATCAGTGAGACGACCATCGTGGAGTGGGACATAAATGATGCCGAAGACGACAAGCGGGGCAGCCACAACCAACAGGATTAGCGGTAGTAGCCACATCACTGTTCTTGTGAAAGGGGCGATGGTGCGGAGTGTCGCCTCTGCGTCGACGTTAATGGGAAGCGGCCGTGAGGCCTTTTTCGGCCACGGAACGACGCATGAGAAATACTAGCGGCGCCACGCAATAGGCGGCCATGGAAAAAATCCAAAAGAGGTCGAAGTATGACATGCCGGACGCCTGCTGCTGCGTGAGTTGATAAACTTGTGCGAGGGCCATCTGGCCGGCGGTGGCTGCGTCGTAGCCTGCCGTTTGGAACTGCTGGCTAAGAAGGTTGCGGACGTCGACAAACGGCTGGTCGAACGGCGTGAGCGATTCGACCAATCGGCTTTGATGGAGCTGTCCTCGCTGAGCTAGTGCCAGAGTGACGATAGCGATGCCGAGACTTGCGCCCTCATTGCGCACCATATTGAAGAGCCCCGTCGCGTTGGTCCGTTCGTGATCGGGCAGGTACAAATAGGCGGAAGCATTAATGGGGGCAAAGATGAAGGCCATGCCGAAGAGTTGGGCGCAGCGGCGGATCACCAGAATCCCTGGGGATACGTCGAGATTCATCAGGGATGACCAGTAGCTGGCTGTGCCAACGGCGAGCATGCCGAAGAACACTAGCCACCTCGCGTCCACTTGGCGGCCCATCAAGAAGCCGCTTACGGGCATGAAAACCATCACGGCGATTCCACCTGGCGACATGATCAGGCCGGCCGTGAACGCGTCGTAACCGAATACCGACTGCAGCATCTGAGGCAACAGGACGTTGCTGCCATACACGATGAGGAAGGTGATGTAGATGACGATGCACCCGATGCCGAAATTGCGGTCCTTCAGAAGACGCAGATTGAGTACGGGATTGCGCTGGCGGAGTTCCCAGGCGACGGCCGCGGTCAGGCTGATCACTGCAATGACCGTCAATATGAGGATGAACCGCGAGTTGAACCAGTCGTCTTCCTGGCCGCGATCATAGATCACTTCCAAGGCACCGAGGCCGAGAGCGATTAAGCCTAGTCCAAACAGATCGAGGTCCAGCGGCTTGCCGCGACGTGCGTGGCGTTCTTCGGTCATCCAGGGAGGATCGTGGACGACGAGGCCGGTAAGGAAGAGCGAGAGGCACCCGACCGGCACATTGATGTAGAAGATCCATCGCCAGTTGTAGTTCTCGGTAATGTAGCCGCCGACGGTGGGGCCAAGGATTGGCGCAAAGAGCACAGCGATTCCGTAGACGGCCAGCGCCATGCCGACCTTACGGCGAGGGAAGGTGTCGAGCAGAATCGCCTGCTCCGAGGGTTGAAGGCCTCCGCCGCCGGCGCCTTGGAAGACTCGGCAAAGCAGGAGAGTTGATAGATTCGGCGCCATGCCGCATAGGATGGAACTGAGGGTGAAGAGGAAAACGCAAGTCATGTAGAAACGCTTGCGCCCGATGAGGCCCGACACCCAGCCGGACGCGGGCAGCACGATCGCGTTGGCGACCAAGTACGTCGTCAGCACCCACGAGGCTTCGTCGACCGTTACGCCGAGATCGCCGGCAATGTAGGGGAGCGACACGTTGGCAATGGTGGTGTCGAGGACCTCCATGAATGTCGCCAAGGTTACGGTGATCGCAACGATCCAGGGGTTGCGCACCCGCGGGGCTGCGGCAGCGGCAGTTGGCGGTCCGCCGTTCATGGTTCGGTCTTTCGCGCGAGCCGAGTCTAGGGTTTGGGCTCCGGAGCGGCGCGGGGAAGCGACGCAAAAGGTTGCAGGATATCGCCGGCGTGCGGGCCCGTTGGCGGTTCCTTGTAGTAAACGTAAGGCACGACAGACAAACCGACGAACAGAGGCGCCTTGTCGGGGTCGTAGTCGGTCAGCTCAATGCGAACCGGCAAGCGTTGCACGATCTTCACAAAGTTCCCGGCGGCGTTCTGCGGGGGCAGCAGGGCCAGCGTCTGGCCGGTGCCCATGGTGAAACCGGTGATCCGGCCTTTGAACTCCTGTCGCCGGCCGTACATGTCCACCTCGCAAACGACCCTCTGTCCGATGCGAAGGTACGCCAGTTGGGTTTCCTTAAAATTCGCGTCGATCCAGATTTCCGTGATTGAGCGTATTGCCATGAGGCTTTGGCCAGCAGACACGTTGTTCCCGGGGTTCACGTTGCGGCGGGTGACTACCCCGTCGATCTCGCTGACGACGTCACAATACCGGAGATTCAGTTCGGCTTGATCAAGATTGCGCTGAGCTTGCAGCATGCTGGCTTTTGCCTGTTTTATCGCGGGGGCCTGGGCGAACGTGCGTTCCAGGTTGCTCTCGGGATCTTGCTTCTGAAAGACATCCAGTACTTCTTGTGGACTCGCGGATAAAGTCGCCGGAAAGAACCCGTATTGTGCAGCGCTTTGCACTAGTTCTCCCAACGATTGCCGGACAACGGAAAATCGCTGTGGGAGGTCGGCAGGAACGTCTGCCAGGCCGTGGCCGCCGGGCGGTCGAGTGGGTAATCCCAGGCTGACGCGAATCGCGTAGACCGCCTGCAGGGCCTGGTCGACGGCCGCTGCGTCGACCTTCGCGGTCTGCCGGCGAACGTCCAACTCTTCCTTGCTAATTCCTCCGCTGGGTGCGAGCGATTCGGCTCGGGACAGGTTGGCGCGTGCCAATTGGAGGTTTGCCTTTCGGCTGTCGAGCGTTGCGACGGCAGCCCGAAGGTTTGCCACCTGATTGTTCACATCCTCGATCGCGTGTTGGACCCGAAAGCGGCTGGCGCGGGTCTGGGCAAGCTGGCCTCGGACCTGGGCCCTCGCTGCGGCCAGATTGGCCTCGGCCGCGGTGACGGCGGCCTGTGCCGTCGCCAGTTGGACGATGTACGGCTCCCTATCGAGTTGGACCAGCAGATCCCCTTTCCGCACGCGGTAGTTATCGTCGACTAACACCCGGCTTACTTGACCGGCGATGCGTGCCGCTACGAACGTCACGTGGCCGTTGACGTAGGCATCATCGGTAGAGACCGTGTTCAGCATTCTGAGTGTCCAACGAATCAAGAAAGGCCAGCTCACGATCAAGAGTGCGGCGATTGCGAGCAGCAACAACCACCGGCGCCAGCGGCGACGAGGCGGCCGAGGCCCGGCCGACGCATCGTCGGGTCGATTTGGGCCGCCGCCTTGTACCACGGAGGGCGCGCTCCCTGCGCTGTCCCCGGCGGGCGGCGTGTTCTTACGCGGTTCGTCCCCCGTCGTCGGTGCTTGGTCCGCCGGAGGCGACCGGTCATCGTGCGTCGTCATGGTGCGCCCGTTAAGACGGTTCCCAACAGGTGGCCGACTTTCGGCGTGTGTGGGATGTGATGTGGGAACGCAAGAATCGTGCCGTCGCGTGCCTTGGGGTCCGCGGTGCGCTCCACGCTCAATACACCGCCCGATTCGGACCGGTCGAAAATGCCGACAGGTTGCCAGCCAAGACGTCGGCGATTGGCTCAGTGACGGGAATCCTGGCGCAAACGATTCGGATGATGCCAGTAATCGGCGCGGCCAGGAACGCGCCCGTGATTCCCCAAATCATTCCGAAGAACATCAGCGATAGCAAGACTGCGACGGGGTGCAGCGCCAGGGCGTTGCCTTGAACCTTGGGAAGGACGACGTTACCGCCGACGAGATGGATGATGGCAGGGATCGCCATTGCCAAGATCTTGGCGGTGATGGACATGTCGGGGCTCAGCAAAATGACCGGCAGCGGCAGCAGCCACGCGACGATAGAGCCGATGTTTGGCACGAAGTTCAGCAAGAAAGTCAAGAATGCGAACACCCAGGCCAGTTCGACGCCCAGGATTGTCAGGGTGACGCCGACTAGGACACCCGTTCCGATCGACAACAGGACCAGGGTGAGCACATAACGCCGCACGCTGGCCTCAATCTCGCCGAGCATCCCCGTGTGGCGATGGGCATCGGGCTTGCCCACCAACAGGAACAGCATAAAGATGACGACGATGACCCCGCCGGAGACAATATTGGTGGCTTCTGCCAGCGCGGCTGAAATGAACTGCCAACCGGTACCCTCTTGCACCGCGAAGAAGCGGGCGACCTGGTCGGCGTCGACGTGAATCCTCGACTGCTGCAACGACGCGGAGCGCGCCGTGGCCTCCGTAAACTCCTGGAATCGCTTTTCGTAATCTTGCAGACGCGGCGCCGCGGCGGCGATCGACGTGGCCACCAGCGAGCCGAATGCAGCCACCACGACGATCGCTGCGACCGCTGCCGACGCTATGGCTAGTGCTCGTGGAATACGCAGGTGCCGTTGCTGAAATTCAATTAGCGGCAACAAGCACTGAGTCAGAAAAACGGCCAAGACGAACGGGACCAGCACCGGCCGGAGGAAATACAGGGCCGCCCCTAGGGCGATGAGGGTGAGCGTCAGTAGGCAGAACGTCTGGACATTCCAATACGTTCGAATGTCATTAGCTGGGTTGGCCATTTTGATTTCACGGGACGAGGCCATCGAAACGGGGCCGTGCACGTCGTCTCATCGAGCGGACACAAAGCGGAGCAAAGGTGATGCCAAAGCACCGTCTCGCACGCGCTGGGGCCGCTGCAGACCATGATACATGGCATCGGCACGAAAACTGCTAATACCGCGCCGGCAACTCGTGCGAGAAGATCCGATAGGCCGAACCAGTTGGTCCAAGCAGAACCGCGCCAAGAAACGTGCCTCGCGAAAACTCATGAGCTTGACGTCCTATCAGAAGAAGCGTGACTTCCGACGCACGGCTGAGCCGGCGGGCAAGAAGCCGATTGGCAAGAGCCAGTGGCAGTACGTGGTCCACTACCATGCGGCGTCGCATTTGCACTATGACATTCGGTTGGCGCTCGACGGCGTTTTGAAGAGCTGGGCGGTTCCCAAGGGACCGAGCCTCGATCCGACGCAGAAGCGGCTGGCCGTCGAGGTTGAGGATCATCCGCTGGACTATGCCAGCTTCGAGGGCGTTATCCCCGAAGGGCAGTACGGCGCCGGCATCGTGATGCTGTGGGATCGCGGCGTTTGGCGGCCCGACGGCGATCCACATCTTGGTTTGCGGCGAGGAAAGCTCGAGTTTCATCTTGAGGGAAATAAGCTGCATGGCGGCTGGGTTCTCATACGGACTCGGGCCGCTGCATCAGGGCGTCAGACCACATGGTTGCTGATGAAGCAAAAGGACGCTGACTCGCGTCCAATGATGCGAAAGGTTCCGGCAAACTGGCTCAACAGTGTGAAGACGGGGCGAGACCTGAACGAGATTGCCGCCGGTGCGCCCGGCCGCATCCGCGACGGCAAGACGCTATCGCGGGAGCCGAAACGGCGACAACGAGAATCGCCGGCCGTTGGGCCACACGACGACGAGAAAACCAATGTTAAGGCGATTGAGGGCGCGCGCCGCGGCAAGCTACCGGAGGTGTTTCGTCCTCAATTGGCGATGTCGGTGGATCGACCTCCATCGGGCGATCAGTGGTGGCACGAAACCAAGCTCGATGGCAACCGCATCGCACTCCGTGTTAACGGCGGCAACATCCAGTTGATGAGCCGGCGCATGCAATCGTGGACCTCGCGACTGCCGCATTTGGTGCAGTGCGCGAAAAAGCTTGCCGTCCGATCGGCGCTGTTCGATGGCGAGCTAGTTGCTGTGCGGCCCGACGGCACGACAAATTTTCAATTGCTGCAAACCGCTTTCCGCGAGAACAGAAGCGACAAGCTTGTGTATTATGTGTTCGACCTTTTGTACCTCGATGGCTACGACCTCACCGGTTGCACGCTGGAGTCGCGTAAGAGCCTTTTGGCTGGTGTCGTGCGGGACGCGGTTGGCAACACGCATGCCATCCGGTACCTGGACCATGCCGTTGGCAATGGCCAGAAGGTTTTCGAGAAGGCGCGCCAGCTTGGGCTGGAGGGAATCGTCTGCAAACGCAGGGATGCTCCGTACATCGCCGGTCGTGGCGCCGACTGGCTAAAAGTGAAAAGTGTCAAACAAGAGGAATTCGTTATTGGTGGATACACAAAACCGGAGGGAGCACGCAGGTGCTTCGGCGCGTTGCTCGTCGGCTATTACGCCGGCGCCAATCTGGTTTACGCCGGACGAGTTGGCACCGGGTTCGATGACGCCACGCTGCGGGATGTGCTCGATCGGCTGACGCCGCTTGGCAGGCGAGCATCGCCATTTGCGCCATCAGCGGAACTGCAATCACGGACCAGGGGCGTCAATTGGGTTGCCCCAGAGCTGGTGGCGGAGGTGCATTTTCAAGATTGGACTCGAGATGGCATGCTACGACAACCGTCTTTTAAGGGGCTCCGAGAAGACAAACATCCTCGGGAGGTAGCGCGCGAAGAGACGGTCAGGTCGCCCGTCGAGGCCGCGCCGGATGCCAGCAGGCACGAATCGATCTCGGCCGCGCCGAAGGGGCGGCAACAAGCCCGCGGCATCAGCGGAGGAGGGCCGTCGCTGTCCTCGTTGCAGGTGCGGTTCACCAATCCGGATAAGGTGCTTTATCGGGATCAGGGCGTCACGAAGCTCGACGTGGCGCATTACTACTCCGCTGTCGCGGAATGGATCATGCCGCACATCGAAGGACGGCCGCTGACCCTAGTGCGGTGTCCGGAGGGCGCCGATAGCGATTGTTTTTACCAGAAACATGCAGGCAAGGGCAAAGTCGAGCATCTACGACTGATCCCGGTGAGAGAATCGGGGAGGAAGAGGGACTACTTGGTGGCTGACGATTTGGCGGGGTTGCTGTCGTTGGTGCAGATGGGCGCCTTGGAAATTCACGTCTGGGGCGCCAGGGCCGATGATATCGAACGGCCTGACCGGATCGTCTTCGACCTGGACCCGGACCAAGCGGTGACCTGGGGGCGTGTGGTCGAGAGCGCTAAGCAACTCAAGCAATTCTTCGATGAGTTGCGGCTGAGGACGTTTCTCAAGACGACCGGCAGCAAAGGCCTGCACATCGTCATTCCCCTCGTTCGCAAGCATAGCTGGGCCGAGGTGGGCGAGTTCTGTAAGGCGACCGCGGACGCCATCGCCGGTGGTGATCCCGAGCGATACACCTCACGCTCCACAAAAACAGCGCGGAAAGGCAAAATATTCATTGACTATCTGCGCAACAGCCGCGGAGCGACCTCGGTCGCGCCGTACTCGACGCGGGCACGGCCTGGCGCGACGGTTGCAGTACCGATCGAATGGCGCGAGTTGAACGCTCACCTGCCATCCGATCGTTTCAATGTCGACACCACGCTGCAGCGACTTGCATCGCTGCGGCGGGACCCGTGGCAGGAAATGAGGAGCGTTCGGCAAGCGATCAGCGCGGCCATAAGAAAGAAACTGGGGTACTAGCCGTATTCGAGATCACTTTTCGAAGGATCGCTACGATGCCAGCCCGCCGGCCGCCGACACCGACTACTGTTCGGGAAATTGGACGAGCGAGTTGGAGCGGAACGCTACGGATTGGACTTGTCACGTTCCCGGTCCAAGCGTTTAACGTGGTCGTTCCCGAAAAGGAGATCCATCTTCATCAGCTGCACGCTGCCTGTGATCGTCGAATTCATTATCAGAAAGTGTGCCCCGTGCATGGCGAGGTGCCGAAGGATGAAATCGTTTCGGCGTATGAATACAGCCGCGGCAAGTACGTCCGGATCGAGCCGGACGAATTAGACGAACTTCGCACCGAGGCCGATCGGGCCCTAAGGATCGAGGCGTTCATCAAGCCGAAAAACATCGACACGTTGTGCATGGACGGCCGCAATTACTTTCTGACGCCCCAGAAGGAAGAGGCGCGAGAGCCATACGGCGTCATCTATCGCGCCATGGTGGAGAGGGATCGATGGGGCGTTGGGCAGATACTGTTTTCGGAACGGGAGCAACTGGTCCTCGTTCGGCCGTACCAGAATGTGTTCCTCATGAGCATGCTTCGCCACTGCGATGAGTTGCGGCGCGCGCAGCCATACGAGGTAACGATACCTCGTTCGTCGGACAAGACGGTGAAACTCGCCGAGCAACTCATCGACAACGCGAGCGAAGACACATTCGACTTCGCTGCGTACGGCGACCCTTATCGGGCAAAGCTCAAGGAACTCATCGATTCCAAGATTGAGGGGAAGAAAATCGCCACGCCGCCGGCTGAGGCGGAGCCCGAGGTGATCAACCTGGCCGATGCCCTCCGAAAGAGCATTGCCCTGCCGCACGAGGGTCGACGTCAGCCCCCCCGACGCCAGAGACGCGGTAAACGGGCGTCGTGATCGCGGCGACAGGCTGCGTGGTTCTGTTGCGACCAGCGCGGTCAATGCCGGTTCGCTGCTCGAAAGACGATCCGACGTCGCACGGCATGGGACGGTCCAGGCCGTGTCCTCCTATTGTGTCCGCGGTTCGCGGGGCGTCCGACCGAGTAACCTGTGACCGTTAAGGACCGATTGCGCCCGGCGCGCGACGAGGCGCGCCGTTTGCAGCCCTTGGCAGCGATCTTCAGGATGAGGTCAACGAACCGTTAGGCGAACGCAAGGTCCGCAAGGTGGCGGCTCGGCGTTCCCACTGTGGACAAAGGAGATGCCAGATGTCTTCGAAGCGATTTACCGTTGGAAGCTGCCTAACCGTCGCAGCATTGTTCTTCCTGGCGACCGCGCCAGCGATGGCTCAGCGCGGTGGTGGAGCGCGAGCCGGCGGTGGCTGGAGCGGTTATCATCAAGGAATGGGGCAAGGCGGATACAGCGGATGGCAGCACCCGGGGTCGAGCTATGGAGGTCGCCAATACGGTTACGGCTACGGCTACGACGGTCGACCGTATCATGGGGGCTACTACGGCAGCGATTGGGGCCGCTACGGATACGGGCGAGGATGGCCGCGCTATGGTTGGTGGGGCGGCTGGGGGCCGCGGTGGGGCTGGAGCGGTTCCTCGTACGGCTGGCCCGGTTACTACTACGGATACGATGGCGACTATTATGGGACCGACTACGGAAACTACAGTCCCATGTATGAGGAAGAAGATGAAGAACCATACGTTTCCGGCGAGACATTGCAGCAGGGAGGCGAAGAGGGCTACCTGTCGGAGGCGATCGATGCGTTCGAGAACGGTGACTACCGCACAGCGTTGCGGATGGCGGGCCATGCGGCCGTCGATGATCCCCGCAATCCCCAGGTGCATTTGATAGCCACCCTGTCGCTATTTGCGCTTGGCGACTATCGCGGAGCAGCGAGCCAGGCGCATTTGTTGGCCGCACTTGGCAAACAGCCAACCTGGGATGATGTGTACGGGCTGTATGGCAATGCCAGGTCCTACACGCGCCACATTCGGGCGCTTGAGAATTACGTCAAGTCGAATCGCTCATCACCCGACGCACGGTTCCTGCTCGGCTTCTTGTATTTGACCGGAGGGTATCGGGATGCCGCGAAGACAGAACTGCAGGCCGCCAACAAGCTTTCGCCTCGCGATCGCATTGCCGTGAGGCTGTTGCGGCGCGTTGGCGGTACCCCGACGACCGAGATGGCGCGCCGGCCCGAGAGCAAAGAACGGGAAACCGATGTTGATCGCCAACGAAGAGAGGGTGGGCAACCGGTGATTCAGCCCAGGACCGGCAGCAAGCCGATTGAAGGCGTGCAGCCATTACCGGAGGGGCAGAAGTCGGGCGTGAAACAGCAAGTCGCTCCGCAGCCGCCGGAAGGCGCGATCGGCCCGCAGGGCGAGGGACAGCAACCCGGCCGTGAAGCCGGCAACGACGACGCTGAAGCAGGAATGCCGCGCCATCCCAAGCCGCAAAACGAGCAATAGACGGCTGCTTGGCTGACGCTAGTCCGCCCGAGGTGTCATCGGCGCGGCGTATGCCGCGCTGATGGCACCTCGGCGGTCCGCAAGGAGGCCGAATGGGCGCGGACGATTTCCTCCCTGAGCGGCGGACAATTCAGTCGCTCGAACGTGCCGCGAGGCGCTGTCAGGGGTGCGATCTGCATCGCGCCGCAACTCAGACGGTGTTTGGCGAGGGGCCAGCCGACGCGGCGCTGGTGCTCATTGGCGAAGTGCCTGGCGACCAGGAAGATCGTCAAGGGAAGCCGTTCGTGGGACCGGCCGGCGGCCTCGTCGATCGCGCGCTGCTTCAGGCGGGACTCGACCGCAACGCGGTCTACATCACGAACGCCGTAAAACACTTCAAGTTCATCATGCGCGGCGCGCGGCGGTTGCACCAGAAACCGAGTTCCCGAGAACTGTCCGCGTGCAGGCCGTGGTTGGTGGCGGAACTAGATGCGATTCGCCCGCAAGTCGTTGTGTGCCTTGGCGCGACGGCTGCGCAGTCGGTGTTGGGCGGTGAGTTCCGACTGACGCGGCAGTTGATGAAGTTTCATGTTTCGGCCTGGACGCCTTGGACCATTGCCACCTATCACCCCTCCGCCATTCTTCGCGCTCCCGACGATGCACGCGACAAAATGCGGTCAGAGTTGTTTGGGGCGTTCAGGCGGGCCGCCGAAAGGCTCCGACAACGTTAGAGAGACTGTGCCGCATCAAGGAAGCAACCACGGCTTCCTCAGACTTTCGCTTATAGCTACGAGTGAGAGCAGCCGTTATTGTGACGTCTTCGCGATCGCCGCTGGTCGGATGGCTGTGGATCGAGTCAGTCGCTGGGTGCGCTGATGCCGCAGATGTTTCCCAAGAGCGCGAACATCCTCGCGGGCGCAAGCCTGCTGGTCGGCCTGCTCTTGCTGGCGTCGTTGACGTGGTCGGGTCTTGTCTATACGCGGTCGTCGTATGGAACCGGCACGGCAGTCGCAGTGGTCCAGCCGGTCCCCTTTAGTCACCAGCATCACGTGGGCGTGCTGGGCATCGAATGCCGGTACTGTCACACGTCGGTCGAACATTCTTCCTTCGCCGGAATCCCACCAACGAAAACCTGCATGAACTGTCATAGCCAGATTTGGGTTGGCAGCCAGATGCTGGAGCCGGTGCGAGAAAGCTACCGGATGGACAGGTCACTGCGCTGGCAGCGAGTTTACAATCTGCCAGGTTTTGTGTACTTCGACCACAGCGTCCACGTGCAAACGGGCATCGGCTGCTCCTCGTGCCACGGACGAGTCGACCAGATGCCTTTCACCTACCAGGTGCCGACGCTTCTGATGGAGTGGTGTCTGGACTGCCACCGCGATCCGGCTTCGCGACTCCGCCCTCGCGAGGAAGTATTCAACATGAAATACGAAGTTCCCGCCAATCAGCGAGAACTTGGCCAGCAACTGATCGAGCGATATGGCGTTAGGAGTCCATCCCGAATTACCAGTTGCAGCGCCTGCCACCGTTGAGCAGCCGATGCATGACAAAAGCGAACACTCGCCGCCGATCGATCTAGGCTCGATTCACCACCCGGATCATGGCCGAAAGCATTGGCGTGCGCTGGAAGAAACGCTAGCAGGGCGGCCGGAGAGCGAGCGGCATTGTGCCGACCAGCCAGAGCCCAACGATGGGATGAGCCGCCGTCAATTCGTGACGCTCATGGGCGCGTCATTGGCGCTGGCCGGCCTAAGTGGGTGTTCCGTAAAGCCAGCGCCGTCGACCGAGATCGTGCCGTATGTGCACCAGCCGCAGGGAATGACGCCGGGAAGACCGCAGTACTTTGCCACTACAATGACGTTCGCTGGCAACGCGGTGGGGCTGCTCGTGGAAAGCCATGCTGGGCGGCCCACTAAGGTCGAAGGCAACCCGGATCATCCGGCCAGCCGGGGCGCGACCGACACCTTCCACCAGGCCTCGATTCTCACGTTCTACGATCCAGATCGTGCCCAGACGGTGACGCAGACGGGCCAGACGCGCACGTGGAGCGAGGCTTGGGCGGCAATTCGCCCCGCCATGCTCCGACAACGCGAAAGCCGCGGCCGCGGGCTGCGTGTGCTGACCGAAACGATCGTTTCACCGACGCTCGCGCAACAGCTCGAAGCGTTGCTCCGCGAGCTTCCGGAGGCGAAATGGCACGTTTACGAGCCGGTGAGCCGAGACGCCGCTCTTGCGGGAACTCGGCTTGCGTTCGGCGAGCTAGTCAACCCGATCTACGACTTCCATCGGGCCGACGTCGTGTTGTCGATTGACGCCGACTTTCTCCAATGCGGCCCCGGCAGCCTTCGGTATGCGGCCGACTTTATGGATCGCCGACGAGTGCGTGCCACGGCCGCCGATGCCAAGCGGGCAACGATGAACCGGCTTTATGTGGTGGAGACGGCCGTGAGTTGTACTGGTGCGAAGGCAGATCATCGGCTCGCCTTGCGGCCGTCGCAGATCGAGGACTTCGCACGAGCAGTGGCGACGAAGCTTGGCATCCACTCCGGTGGCGCAGTCGCCGGTTCGCTGGACCCGTGGGTTACGGCGATTGCCAGCGATCTCGGCTCGCATCGCGGCCATTGCCTTGTCGTGGCTGGCGACCGGCAGCCACCAATGGTGCACCTGCTGGCGCACGCGCTCAATGACCGCCTCGGGAACGTGGGCAGCACGGTGAGCTACGTTCCCGTGGTGGACGCGCGGCCGGTGGACCGCGTCGAATCGTTGCGGAACTTGACTCGGGCGATGGACCGCGGAGAGGTCGAGTTGCTGCTAATACTTGGAGGCAATCCGGCGTATACGGCTCCTGCGGACCTGGACTTCGTGAAACAGCTTCAAAAGGTTTCGCTTCGGATACACCACGGGCTGTACGTGAACGAAACATCGTATCAATGTCACTGGCATCTGCCGGAGACCCACTATTTGGAGGCGTGGAGCGACGCGAGGGCGTTTGATGGCACCGCATCCATCGTGCAGCCACTGGTCCAGCCGCTGTATCAAGGGCGCTCCGCTCACGACGTGATAGCGATGTTCGCTGGATCCACGGAGACGCCTGGGCGCGAGATTGTCCGTTCGTATTGGCAGCACCACTGGGGGCGTCAACATGGACAGGAAGGCTTCGAGCAATTCTGGCAAGACGCGCTGCACGATGGAGTGATCGCGAACACCGCTTCGACGCCGAAACACGTCGGGCTCAAGGATGGCTGGCAGACGCCGCTGGCCAGCGGCCGTGCGAAGAGTTCGCCGGCAGAGCAAACGGAGAGCGATGGCCTGGAAATCGTCTTTCAGCCGGATCCGACGATTTACGACGGCTCCTGGGCGAATAACGGTTGGCTGCAGGAACTGCCGAAGCCGGTGACGAAGCTGGCCTGGGGCAACGCAGCCATCATGAGTCCCAAGACCGCCGGACGCCTTGATGTGACGATTGGGCCGTACGCGCACGGCGGCGAGCACGGTGGGTACTCGATGCCGGTGCTTGAACTGTCGCTCGATGGTCGCAAGATGCAGATGCCGGCGTGGATCATGCCCGGTCACGCCGACGGCGTGGTCACCGTCTACTTGGGGCACGGTCGGGAGCAGGCCGGACGGATCGGTGGAGCGGCCGGGCGGAACGTTGGATTCAACGCCTATCGCCTGCGTACAGCCGAGCATGTCTGGCATTCGGGTGGCCTGCATGTCGTCAAGACGGCCGAAAGCCAGTTGGTAGCCTGCACGCAGGCCCATCAGTCCATGGAAGGCCGTGATCTTGTCCGCAGTGCAACGCTTGCCCGGTTTCGCGCATCGCCAAACTTCGTCATGACGGATGAGTTTGAGCATGAACATGGCGAGCTCCGTGAGCCGCGAGGCTCCTTGACGCTTTATGAACCCTTCGATTATGCGGCGCCGAAGCATCGCTGGGGGATGATCATCGATTTGACAACATGTATCGGCTGCCATTCCTGTGTGGTTGCCTGCCAAGCCGAGAACAACATTCCCGTGGTGGGGAAAGGACAAGTGTTGCGCGGACGTGAAATGCACTGGTTGCGGATCGATCGTTACGTGGAAGGACCGGCGGACAAGCCGACGCACTTTTTTTTCCAGCCCGTGCCTTGCATGCACTGTGAGAATGCCCCGTGCGAGTACGTCTGTCCGGTCGAAGCCACGGTCCACAGCGACGACGGGCTCAACGACATGGTCTACAACCGGTGCGTGGGGACGCGGTTCTGCTCTAACAATTGCCCCTACAAGGTCCGCAGATTCAACTTCCACCTTTACGCCGACTACGCCACGCCGAGTCGCCGGCTGCAATTCAACCCCGACGTAACGGTTCGATCCCGCGGCGTAATGGAAAAGTGCAGCTATTGCGTGCAGCGCATTCGGCGAGCCGAGATCGACAGCCGAACCGAGCAGCGATCAATCGTCGATGGCGAGATACTGACGGCCTGTCAGGCGGCCTGTCCCGTCCAGGCAATTGTCTTCGGGGACATCAATGATACTCGGAGCACGGTCAGACGTTGGAAGGAGTCACCGCTGCACTACGGGTTGCTCGCGGACCTGAACACCAACCCACGCACTACGTATTTGGCGGCACTGCGAAATCCCAATCCGGAAATCGACACGTAGCATTATGGGCGCCAGTGCAACAGAAACAGTGAAAGACGATATGCCGGGTCAACGCGGCAGCGACGGAATGCAATATGTGCCGATGGGGCATGATCTGACGTCGGTGACGGAAAAGATCAGCGGGCTGGTGCTGACCCGGCCAATCGGCCTCGGCTGGCTCGGCTTCTTCGGCGTAAGCAACGGGTTGGTGCTCGTTCTTTTCATCGCTGTCGCGTATCTGTTGGTCGTTGGCGTTGGTATTTGGGGCATCCAAATTCCGACGGCCTGGGGATTCGCCATCACGGACTTCGTCTGGTGGATCGGCATCGGGCATGCTGGGACGCTTATCTCCGCGTTTCTGTTGTTGATGCACCAGAAATGGCGGACGTCGATCAACCGCATCGCCGAGGCAATGACGATCTTCGCCGTCATGTGCGCAGGGCTCTTTCCCCTCCTACACCTTGGCCGGCCCTGGTTCTTCTATTGGTTGCTGCCGTATCCCAACACGATGGCGTTGTGGCCACAGTTCCGCAGTGCGCTGATCTGGGACGTGTTTGCGGTCGCCACGTACTTCACCGTGTCATTGTTGTTTTGGTACATGGGCATGATTCCTGACCTTGCCACGCTGCGCGACCGCACGGCAAGTCGTGTTGGCCGGATCATTTACGGCATGCTCGCCCTGGGTTGGCGCAATTCCGCGCGGCATTGGCATCGGTTCGAGATGGCGTATCTGCTGCTGGGCGGATTGGCTACGCCGCTGGTGGTGTCCGTCCATTCGGTGGTGAGTTCAGACTTTGCAATGTCGGTCGTTCCGGCGTGGCATGAGACGGTTTTTCCACCGTATTTTGTCGCGGGCGCCATCTTTTCCGGCTTCGCCATGGTTCTGCTGTTGTGCATCCCGATTCGCCACGTCTACCACCTCAAGGATTTCATCACCATCGACCATCTGGACGTCATGGCGAAGCTCGTGTTGGCGACGAGCTTGCTGACCTCCTACGGTTACCTGAGCGAGCAGTCGCTGTCGTGGTACGCCGGCGACAATGTGGAATGGTATACGTACTTCTTCCGCATCACCGGGTTCGGGCAATATGCGATCATCACGTGGACCCTTTTCTTCTGCAACACCATCGTGCCGCAGGTTCTCTGGTTTCGTTCGCTCCGACGCAAGGAATGGGTGTTGGTCATTGTGTCGCTGTTGGTGTTGGTCGGGATGTGGCTCGAGCGCTACATGATTATCACCACGAGTCTCAGCCGTGATTATCTGCCATCATCGTGGGGATTTTTCAAACCGACCATCTGGGATCTGGCGACCTATTTCGGCTCGGTCGGCGTCTTCTTGGTGGCGTTCTTGTTGTTTGCGCGATTCGCGCCAATTCTCTCGATGTCCGAGACGCGGGCTTTGCTGCCCGGTGCGCACGGGCCGGAGGTGGGACGATGACGCCGAGGCCGCCGGTCTATGGACTATTGGTCGAATTTGTGACGGCCCAAGAGATACTTGACGCCACGCGGCGAGCTCGGCAGGTCGGCTACCGACAGATGGATGCCTACACGCCGTATCCGGTCGATGGTCTGGCGGTCGAGTTGGGCATGCGTAAAAGCCGGGTTCCCTTCGTCGTACTGATGGGCGGGCTCGTGGGCGCGGGCGTTGGCTTTCTGATGCAGTACTACGCGCTGGCCATCAATTACACGTTCAACGTCGGCGGGCGACCCTACAACAGTTGGCCGGTGTTCATTCCTATCACTTTCGAGTTGCTGATACTCGTCGGTTCGTTTTCAGCGTTCCTAGGTATGATGGTTCTCAACGGATTGCCGCGTCCGCATCATCCCTTGTTCAACGTGCCGCAGTTTGCCCGATCGAGTCAGGACCGGTTCTTTCTCTGCATCGAGGCAACCGATGCCAAATTCGACCGGGAAGCGACGGCCGCGTTCTTGGCAACACTCAATCCGCACGGTGATGTGATCGAGGTGCCACATGATGCATAGGGCGGCAGTGAGCGCGCTGCTGTTGTTGGTTGGCTGTCAGCAGAAGATGGCTGATCAGCCGTCCTACAAGCCACTGACGCCATGCGTTTTCTTTGCGGATGGCCGCTCCGAGCGTCCGGCAGTCGCTGGCACGGTGGCGCGCGGGCATTTGCAGACGGACGTTGCATTGTTCAGCGGCAGACGCACCGGCAAAAGCGGAGAGCCGCGCGGAGCCATAGCCCCGGCAGTCATTCAGCCGCAAACGGGCACGTCGGGGGCGGCAAAACAGAAGAACGATCAATATGGCGACTTCGTGGACGCCTTTCCGTTCGCCATGAGCGAGGCGGTGTTGCGGCACGGCCGGGATCGATTCACGATTTACTGCGTTGTATGCCATGATCCGATCGGCACGGGGCAAGGGAAGATCGTTGAACGCGGCTACACCGCACCGCCATCGTATCACGTCGAGAGGCTCCGTACCGTGCCGGCTGGCTACCTGTTTGCCGTGATCAGCGAGGGCTACGGCTCGATGCCGTCCTATGGCGAACAGATACCCGTACGTGATCGCTGGGCGATAGCCGGCTACGTTCGGGCCCTTCAGGCGAGCCAGCATTTTCCGGAGGCGAGTTGGCCTCCAGGAAAGTCGGCTGGCTCAGGCGTTCCTCGTGCGGGAGAAAAGTCGCCATGAACAGCGATGGAACGGTTTGTTTCGCCGCCATCGCCCGCTGGCGGCGATGGCTGACTTATGGGGGAGTTGCGGGAATATTGGCCTGCGGCGCCGCGGCATTATTCGAGCCCCGGGCATTTTTTCGACCGTACCTTGCTACGTACTTGTTCTACCTCGGCATTTCGCTCGGATCCATGGTGTTGTGGATGGCTCATTGCCTGACCGGCGGCAGCTGGGGACTGCTGATCCGCCGGATTCTTGAGGCAGCAACGGGAACGCTTCCCCTGCTGGCCGTGCTGTTCTTGCCGATAGCCGGTGGCGTTCGGTATCTGTATCCCTGGGCGCAGCCCGATGCCGTCGCGGCCAGCCCGAGACTCCAATACCAGCAGTTCTATCTTTGCCCGACGTATTTCTGGATCCGCGCCGTGGTCTACTTCACCGTGTGGTTGACGATGGGATTCTTGTTGCAACGGTGGTCGCACGGCGAGGATAGAAACCCCGATCGGCGATTAGCGTGGAAGATGCAAAAGTTCAGCGGCGTCGGGGCCGTGATCTATGGCGTCAGCATCCACTTTGCAGCTGTCGATTGGGCCATGTCGCTCCAACCGGTGTTTCGCTCGACGATCTGGGGCCCACTATTTGCATCGGGGCACTTGCTGTCAGCTCTAGCGTTTTCGCTGATCATCTTGGCATTTCTGATCGATCATCCGCCGCTTCGCGATGTGACCTCGTTGAGTGTGCAGAACGATCTGGCGAGTCTGCTCCTGACGATGCTGGTCCTGTGGGCGTACATGGCGTGGTTCCAGTTCATGTTGGTCTGGATCGCCAATGTGCCGGCCGACGTCGTCTGGTACGCCCCCCGCACCAGTGAATTATGGAAGGGAGTCATGTGGGCCATCTTCGTTCTGCATTTTGTTGTGCCTTTTTTTCTTTTGCTGATGCGGCCCGTCAAACGCAACAGCACAACCGTAGCCTGGGTCGCTACCCTGATCCTCCTCATGCAGTTGGTATTCTTGTGTTACGAAGTGTTACCGGGCGGTTCCGCGGACGATGGAACCTTGCCGTCGGCGGCGCGACTGATCGAGGCGGGATTGGTTTTTCTGATTCCGGTGGCCCTGGGGTGCCTCTGGCTCGCGCGGTTCCTGCAACAACTAGTGCGGCGGCCACTCGTCCCGCCTCACGACTGGAATCGAAAGGCCGCTTTGCATCTTCGCCGTTTGG
>JAJFUI010000010.1 GCA_021372555.1 Planctomycetaceae bacterium | reverse complement strand
GGCAAGGAAGAACGAGCCGCCGATTCGAGCAGTCCTCGCCCTGACTCGCTCCCAAAGGGAGAGGGGACGGTCGCTGGCGCGACCTTTTACATCCTCGACGGCACGAGGCCCGAAGCCCCGGAGTTGGGCTTTTGGAACAAGCTGGCCGCGGCGATTCCGCATCAACTCAGGCAAGCCACGGTGCGTGACGCAGGGCCGTTGGTCGCAGAGATCGCCGGCGAATTAGCGACCCGTCAGCAGGATGCGCACGAGAGCTATCCACCGATTTACTTGTTCATCTACAACCTTGGCCGATTCCGCGATTTGCGGAAAGAGGACGAGTATGGGTTCTCGTCGGGCGACGACGAGCCTGCCAGCCCGGCAAAGCAGTTCGCCGCGATCTTGCGGGATGGCCCATCGCTCGGAATCCATACGCTAATTTGGTGCGACACGTACAGCAACGTCACGCGGATCCTCGACCGCCGCAATCTCCAGGATTTCGAGATGCGAGTGTTGTTCCAGATGAACGGCAACGATTCGAGCGCGCTGATGGATTCTCCGGAAGCGAGCCGATTAGGCGTTCATCGCGCGATTCTCTACGACGAAGGGCAGGGGACTGCGGAAAAGTTCCGCCCTTACGGATTGCCGCCGAACGAATACCTGGCTTGGTTGCGACAGCGGTTGCAGTAGGCGTTGGCACAAAAAGCCGGCCCTCGACTGCGGCACCAAGCTTTGGCCTGCCCCCAAGCCCGGGCCACAATCGGGGGCGTCACGTCTCAATCGGTGTTCCGTCACTTTTGCGGCGATGGCGGCGTCGCCGGTTTTGCGGCGGTTGTCCGTTCGCGACCTCCGGTGGCGCCTTTGACTGCGGGGGGCCGAGCCAGTTCCTTGGCGATCTCGGGCGGGACGGCGCCGCCGGCCTTGGTCAGCAACTCAGCAGCCACGCGGTCGCGAGGCATCGCCTTGAGCGCCGCGAGCAGTTGCGGGCCGGCGGCCTCGCGATGTCCGGTGATGAGGTACTCGAAGCCGAGCAGAAACCGTGCTTCGGCAGATTTTGGGTTCTCGCGAACGAACTTTTCCAATGCCCTGAGTTGCTCGGTATACGGTTCGACGCTTCCGTAAATCTCGTAAACCATCGCCCAGGTTGGCACTTCGCCCAACGATGCGACAGCGTGTGCTTCGGCCGCGGCGGGGCGATACTGTCCCATGGCGAACAGGCCGAGCATGAGCATCAGGTGGACGTTGGGGTTGCGGGGATCATCGAGTGCCGCGTGCCCTGCAAGTCGGACGGCATTGCCAAAGTCGCCGCTGCGGAACGCGTCGGTCGCCTGCGCCATGTAGTCAGGCTGTGTCTCGCCGTAAGGCGCGGTTTCGGTTTGCGGTTGCTCGCCTTCGTATTGCCCGGTGTACGGGGCAAGTTCGTCCTCGTACTCGCTGACGTCAGCGCCACTGTAGTAAGGGTATCCGTATCCGTAGGTCACAGACGGGACCGAGTAGCTATATCCGGAATCGTACGGATACGAGTATCCGTAGCTGGAGCCGTAGTACCACGGCCACGTGCCGAAGCCGTACCAGGGCCAATAGCCGCCGTAATACCACCAGCGATTCCAACCGTGGTTCCACCAGTTGTGGTTCCACCAATTGTTGTGCCAATTGTTGTGCCAGTTGTGGGTCCACCAGTTTCCGTGGTTCCACTGATTGTGATTCCAATTGCTGTTGTGCCAAGTGTGGTTCCAGGTGCCGGTGCGATTCCATGTATTGGGAGTTGCTACTCGCGAGCCGAACCAGGCGTTGTTGTGAAAGCCCGAGCGGGAAGCCATCCACGGATTCACGCCGACGGTAGCGCGAGGACCGGTGTGTACGCCCGTTTGCGGGCCGACGAAGGAGCGTCCGGCCGACCAGCCGGGACCGCCGGCATGCATGCCAGCCGGTCGTCCGGCATTCATTGGGGCACCGCCATGACCGCCGAACGAGCCGCCGCCGCCAGGGTGCCCGCCACCGGGACCGCCCTTCGCGAAGGCCACCTGGTAGCCTACCAACGATGAAATCGCGCAGGCCAGAGCCACACTTGCTATCCATGAGAGTCTTGAGGACATGTTCACACCTTTTGTTTCTTCGATCAGAATGAGGCAAACGACGAGGTCTCGACGTCCCACACAAATTTTAGGCATCAGCGTCAGCCAAAGGAAATGCCGTGCGGAGACGAGGGCTTCACCGCGGTGCGCAAAAAAGGCCCTCGACCGCGGCGTCGGGGGTCTTGCCTGCCCTCTGCCCGGCCCGCAATCGGGGGCGCGAACAACTCATCATTTTTCGCTACCGCGGCCTCACTGGGACGGGTGTCAGAGCCGGTCGGCGTGCGGTTCTTGGCTCTTGATCTACCGTGCCGGCAGAGGGAGGCCGCGACAATTCACTGGCAATTTCCGGCGGCACGATTCCGCCGGCCTTCGTCAGCAAGTCGGCGGCGATCCGGTCGCGAGGCGTCGACTCCAGGGCCAGCAAAAACTGCGGATTCGCCGCATCACGATGGCCCGTCACGAGATACTGGAAGACAAGCAGCAAGCGTCCATCAGCCGACATCGGGTTGTCACGGACGAACTTCTCCAGCGATCTTAGCTGTGCAGTAAACGGCTCTACGCTTCCGTACAGTTGGTAGACTACCGGCCAATTTGGGACGTCGCCAAGGGACGCAACGGCATGTGCTTCGGCCGCCGCGGAACGGTACTGTCCCATCGCCAGGTAACCCAACGACTGAATCAGGTGAGTATTTGGGTTCCGAGGCTCGTCTAGCGATGCGTGGCTGGCCAGACGGACGGCGTTGCCATAGTCACCATTTTGAAACGCCGCCGTGGCCTCGCCCATATAGTCCCTCGGTGTCGTCGTGCCGATAACGGTGGGAGGTTGTACGTCGCCGGACGTCACTGTTTCCGTCATTGGACGTGCGACGGCGTAATCGGCCGTATACGGCGGCATGTCGTACGGGTAATTGCTGACGTCATCGCCGGTGGCATACGGGTACGAATACCCATAGTCCGTCACGTATGGCACGGTGTAGTTGTAGTTGAGTCCGTACGGATAAGCGTACCCAAAGTCGTACGCATAGTAGCCGGGCGAGGCGCCGAAGCGATACCACGGCCAGTAGCTTCCGTAATAGTTAACGTCGGTGCGGGGCCGGGTCGCCCAGTAATTGCCTACGCGGTAAGCCATGCGAGGAGTTAGCTGCGGATTGACCGCGGCGCCGGCGGCTGGGAAACGATAGCCATACCCGGTCTCCGCATTCTCATAGGTTCCGGCGCCTACCGGCTGGAACCGGGCCTCCGGTGGCACGTTGGCATCCCAGTACTGAGCGCTAGGCGGACTGCTCGTCCCGCGGACCGCGGTGAAGCGGACGTCCGTCGACGGATTGTTGTCGCGGTAAGCACTTCGCGGGTTGATAAAGGTCCGGCCAGCGGACCAGCCTGGGTTGGCCCGGGGAACGTTGAATTCGTCGGATCGGGCGCCCGTCGGCTTCGCGGGGCTGTTCGGCACTCCGGTGTTGATGCCGAAGGACCCCGCGCCAGCATACCCGGTGCCGGGGCCGCCTCGGGCGACGGCCCACGACGACACCGCCAGCAGGAAAGAGGTTGCAATCGCGGCAACCGTGCCGGTTCTCCAGAAAGATCGTGTGGACATGTGAATATCCTTTTCGCGACAACAATCGCTCGCCGCCGTCGCCGAGCCCGTTGTCGGGTGAGCTTCGTCGACGTCCTGCCGACGGCTTGCATGGATGAGGAATTGACAACGACCAATACGCTGCTTCCCTGCTCAACTTGATCTCCGTCCAGAGAAATTCTAGCACTGGTCCGCTTGCGGAAAACGGCTGGTCACGGCGAATAGCGAGCTGGCCAGCGATGCGCCGGGAAAGTTGACAGCGCACGGCTCGTTAACTAAGTTGTTTGCTGGTTGTTGCTCAGGCAAACGGAGGTCAGCAAATGGCATCGCGCTGGGGCCGTCGCGAGTTTTTGAGAAGTGCCATTGCTACTTCGATGGTGAGCGCGGTGACCGGCGATGTGGCTGAAAGCGCTCAGCCGAAGCTGGTTGGCTCGCGCGCCGCGGTGAAAGATGCGCTTCGCACCCAGGTACTGGTGGTTGGGGCTGGGGCATCCGGCGTGCCCGCCGCACTCGCTGCCGCGCGAGGCGGGGCGAAGGTGGTCTTGTTGGAGGACGACAACACGCCAGGCGGCGCGCCGGTCGACATGTACGTGGCGATGGTCTGCGGAGGCCCAATTGTCGGCATCTACGCGGAGATGTTAGAGCTGCTGAACCGCAACTTTCACCTAACCGCAAAACCGACCGGCGGCGCCTGGTTTTTGCCGTCGGCCTATGCCGAAGTCATTTCGCGAATGATCCGGGCGGAGCCAAATGTGCAGCTTCGTTGCAGCGCGCCGGTCAGTGAGGTCCTGATCAGTGAGGGCTCGCGGAATCGGCTACATGGAGTGACCGTTCGCGGCGCCGATGGCCGGCAACTGACGATCGAGGCCGATGTGGTGATTGACGCCACCGGCTCGGGCGCGGTGGCCGCCATGGCCGGCTGCGAGTGCCGCTACGGCAGCGAGGCCAAGAGCGAGTTCGACGAGCCGACCGGGCCTGCGAAGGCCAACGACAAAATACAGCTATGTACGCTCATGCTGGTGAGCCAGCGGCTCAGACCCGACGGCAAGATCGATCCGGGCAAGGTGACCGGTCAGAGCTGTCCGGCCGAGGGGCTCAATGCCGCGCTGCATTGGGCCGGCACCGTCTCATGTGCGGACACTCGCGACCCGCTGGCTGTTGCGGCCGCCCAGCAGGAGGCGATGCAGAAGATCGAGAAGGATATCGCGTACTTGTACGAACACGGCTACACGGCCCACATCGCGCCGAAGTTGGGCGTCCGGGAGTGCCGCCGCGTGGTGGGCGACCACGTTCTGACAGTCAACGACCTCATCGCGTCGAAACGGGCGGACGACACCGTGGCTCTCGGCAACTACCCGTTGGACTCGTGGGGCGACCGGTACGGGGCGATGGAAAAGACCACGTTGACCTACACGCCCGGCGGCTACGGCATTCCGCTTCGGGCGATGATAACGAAGGGCATGCAGAATTTGATGACGGTGGGCAAGTGCATGAGCGCGACGCACTTGGCGATGAGCGCCATACGCGTACAGTGCATCGTCGCGCAGATGGGGCAAGCAGCAGGGACAGCGGCGGCACTGGCGGCAACCAAAGGAACATCCTTGCGTTCACTAAAGGTCCGCGACGTGCAGGCGATGCTTAGGGCCGGCGGTGTCCCCCTGTGAGCGTCTTTTGCTCGTCGCGCACGGCCATCTATACGCGCGCCATTCGCCGTGCTTTTTCCAGAATCGCGGGGCGGGCGGATTCCATGATGTCGCGAACGTCTTCGTAACGCATCGTCCGCTGCTCGAAGGTCCGCTTCTGGAGAGCGCCGAGGAAGCGGGCTTCGAATTCGGGGAGATTCGAGCCGTAAATGTGGAAGCTGTCGGCCATGTGGCAGTAGCGGCCGAGCTCGACAGGCTCGCCCGACAGCTCCGCGATCCGCGCGGCGATGCGCGATTGCAGGCGGGTCAGAGCGAACATGTTCATGAAGGCCGCCTTGTAGGCGTCGTTCGAGCGGAAGCGGACATTCATGTTCAACAGCCGGCGGTCGCCTTCGCGGATGATCCGGCACCAAACGCTCTGCAGACAGGCCGGGTCGTAGCAGGAGGTGTCTTCCCAAACCTTCCAGGTCACCGCTTGCGCCCGGCGAGTATGCGGCGTGTCGGCCAGTTGGCGGCAAACGTGGTCGATCTGGTCGGTCGGCGCTAGCGTGGGAACCTCGTAGCGGAAGAGCCGCTGATGGTAGGTATACTCCCAGCGAGTGTCGTTCGGGTCATTGGGGTCGCGGACGCAGTGGTCCTTGATTCCGTCGCAGACCTCCATCACGTACTCTTCGAGTTCCTCGAACCCGCCCGGGAAGTCGCGATGGATCATCGGCTCAGCCAGCGGATCGGTCACGGTGACGATCATCGTGGCGTCTTTGCTTGGCGGGTCCTCCGGCTTGTCGTACTGCGTCTTGATATCGCAGCCTTCACGGTGGAGCAGGACCAGGGCGTTCTCCCACGCCCGGGCAATGCAGTCGCCTTCGACCATCAGTACCGGAATGCCAGCCATGTGCGAGTCCTTTCGAGCAAAGGGGCGGGTAGGGCAGGGGACCCATTGTCGGATTCGGGCGGCGTTTCGACAAGGGGCGGGGGAGGGAATGACGAAGATCGAATAACGAAGGACGAAGGAAGCCAGAAATTCGAAATCCGAAGCTCGAATTCGGGCTTCAGTTTCGTGTTTTTCACTCCTTGGTCATTCGTCATTTGGGCTTCGGTCGCTCTCGGATCCCCTTCCGCTGGCCAGGTCCGAGCCGATACAATGAACCTGTGACTTTGCCGTACAACCTTTTGATGCTGGTCGTGGACTGCGTCACTGTTTGGCGGCTGCGCCAACAAAAAAGGGTTTTGACGCGTTGCGGCACCATGGCGGCGGCCGGCGTTTTCGCGACCGTCGTAGGCGGCGTTCTGGGGGGGATGTATGAGAACGCGTTCGGGGTCGCGCGGCTCTGGTCCTATGGCGTTTTTCTTCATGGGCCCCTGATTCTTGTCGCGGCCACGATCTTATGGCGGAAGCGGCTGTGGCTTGCCGTGGGCACGGCCTCCGTCGCGGCTGGGTTGGTCCTGGTGGCCACCGACGCCTTCGTCATCGAGCCAAACTGGCTTGAAGTCACGCATTACACGGTGACGAGTCCGAAAATCCGCCGCCCATTGCGGATCGTGGTGGTTGCCGACTTTCAGGCAGACCAGATCGGCGAATATGAGCGGGAGGTGCTTGAGCGGGTGGCCGAAGAAAAGCCGAACCTCGTGCTTTTCGCCGGCGACTATTTACAGGCGCCGTGGGAGGAACTAAGCGAATTGCGGCAATCCTTCCGAGCGCTGCTTCGCGAGACGAACATCTCGAAACATGCCGCCGCATTCGCCGTTGAAGGAAACATCGACGCGACGGGATGGGAGGAGGCCTTCGCCGGCACCGGCGTTATTGCCGTTGCCGATCATTGCTCCTTCGAGTTACCCGACTTCGATGTGACGTGCCTCCCAGTGCGTGACTCCCGCAACCGAATGTTGGCGGTCAACCGTCGCCGGCCCGAGCGATTGCACATCGTGGTCGGCCACATACCGAACTTTGCCCTGGGGAAGATCGACGCCGACTTGCTGGTGGCCGGTCATACACACGCGGGCCAGGCGCGGCTGCCGGGCGTTGGGCCGGTGGTGGTCAATTGCGGGGTGCCGCGTGCGTGGGCGTCGGGGTTAAGCCATCTCTCTGGCGACCGCACGCTGGTGGTATCGCGCGGCGTCGGCATGGAACGCGGGTATGCACCACGATTGCGATTCCTTTGCCGGCCCGAGCTGGCCGTGATCGACGTCACACCAGAAAAAAGCGAGGCCGGTAATGCACGAGACTAAGCGCGCGACGGGCCAATCGTTTCGGCACGTTCGAGGCCGCTTCTTGCCATGCCTATTATTGGCTGTGATTGCCGTGTTCGTTGTCCGTTGCGTCGGTTGGGGTGCGACGCCGGTCGGCCGGGAGGACAAGCAGAGGCTGCCCGCCGACTTCGCAAAGCTGGTCCCGCTGCACACCGCGTTAGGCAAACCGGAGCCCGGTGAGTGGCTCGATAAGCATGTGGAACTCGGCCAAACGTTTCGACAGTACGTCGGCGTGCGTCCCGTTCGGGCACAAGGGGGACGACGCGTCCTGTATATCCAGCCGCTTGGCAATTTCACGGCCACGCAGAAGCGGATTGTTGATCTGACGATCGAACTGATGCGTGCATACTTCCAATTGCCCGTGAGGGTTCGTGAGGGGCTTTCGCTGGACCTGATTCCGAGCACGGCCCGGCGGAAACTAAGCGAGCATGGCTCGGAGCAGATCCTGACGCGCTACGTATGCAACGAGATGCTTAAGCCTCGGCTGCCCAAAGATGCGGTGGCAATGATTGCCTTCACGGCCACCGACCTATGGCCGGGGGAGGGCTGGAACTATGTGTTTGGCGAAGCCTCTTTTTCCGAACGGGTCGGTATCTGGTCGATCAACCGCTATGGCGACCCTGACGAAGATGCGGACTGTTTCCGCCGCTGTCTTCTTCGGACGCTCAAGACAGCCACGCACGAGACCGGGCACATGTTCTCGATGGCCCATTGCACGTTGTACGAGTGCAACATGTGTGGCAGCAATCACTTGCCGGAGGCCGATCGGCATCCGCTTGAACTGTGCCCGCATTGCCTGGCTAAACTCTGCTTTGCGACGGGGGCGAAACCGTCCAAGCGCTTTCAGGACCTGATCCGCTTTTACAAGGCGCAATCGCTCAAAGCCGAGGCGGAGTTCTGCGAGCGGTCGCTGGAGACGCTGCGGAAGCAGTAGCGATTGGGGCGGGCATCGCCGGGCCGCTGGCTGCTGCGAAACCGCAGGCCTCGGATCGCCGACTGGCCCGTCCCCAAGCATCTGGTACGCTCGCCCTGGCTGTTGTTTGCCCGCACAGCCGCGGCATCGCTCAAGTTTGGTTTTCGCTGTTCGTGTGGACCCCCTAGCCGGACCTGCGTACAATCATTACGCGGGGTGTTAATTCTTGGTCGGAGGGCTAGGGTTTCTCATGAGCGTCTATAGACCGTGCGACATCCGAGGTGACGCAACTAGCGAATTGTCGGCCGAATTGTACGAAGCGTGGGGCCGCGGGCTGGGGCAACAAGTGACCGAGGAGGCGAAGTTCGTCGTTGGCGGTGACGGCCGCGCGTCCACGCCGACGTTCCTTGCGGCGCTGGTCGATGGTCTGTGTCAGGCAGGGCTCGACGTGGTCGATCTGGGCCCATTGCCAACGCCGATGATCTATTACGCCAAGCATCGCCTTAGCGCGGCGGGTTGCGCGATCGTCACGGCTTCCCACAATCCGGCGAGCATGAACGGGCTGAAGTGGATGATCGGCGATCGTCCGCCAACACCTCAGGACGTTGCGGCTCTGCAAACAGCCGCGCAATCTCCGGCCGGAGCGACCACCCGACGCCGCACCGCGCCTCGCACGTTGGATGTATCCTTCGACTATGTCGCGCATTTGCAGGAGACGTTTGTCGATTCGCTGACGGCTCAACTCCGTGTTGTGCTGGACCCGATGCACGGCGCCTGGGCCGACCGAGTACGGCGCTACCTGCACGCCATTTTTCCGCAGTGCTTGTTTTCCACCATCCACGACACGCCCGACAGTCAGTTCGGCGGTCATTCGCCGGACTGCTCGCAGCCAGATCGGCTTGGCGATCTTTGCGACGCCGTGTATCGCGAACGCGCGCACCTTGGCGTGGCTTTCGACGGCGACGGCGATCGGCTCGCCTTGGTCGACGACCAAGGCGTCGTGCTGGGACCGGAAGAAGCGGTCTTTGCGTTGTTGGCATGCCTGGGCGAGGAGCTGCGAGGCGGGACGTTCGTCCACGACCTGAAGTATTCCGACCGCATCGCCGAAACGGCGAGGCAGCTTGGCGCGAAGCCGGTGGTCGAACGAAGCGGGCATGCCTTTCTCCGCCGCCGCATGGTGGACACTGGGGCTTGCTTCGGCGCGGAAGCAAGCGGTCACTACTTCCACCACGTACTCGGCGGCGGCGACGACGCACTGTATACTGCCTGCCGGCTGATCGCCTACATGGGCCACAGCGGGCGACTGCTTTCCGAGCTGCGGCGCGATTGTCCCCGCGTGTACATGACGCCCGACCTCCGTGTGCCAACAGTCACCGATGGACAGGTCAGCCTGATCGAGCGGGTGCGGCAAGCCTGGGACGGCTACCCGACGCAAACCGTCGACGGCGTGAGGATCCAGACCCCGGGCGGCTGGGCGCTCATGCGATCTTCCGTCACCGAGCCTGCGTTGACGTTTCGTTTCGAGGGGCTCGACTGGCACGCACTCGACGACCTGGTCGAGCGATTCTGCGACACGCTGCCCGATGAACTGAGCGAGGAACTGTGGGGGCGTTATCGGGCGGCAATGGGAGCCGGCGGGTCGGCGTGAACTGCGTGGGCTATTGACACGCACGGCGGCATGGGCGAGAACAACAGTTCGCTTGTCCTCGAAAGCTGGTTCCGCGAGGTCGCTCGATGACGACAACGGAGCAGGATCCTTTTCGATTTTCTTGCCCTCAGTGCTTGGCCCGACTTTCCGGTCCGATGGCGGTGTCTGGGCGCCGCACGCATTGCCCGCATTGCCATACGGCGTTCACGGCGCCCGAGATCGAACCGTCATCGGACAGCATTTACGACCTGGACCGGCGCAGCCTAGAGGCGATCGCCGAGATGCCGCCCGAGGTCGAGGCGTTCATCTCTCCGCCGGCCGAGCCCTTCGAGGAGCGACCTATCTTGCCGCGGCACCCGTTGCTCTCGGGCACGTTCAGTTTTCCATACTCGGGCAATGCCCGGCTGTATCTAGGGATTTTGGCCGTTTGGGCCATTGGCGCGCTCTTCGCGGCGAGGGCGTCTTTCGAGGTTGGTGAAATGTTTGGGGAGGCGACTTTGTTCGAGCGCGCCGCATACACGGTGGTCTCTGTGATGTTGGCGCTGACGTGGCTTGCGTTTGCGTCCACTTGCGCCGTTTCGGTGACGCTCGAGTCCGCCAACGCTTGCCATACTGTTCATCGTTGGCCGACCTTGGCCATCCTCGAGTGGATCACCGACGTCCTTTACGTCTTTGACGGGCTCTGCGCGAGCACGTTGCCCGGCGTAGCACTGGCTTGGCTGCTGAGATGGCAGGACCTGTCGCACCACGCGGTCGCGCCGCTAATGACATTTTTCCTGTTTCCTATCGTGTTCCTGTCGATGCTGGAGCAGGGATCTCCCTTGGGAGCCGTGTCGGGCGCGGTATGGCGCACAATGCGAGTCGCGTGGAAGGGTTGGGTATGGTTTTACCTCGCCACGGCCGGGTTGCTGGCCATTGCCGGCACGCTGGCGGTGGCGGGTCTCATCGCCGATCATTCGCTTGGATTAGTGGTCTGCGGATTGGTACTGTCCGCGACCTGGTTGACCTATTTTCGCCTGCTGGGCCGATTGGCCTGGTACTGCAGCGAATACTCGGCCATAGCCGAACTGGAGGATGAAGAAGAGGACGGTGAGTGGAACGGGGAGGCAACGCCAGATGCGGATGGCGAACAATGCGCCATGCCCACGGCCGAGAGGTGAACGGTGACGAAATCAACGGCGATGATTGCCGACACGTTTTCGTTCTGCCCGCGATGCGCCAGTCGAGTGGAAATAGGGCGCGTGCCGCTGGGGTCGCCGTTGACTTGCTGGTCTTGCGGTTTTGAGTTCGTGTTGGCTCGCGGCACGGAGAACCGACCCGAGTCGGGGCGGGGCAGGGCGGAGGGGCACGACACTGGCAGCCACGTTCCGGAAATTATTGACCGCCCGAGCTTGAGTGACGAGCCTGGGCGGGAAGAGCGGATGTGCCGCGTTCCGCCACTCCGGCTGTTCTTCGTCGGGACGTTTCGGTTCCCTTTTTACCTGACGACGCTTCCCCAACTGACGCTGCTTTCGGTTGGCGGCGTCGCACTGGCGGCAACGGTTCGGCTGGCGCTCTGGTGCTATTACGGGGACGCCACGGCGACAGACAAGTACACGCAGGTGTTGCTCTGGAACGGCTTGGCGTTTTCGTTCGCCGTCGGGTCGGTTTTCGCAATGGTATGGCTGTGCGCGGCCGCTGCCTGCGGACTGACCATCGTGCGAGAGACGTCCCACGGCGCGGACGCGGTGGAGGGATGGCCCAACTTGCTCAGACTTGAAGGTTTGGGCGATGTGATTTACGCGGCCAACGCGCTGATGCTTTCGGCGTTGCCCGGCATGCTGGCCACACCGCTTTGGCGATGGCTGGCGGTGGCGCGGCCGCTGGGCATCGCCGTCACGGCGACGCTGTTGTTGCCCATCGTCTTGCTTTCGATGCTGGAAACGCGGTCGCCCATTGGTCCGGTGTCAATGCCGGTAGTACAAAGCGTGCTGTATGCATGGCGGGCTTGGCTAACGTTCTACGTTATGGCGACAGCACTTATCGGGGCCACGGTTGCGCTGGTCATGATGGCGATTCAGCGCGGCAACTCAAGCGTCGGCTCCATCGCGGCTGGCGTTCTGCCAACCTTGTCCGGGGTGATCTACGCTCGGCTGCTTGGCCGGCTGGCCTATTTTTGCTCGGGGCGAGCACAGCAAGCCTAGCGATGGAAAGGAACGTGTTCGCAGGTGCGTCTCAAGGCGGCAATGTGCGGCGACCATCGCCGGCTGAAGCCGGGATTACGAAGCTTCGCGGCAGGATGGCGGAGGGGCATGTGGGACGGTAGAATGGCCTATACTTGCAGCAGGTGAAAAGGAGCCGCCCATGACGCCCGTTGAGTGGTACTACGCCCGTGACAACAAGCAGATGGGCCCGGTTCCGGCGGCGGAGTTGAAGCGGCTGGCGACGGCCGGGGAGCTTCGCCCCGACGACTTGGTTTGGCGCGAGGGAATGGGCGAATGGGCCGCGGCGAGGAACGTCCGCGGGCTATTCGAGGGAGAGCAGAAGCCAGCGGCGGCGGTGGGTGGCTCCGGCCTCAAACTTGGCACGGCGGAGCCACAGCAGCCACAGCCAGCGAAGCCCTCGACGGTCGGGGCAGGGGAGGGCGTCGCGCCGTCGAACCATCTGTTCGATTTGCTCCTGGCTGCCGCCCGGCCGCATTTCGGCCCGCAGTTCGTCGACAGCACGGCGAAGCTCTTTCGCATGGCAGGTTCTTACGGCTTGCTGGCCGCGATGGTCGTTTTGGCCATCTTCGCCGTCATCATGACTGGGAAGACAGGGAACTCGCAAGAACTAGTGCTCGGGGCACTGTTGATCGTCGTGCTCGCGGCAGCGCAATACGTGGCGGGCAAGCTGTGCGATGCGCTAACCGAGTACGGGCGAGCGGCGGGGGACAAGCTGCCCTCCACGATCGTTCCCAATTGCGTTGCGCTGATCAGCCTGGCCGGCGGTATCGGCATGTTGCTGTGGTGGATCGCGGTCGCCGTGGCAACGTCGGCGTATCCCTTCGTTTTGTTTGGCGTGGCGGCCTTTCTGATCGAAGGCTTTCTGGCCGCCATCGCCATGAATCCCTCAGCAGTTGGGATCGTCATCGCGGCGGGCGGGAATGCCGGACAGCATGCAATCGACGTCGTCACATTCTTGTTGAAAGCGTTCGCTCGCTTGGTGCCGGTTGCGTTTGGAGTGGGCGTGATTTGCGGTGTCCTGCTGCTCGGTTACGCCTGCGGGGCTGCGTTTTCCGGCCAGCACGGACCCTTGATCGCGGCTAATGCAGCGAACATCGCTCGCGATTGCTTGCGCTGGGCCGCCTTCTTGCCGCTAATCGGCTACGGGCTTTTCCTGCTCGTATCGCTCGTACTCGATCTTTGCCGCGCGGTTCTTGGCCTGCGGGCGGGGATCGAGAAAGGGCCGAAGCTGATGCGGCAGGAGAGCCGTGAGTAGTGGGATCCTTCAATTGCGGCCTTTCGCCGGCCGCGACTGGACGGAAATGCCGACGCAAGCGATAATACCTGCGGTGCAGCGTAGGGTATTTGTTCTGCAAAGGCGTCTCTCATGCAAGCAACGTCTGACGTGATTTTCGAGGCTGCGTTGAAGCTTCCAGAGGCGGAGCGTCTTACACTCGCATCGCGTCTTTTGGCGACAATCCCAGAGGAAACAGTCTCTCCTTCGGTCGACGACCCTGCCCTGGTCGATGAACTAGATCGTCGCTTTGCCGCCCGCGAGGGAAGCATCGCGTGGTCCGAGCTCCGAGCGGAGAACTGATCTCGGTGAGCACAGTTGTTTTTCACCGGCTAGCCGCTCGCGAATATCGTTTTGCGCGGGATTGGTATCGGCAACGATCAACTGAAGTTGCAGAGCGATTCAAGGAGGCGGTTGACCGAGCCACGGACCGGATCGCAACACGTGGCGACTGCCTCCCGGTCTTTGCGAGAGGTTATCGGTACGTTCGAGTGAACCGTTTCCCGTATGTCTTGGTGTTTCGACGCGAAGACGACCGCGAGATTACAGTTGTCGCTGTGACGCACACCAGCCGACGACCCGGCTATTGGCGCACTCGCGACTGAAGCCTTATTCTTTCGCCTCCGCCGGTTTTCGGCGGAGCCAGACGGTCATCTTGCCAGAGTTGCCGCTCAACTCCGTCCAGGGAACGCGGCAGCGGAGATAGAGGTCGCCGTCGGTCAAGGCGGTGAAGGAGCCGGATTTGCCGAGCTCGAACTCTTCGCTCAACTTGTAGTCCTTCATCACAACGCCTACCAGCCGACCGCGACCATCGGCTGCGCCGTCGGCATCGACCGATCGGGCGTCCTTGCCGGCCGACCAGACGTCCTTCGCGCGATATTCGTAGGTGACGCCCGCCGTCAGGGTCAGGCTCGATGGCTGCCAGCCGCGGTCGGCGTGGACGAGCGCGGACATTCGTTGCCCAGGCGGAATCCGGCTAACGAACTTTCGCTTCCAGTCCCAACTGCATAGATCGACGCGAAGCCCCTGATTCAGGTGCTTCAGAGTGAAACGGAACTCGAAGTCGAGTTCCTTGGTCTGCGAACCGAAGACGTCCTGGAACGTCACCTTTTGACCAGCCAGGATGTGTCGGCCGAGGGCACGGAACTGCTGACTGTAGTTCGTGTTGTTGTCGAGGAAGAAACACAAGGACCACCACCAGCAGTAGTCTTCCCACTTGCCGCCGCGTTTTTCGTCGTTGACGATCAGGGTTTCGAGTTTCCGCGGTTTGCAGTGGCGGAGATACTTGATGACGTGCGGGAGGGTGTTGACGCCCTTGACGCCGTTGACCCAGTAATGGCCTATTTCGGCCATCCCTTCCGCGTACCATTGCGGGCCGGTATGCCCGAACGCTTGGTCGCAGTAGGCGTGGACGGCCTCGTGCAGCGGGACGCCTTTGTCGCCCAGATGATCCGCCACCGCGTAGACTCGGGCTTTACCGACAGCATACTTGCCAACGACTCGCGTGGTACCGAGACAAACGCCTGCGCCCTCGCGAATCTTTGCAAGCCCGTCGGGCTCGATTTTCGCCTGCAGTTCGGGCGGCCAGTTGTCCAGATCACTGACGACGCAGCACTCGATGATGCCTTGTGACGGGTAATTCCAGTACCTCGATACAAGGCGAAGCACGGTCTCTAGCCGGGCAAGCAGATCGTTGGCCTCGGCTTTCGGCAGATCGGTATGGAGCAGGAAGTTCCGCGAATAGTAGTCCTGAACGGTCGCAGCATTCTTGCCAGGCTTTTTGCCGTTCTGCGGGGGACGCGCGGCCGCGGTCACGCACGGCAGCAGCAATAAGAAAGCCACCGCTACTGCTCGAATCGTTCTGCCGCTCATCGCCGCTCCTCTTTCCGTACGATGCCCTGGTTCGATACCAGTTTAATGAGGCGTTTTCGGCGCTGCAAGCGCGCGAGATCAGCGCGGCAGAAGACGGCGAAACCCGTAGCCTGTTATTTCGAATGCGAGGAGTAATGGCGATTAGAGCGACGACTGTCCGTCGACGGTTTTTCGGAGCTGCGCGAATCCGACCAAATGCCGCGACGAGCCGCGCGGGCCTCGGCCTGGGCACGGCGGAAGCGGGCCTTCATCGCGTCGGAGTACGGGTAGTTCAACTCCGCGCGCGCCAGGCCGGCGCGGATGAGTTCCTCGTTGAGCATGCGTTCGCCAACCCAGACGTAGGCGAGAAGTCGACTGTACTTGTCCCGCTGCGGCCCGTCAAACTCAAGCCGAACTTCGCCTGCGGCGACGAAGCGTTTCGTGAATTCCGATGCCTCCGGCCCCCATGGCTCGACCGGCCAGTCCGGCTTCACGGTTTCCGGCGTGTTCGCGCCGATGAGGCGGACGCGCTCGTGCGATCTCGCCAAGATCAGGGTGTCGCCGTCAACGACGCGCTCGATGCGGCCGGATTCCGGCGGCCTTCGCGAGTGCGAACCGACGTGGAATAGCTCGGGCCGCCATTGCTGCAGCGCCGCCAGAATTGAAAGCAGGACGGCGAATAAAATCGCCTGCCGCTTGCGCTGCGGCACACGCGGGCGAGGAAAAGCGAACGGCCGGCCCATCAGTTGCTGCTAAAGCCGAATGCCTTCGCGGGTTTCCGCCCCAATGGGTTCTTGATGAACTTCCTGCGGCATTCCGGGCAAAGATCGAACCGCAGTTGTTGATAGACGTCGTCGCCGATTTCCTCGCTGGCCGAGTCCTCCAGCCCTTCGAGGATGTCCTGGATTTCTTCCAGATGGTCGCGGTCTTCTTCGTCGGCGTTCACGGCGGCCGGATCGAACGCCGCATAGATCTCCATCTTCACGACGTAACGCAGGTCGTTCTGCGAACTGAGTTCCCGTTTGCACAGGTCGCATGAGTACCGAATCATGGCTCCGCTCCCCGCTGCCAGTCGGCCTTCAGGCCGAATTCCGTAAGAAAGGCTCCCCACACCTGTCACTCATCATCCTAATGCTAAAGGCGCGACCCGACAAGCCGACCCTTGGGGGAAATCGCTGTGGTTGTCGCGCCACGAAACGCCGACTGGCCAGCGCCGCGGAGATCAGCTAGAATAAAGGGCGCTGCGTGCCCCTCGCGTTTCGCGAGGAACTCCGTCACGTGGAGCGTGACGACTGCAGGAAGACTTTGCGCGGGAAGGACTTCGCTGCGCAAAGCGTTGTGTGAAGGGGTTGCACGTGAGCGGCTCTCAAACGGCCGATGCGCAATCTGGCAGGGCGCACAGCGTGCGACGGGATGTCGCTGTCGCACACTCCACCCCCCCGTCCCCCCCTGGCAACTCGCTCTCTTGTAGCGTACTGGTTCTGAATCGGCTCTACATGGCAGTCCATGTGGTGAATGTCCGGAGGGCATTCGGTTTGCTCTGCCGCGAGTTGGCCGAGGTCATTCACTTCCAGCAGGGACAGTTCGCTACGTACTCGTTCGACTCTTGGCGCGAATTGGGCGAATTGCTGGCAGAAGCCAAACTGCCGGGCGACGATTGGATTCGGGCGGTGAACTTCGAGATTCAGGTGCCGCGCGTTATTCGTCTCCTGCGATTCGACAGGCTACCGAAGCAGAAGCTGCATCTGAACCGCCGGAACGTACTGGCCCGCGATGGACACATTTGCCAATATTGCGGGCGGCACTTTCCGACGCACGCGTTGAGCATCGATCATGTGATGCCGCGGAGCCGTGGCGGCGCGACAACCTGGGAAAATGTGGTGTGCGCTTGCCTGACGTGCAACGTAAAGAAAGGGGGACGCACGCCGCGTGAGGCCCGCATGAAGCTCATCAACAGCCCGGTGCGACCGAAGCGAAACCCGATGCTATCGATGAAGCTGAACGATCCAAAGTACGAGAGCTGGCGGGCGTGGCTGGACGGTGCGCATTGGGAAGTGGGGGCGCGCGACTAGCTGCGCGGCGATTGGTCACAAACCTTTTCGTTGAAACCGTTTACTTGCTTGCCGCGAGCGGCGAAAGAACAGCCCAAAGACGCTGAAAGCGACGGCTCGCGGGCGGGCAAACTGCACGCGTCAGGCTTGTTTCTTCCGACGTTTAGAATTAGAATCGATAGTCGCGTGAGCTAATCGCCCATTTTCGTCCTCTTGCCCTGTTTTCCTTACACACGAGGACACCCGAGCGTGGCACTCTCTGAGATCGACCGGAACCTGTTGGACCGCTGCCTGCAACGAAAGCCCAGGGCGTGGGAAGATTTCGTTGACCGGTTTATGGGCTTGGTAGTCCATGTGGTCGCTCACACTGCACGCGCCCGTAGCATTCGCATCTCGGACGCCGACCGAGATGATCTGTGCGCCGAAGTCTTTCTGGGAACGATCAAAAACGACTTCGCCGTACTTCGCGGTTTCCGTGGCCGCAGCAGCTTGGCCACGTATCTGACTGTCGTCGCCCGCCGGATCGTCGTAAAGGAACTTTTGTCGCGAATGTCCGCATCGCCGTTGGGCGACAGCGCCACCCACGCCGCCGAGGGCATTCCTGACCCGCATCCACCGGTCGAGGAGCGACTCGGCGAGCACGAAGAGGTCGAACGGCTTCTGCAGGGCTTGGCCGGCACTGAGGCGCAGGTGGTTCGCATGTATCACATCGAGGGCAAGAGCTACCATGAGATCAGTCTCCTGGTAGGCATGCCCGAGAACAGCATCGGTCCGATCCTTAGCCGCGCTCGCCATCGTATGCGACGTGCCGGGGTCGATACGGCCGCCAGCTGATCGGTGCCCGGTATTTCATCGCCGCTAGCAATGCAGGCATGGCAATTTGGCTGCGATGCTGCGCGCGTAAGGAAGAGTTCTTCGTCGGCAGTCGCTACGCAGGCGAATCGAGCTAAACCTGCTGCAGCCGTCCGCAGTGGGCGGCGGCGGCGCTCGCCAGGCCGGTCAAGCTATAACCGCCTTCGAGAATCGACACCAGCCGGCCGCCGGCGTGCCGCTTTGCAATGTCCATGACAAAGGCGGTCAAGTCGATGTAATCGCGATCGGTCAGCTCCAAGCGACCCAACGGATCGCCGTGCCGCGCATCAAACCCGGCAGAGATGATCACAAGCTCAGGCTTGAAGCGGTCGGCAGCCGGTCCGAGGCGATGCTCGAATGCGGCAAAGACTTCTTTCCGCCCGGCGCCCTTCGAGAGCGGGCAATTGAGCGTCGTGCCAAGCCCTTTGCCGTGGCCGGTCTCGTCTTTCGTGCCGGTCCACGGATACCAAGGGCTCTGGTGCGTACTGAAGTAGAACACGGAGTCATCTTCGTAAAAGATGTCCTGCGTGCCATTTCCGTGATGCACGTCCCAGTCGACGATGAGCACCTTGCCAACGCCAAGCTTCCGCTGGGCATGCCGGGCGGCGATGCCGGCATTGTTGAAGATGCAAAAGCCCATCCCGCGATCCCTACAGGCGTGGTGTCCTGGCGGACGGATGATGCAGAAGGCGTTTCGGGCTTTGCCGGACAGCACGGTTTCGACCCCGACGCACGCCGCCCCGGCCGCGTAGTCAGCGGCCTTAAACGAGTCGTGGCAGACGAACGTATCGCCGGTGCTAAGCTTCTTGACACCGGCCTCGATCTCCCGCCGCGCCTTGGCCATGTAGGCTTCGGTGTGGCAGGTCAGTATCTCGTCATCGGTGGCTGCACGCGGTTGAATGGGCTTTAGCGCGCCAAAGTAGGTGCTCTTGCTAAGCGACTGCAGCACCGCATCGTAACGCTGCGGACATTCGTACCGATGGCGAGTCGGCACGTGGCAGTGGGACATCTCGTCGAACACCAACGCCGTGGGCCGGCGACGGGGTCCGCTTTTCTTCTGGATTACTTGCCCAGCGAACGCGGACTGCGACAACAGGGCCGCGGACGCGCCAACGGCCAGCGTTCGCAAAAAGCTACGCCGTGTTGTATCCGCCGACTCGGCGTAACGAATTGGGGTGCGACTAGTCACGGCAAGACCTGAAGGCATCGCTACCGCGTCACTTGGCGCAGTCGCTACGCTCTATCAACTCAGTATAATGCTGACCACTGTTTAGTGAAGCCCCCGTTTGCGATGACGAAGCCATCCAAGCGTGGCATAGTGGGTGTTCGCCTCGGCCAACGGACCTCATAAGTCGCATCGGTCACCGGGAACCGGCCACTCTAGCCGCCGTAAAGCAAACCGCGGCAGACGGGCTGGCGCGGCGACGGTGGCGCAGTTGGGCGAAAATTTGCCGCCCCCTATGCTTGCGTAGACAGCACGCTCGACGGGACGAGGCTGCGAGACGGCCCCGCCGACGGAAAGCCGCTTTCCCGTCGTCTGGCTAGGCCCGCAAAAAGATGCGGCGACGGTACAGGACCCAGCAGATCACCCAAAGTGCTCCTACCTCGATAATGGCGGCGGCGAGCCGAATGCCTGGCGTGGACCAGTCAGGCGCCACCGACCGCATTAGCGGGCGAGTCCACGGATCGATCAGCGGGTCTAACGAGTACGCCAGCAGGGCATTTGCGCCAACCACGACGAATGGATAGGCCCAGCGCCGCACGCCCGCCACATCGAGGACCGCGTAGGATGCCGCGAGGACTAGGAAGCTGAGTCCGCCGGTCCAAAGGATCATTGAACTGGTCCAAACATGGCGGTTCAGCGGCAGCCAATAGCTCCAGACCCAGCCGGAGACCGCGAGAGCCACACCTGTGGTCGCTAGCGCAAGGAGCTTGCGGGACGCCGACAGCCGAGTGCGGAGCAATTGCCCGGCCAGGGCCCCCAGAAGGACAGTCGCGGAAAAGCCAAGACTTGTGACGACCCAGGTGAAGCCTCGATCCCGGCGAGACACGTCGAGCACTAGCTGATCGATCCAAAGCGGGAAGTTGGCATCAACCCGCAGCGTGCCCCCGGGGTAACCGGGAAACGGCGCAAACATTAGCAGTCCGCCGTATCCAAGCACCAGCGAGGCGAATAGCGCGATTTGTCCTGACAATGGCAGGTGCAGCAGCGCTACGGAGGTGACCAGATACCCAATGGCTATCGCCTGCAGCGTGTTGCTATAAAGTTCCATCACCTCGGGCTGATAGCGAACTTGCTGGACCAGCATCCCGAGAACCCACAGGACGACCACGCGCCGGAGAATTCTCCAGTAAGTGGCGAGGAGGGACTGCCCCGGCCCCATTCGTTTCGCCATCGCCCAGGGGAGCGCGGCCCCGACAACGAAGAGGAACAGCGGCATGATGAAGTCCCATGCCACGAAACCTTCCCATTGTGGATGATCGAGATGCCTGCCCAAGGCGTCGACTACGACCGGGTCGGGATAGAAGCACTTGACGGCGTTCAGCAGAAGCTCGGCCCCGCCGACGATCCAGAGCATCGTGAAGCCCCGCAGGACATCCAGCGAGACCACCCGCTGGCCAGCCACGGCCACGGGCGGCGCACTCACGGTCAGGACTGCTGGGCGGCTGGACGTCATCGTGCATTCGGCAAGCATCTGATTCCTTTCATCCTTCGGGCCGCGATGGCTGAGTTCAATGCTCCGCTTACAACAACGCACGGCAGGCAGGTCTTGGCGCGGAGGGACGCGGGTCTGAAGGAATGCGTTGTCTTTTCCGCCGCCAAATTGTAGTCAATCGCTCATGGCTCGCAAACCCAGTACCAAAGCTCACCGCCCAACTGGAAAGATGCGAACTATGCGGCAAGGCGGCTGACTGACGATGTCTTGATAAGCGGGCCCAGCAGGACAGTGCGTCGGGTGCGCGCCGTCCGGACGCTCCCAGTCCCATGCCGTTCGTCGTGAGCCAGGCCATCAATCTGCCTGCCCCAACGGCGATACACCGGCAACTAACGACACCCCACCGCGGGGTGATATCGTTTGGACGGCGCGGCGGTGCTCTTGTGATTCGACGAGACCGCCGCATGATCCAGCCTGACGCCGAGCAAGCGGGGCAGGGCAGGGGGGGGCGCCCGGCGACCTATGCCACCACTCGCTCCGAGATCCGCGGCTCGTTCTTTTGCGAGTCCCAGAGGGGCGAGATCTTCCGCAGGTTGGCGATCACGGCCGGGAATGCCTCAACGATGCGATCCACGTCCTGGTCGGTATTGTACCGGCTGAAGCTGAATCGGACGGAGCCGTGGGCGGCATGCACCGGCACCTTCATTGCTCGCAGGACGTGCGAGGCCTCCAACGACCCAGACGTGCAGGCGGATCCGCTCGACGCACAAATGCCGTCGCTATCGAGCATGGCAAGAATGGCCTCGCCCTCGACCGAATAGCAACAGATGCTCAGGGTGTTCGGCAGCCGCGGCGCGTCTTTGCCGTTGACGATCACGTAGGGCACCTGCGCCTCGATGGCCGTCTCGAGCCGGTCGCGGAGCCGCCGCACGCGGGTGTCTTCGTCGTCGTAGCAGTCGGCCGCCACTTGCATGGCGCAGGCCATACCGACGATGTAGGGAACGTTCTCCGTGCCCGCCCGACGACCGTCCTCCTGATGGCCGCCGATGAGAAGCGGTCGGCAGGGCGTACCCCGCTTCACGTACAGCCCACCGACTCCCTTGGGCGCGTGGAACTTGTGGCCGGAAAACGAAAGCATGTCGACGTGCGGAAACTGCCGCGGCAAGTCGAGCGGCGCTTTGCCAACGCTTTGTGTTGCATCGGTATGAAAGAGAATGGTCGGGTCGGTTTCCTTCGTCAGGCGCGACAACTGCTCGATCGGGAACACTACGCCGGTTTCATTGTTGGCATGCATGATCGTCACCAACAGCGTGTCGGGGCGCAGGGCGCGCACGAACTCCCCGATGTCCAGGTTGCCGTTGCGATCGACGCCGAGAAACGTCACGTCGTAGCCGTTCCGCTCGAAGTCCTTGCATACGTCCAGGACCGCGGGATGCTCAACGGTGGTGGTGATGATGTGCCGGCGATGAGGGTTTGCTCGGGCCGCTCCGAAGATCGCCGCGTTGTCGCTCTCCGTCGCGCAGCCGGTAAACAAGATTTCCCGGTCATCGTGGAGCCCAAACAGGCGGGCGATCCGTTGTCGCGACTCGGCGATCGCTCGGGCGATCCGCTTCGCCGGCTCGTACATCGAACTGGGATTGAAGTAGTCGTCGGTGAAATAGGGGCCCATCGCCTGATAAACCTCAGGCGCGACCCGCGTGGTGGCATTGTTGTCGACGTAGGTAATTGTCACTGTTTTCAGCGCCTCTCAAACACCGATGACTCGGATTCGTTCATCGACCCGGTCCTTTAGGGTCTGCTCGATCAACATGCGGAGCGTTTGTTGCGCGCTGGCGCAACCCTTGCAGACGCCCTGCAAACGGCAATAGACCACCGTGTCTTTGATGTCGATGATCTCGACGTCGCCACCGTCGCACTGGAGCATTGGCCGCACATGCTCGTTGATCGCGGCTTCGATCTTCTTGCTGAACTGGTAAGGCGAATCGACGACACGCTCGCTGGGCGGCGCGGCCGCCTGCACTGGTTCGACCAAAGGAAGCTCGGGGAGCACCTTCAGCTTTAGATCGCGGTTTCCCCAAGTTTCATCCAGCAGGTCTTGCAGCCCGCCGGGTGCATGGTGGCACGACGCGCAGGCCCCGCCTGCCTTGATTGCCCCCGTTATTTCCGCGACGGTATGCAAATTCAGTTCTTTGATTTTGCGGCGGATGTACGGCTCGCTCAGCGAGAAACACTTGCAGACGATTCGCCCCTCTTCCTGGTCGGCGGTGTGCAGTGTGACGCCGAGGCGAGCGAGATCGACGCCTCGCTTCTGCGCCCAGTTGAAGACGGCGGCTTCGAGGGCCTCGGCGCCCATCACCGAGCAGTGAACCTTCTGCCTCGGCAGGCCCTCCAAGAACTGGACGATGTCATTGTTCGTGATCTTCAGCGCCTCGATCGGCGTGCGCTCAGTCTGCTCGATGATCGTGCACAGCGCCTCGGAGGCCGCGATAGCGGAGGTGCAGCCAAACGTCAGGTAGCGCGCCGTGGTGATAACATCCTTCGTGGGATCGTCCGGATGCCGTCGGACGCGGAAGGTGAAGCGGATGGCGTCGCCGCACGCGACTGATCCGTGTTCGCCAAGGCCGTCCGGGTCTTCAATCTCGCCGAGGTGGGTTCCAGGCTTGCCGTGTACCGCGTCCAGAAAGAGTTGCTTTGTCTTCTCGCTGTATTCCCAACCCATCAGAGTCCTCACAACACCATCACTATCCTCTGAAACAATCTTTCTAGTTTACTCCAGTGACCACGTGAAGGCGAGGGCCGGAGCATCGGCATCGAGCCGTGCGTTAAGACGGCCAGTCGCCGTGCCAGGACACGGGCGGGGCAGGGCAGGGGAGGGCGAACCGGACAAATCCAATTGCCAAGATCTACGCCCCAAGACCTTCCTCTCTTTTCGCTACGGCCAGCCGGCTGGCCACGCGGAGCGCCTCGATGAGGCTGCCGGTCTCGGCGCGACGCTGCCAGGCGATGTCGAACGCGGTGCCGTGGGCGACGCTCGTGCGGATGATCGGCAGTCCCAGCGTCACATTGACCGCCCGGTGCATGCCTAAGAGCTTCAGGGCGATGTGCCCCTGATCGTGATACATGGCCACGACGGCATCGAAGCGTCCATCCCGAGCCTGGACCATCAGAGTGTCGACCGGCAACGGGCCCTCGAGCCGCAGCCCCTCGGCGATTCCCCGCTCGACGGCCGGGCGAATCACCGAAAGCTCTTCGTCACCGAATAGTCCGCCCTCGCCGGCGTGCGGGTTGAGTGCGCAGACGCCGATCCGTGGCCGCGGCGTTTGTGGTTCTGATTTTGCATGGTCCTTCCGCCTCACTGCGGGACTATGAACATCGTGGCCTTTGCGACCGGCCGTGGGCTTATGAGCTTGCGGCATCAGCCGCAACATGAACCGATCAGCAAGTCGAGCCTTGCTCAAGATTGCATCGACGGTCAACTGCGCAAAAACGTTTCGCATCGCTGTGTGCAACGTCACGTGGACTACGGCCAGACCGGCCGGCGGCAGCAGATCTTCGCTGGGGCCAAGGTACAGCATCATGGCGTAGTCGTCGACGCCGCAGACGTGGGCCAGCAGCTCGGTGTGCCCCGGGTAATCGTGGCCGGCGCGGTGCAATGCCTCTTTCTGCAGCGGGGCGGTGGTAATCGCGTCCACGCGACCCGCCAGCGCGAGCGATGTGGCCTTAATGATGGCGTCGTAAGCCGCTTGGCCTGCCCGGGCGTCCAGCGTGCCGGGCGGAACCTCCAAGGCGTCGGACGAACCGCAGGCGAGGCACGGGATCACGCCTGGCGACGGCCGGGCGTCCTCGGGTTGTTCGATCTCCTCGACGCGCACGCCGGTTCCCCATAGCTCGACCGCGCGGCGAATGATTTCCGGCTGTCCAATCACCAGCGGCCGACACCACTCGTGAACAACGCTCTCCGGCCAAGCGCCCGCGATGATCTCCGGGCCGACGCCGGCCGGATCGCCAATGGTAACTGCAATCAGGGGTTTCATTTCCACGTGTCGGTGTTGGATCTTTAGGTCTTGGGGCTTGGATGCGGCCATCGGCGTCAGTGCTGAAATCGAAGCCCAAAGACGCAATGTCCTGAGACCTGTGCGAAGGGCCATTCGCATTTTACGCCAGTCCCACCTGTCAGCTAAAGGCCAATTGTGCGATGCCA
>JAJFUI010000107.1 GCA_021372555.1 Planctomycetaceae bacterium | reverse complement strand
TTCCACTGATCTACGCTAATAGAAAGCGCGGGAACGAATGAAAGCGGCCTTGATCACGGCTGTGGTGGCTTCAGTAGATGTGGTGTTCGGCTTGTGCGGCTTGCACGCACCAAGAAGTGCGTAACTGGCTATTCTCTGACGACCATCGCACTAACCTTCCTTTTCCAAGGCAAAGACATGACACGTCCCATCATTGCGGCTCTCTTGTTGGCCCTGATCGCCGGGCGCGGCGTCGCTGGGGAGGAGGACTTGGCGACGCAGGTTAAGACACTGAAGAAAGAACGCCTGGAGACACTGACGGAGCTCGTCAAGATCTACACGCTTCAGTACGAGGTGGGCTACGTCGTCACGGGCGAAACCTTTGCCGAGGCGGACGCCGCTTTGGTCAATGCCCAGTTGGACGCGGCGCACAAGCCGGACGCGATCGCGGCCATTCTGGCGGAGGCCGCGGGCAGGCAGTTCGCCGGGATGACAACGGCCGCTACTCGAAACCAGGCAAACGACGTGTTTTGGTGGTCCTTGGCTTCGTCGCCGACCTCGTTCCGAGTGAACGGAGAGGGGAAGAACGAGTATGAGATCAAGGCGTTGCGAGAGAAACAAGTCGCGGAATTGGCCGAAAGTGTCGAGAAGTTTACGAAGCGATATAAGGCAGGCACGGCGCCGCTCGACGCGCTGGTCAAGGCCCGAGCCGCTTTGCTCGATGCCCAACTGGAGACCGCAGTGAGCCAGAGAGCCCGGGCCGCAATATTAAGGATACATGCAAGAAACGACGCGTTTCTGCTCAGAATGGCCGAGCAGAAGCAGAAGGCCGCCGCACTTGCGTCGCGGGCGCTTTTCCTCAACGCGAAAGTCAGAGTCTTGCGCGACGCCGAGGCGAAAGATCAGGTCGCCGAGCTCAAGGCGGCGCGGAAGGAACGCGTCGAGACGCTCACCGAGCTCGTGAAGCTCGACGCGGGATTGTGGTCCGTCGGCTGGACGACCTTGGCGACGCTCACCCAAGCGAAAGCCGACCTGGCCAACGCCCGGGCCGACGCGGCAGACACCCGGGAAGCGAAAATCCAAGTGTTGACCGAGGCCGTGAAGCAGCAGGCCGAACAGGTTCGGGTCGCCGAAGTCAGGGTGCAGGCGGGTTTCGACACGAAGGCCGACATCGATCGCGAACGGTTGCATCTCCTGGATCTCAAGATCAGGCTACTCAAGGAACGCGCTCCGCAAAAGTGACGTAGGCTGCGTGCTAATGAGGGGGAATTGCAGGGGACGCAGCTAGTTTCCACCGCGACGCCCCCATATCTCGCGCGTCGCGATATCGCCGGCGGCGGACTGGCGAGCATGATTTTTCGGCAGACATCCGGACCTCACCGACAGAATCTCGCAGAGCCTCGGCGAACTCCCCGTCTCACTCCTCGGCGTCGGGTCGGTCATAGGCCACTTCGTCAGAACCAAGAACAGCGAGGTCGCAGCCTTACGATCGCAGGTCAGATACCCCGTACCTGACGCCGCTTCGTAGCGGAACACTCGACCACCGAGGCCCCGAAGAACGCCGAGGAACTGCCCCTGCGTACGTGCGTCCTCCGCGGTGAGCCGCCAGCGTCCCCCGGTTTCATTCCCGCCCGGCGATTCTGGTGGCCGGACAGCTTGTCGGATCTCAGACCAGCCGGCCACTCGTCCTGAGTTAGTGGAAATCAGTGTCGATTAGCGTTCCCCCAACCTTCTCCCGTCACCGCGGGGCGCCACGGCTTGTCCCGTTCCTTCCCCGCACTTTTCCACTCAGGAAATCTTACGATCCCGGCCAACGATGGTCTTGGGTACATTGCCTGCGTACAATTTGCCACCTGTTACTCCGACATGGCTGGGAACGCCTGAATTGGGCTTGCTAATTCTGGTACGGAGGACCCAATGGGAGTCTCGCAAGCTCATTTCGTAGATTGGGAAGCCAGCGAGGCCCTGCGAACTACCAGACGCCGCTTCCACGCCATGGTCAAGCCGATTGGCTCGGCGTGCAACCTCGACTGCCAGTACTGCTATTATCTGAGCAAACAGAATCTGCTTGACCACCGGTCAGGTGAGCGGATGGCGGACGATCTGCTGGACGAGTTCATCCGCCAATACATCGAAGGGCAGGACGGCGACCGGGTCGTCTTCTCATGGCAGGGCGGCGAGCCGACGCTCTTGGGACTGGATTTCCTCCGCAAGGTGGTCGAACTGGAGGAAAAGCATCGGAAGCCGCACCAACGGATCGAAAACGACCTTCAGACCAACGGCACGCTGTTGGACGAAGAGTGGTGCCGGTTCCTGCGGAGGCACTGCTTCCTGGTAGGGCTGAGCATCGACGGGCCGCGCAATCTACACGACGCCTATCGCGTGACCAAAGGGGGCGAGCCGACGTTCAATAAGGTCTTCGCCGCCGCGAAGCTCCTCAGGAAACACGGCGTGAAGTTCAACACGCTGACCGTGGTCAACCGACTGAACGTCAAACGGCCGTTGGACGTGTATCGTTTCCTGACGCGCGAGATCGGTTCAACGTACGTGCAACTGATCCCATGCGTCGAGCCGAAGGAGTTTCGCACCGTCGCGCCACAACACTGGAACCCAGCCGCCCTTCCCGTGATGGGCACACCTGGGGCCAGACCCGGTTCGCCCGATTCGATCGTCACCGACTGGTCGGTCGATCCCGACGACTACGGCTCTTTCCTCTGCAAGGTCTTTGACGAGTGGCACAGCAAGGACCTGGGCCGCGTGCTGGTCGACCTGTTCGAGACGGCAGTGGCTCAGTGGATGGGCTTTCCGGCGCAGCGGTGTGTCACGGGCGAGTTCTGCGGTAAGGGCGTGGCCCTGGAACACGACGGCCGCGTCTACTCCTGCGACCACTACGTCTATCCCGAGTATTGCCTGGGCGATATCCACGTTCGGCCGATCTCGGAGATGGTCCTCTCGCGTCGGCAGATGGAGTTCGGCTTTGCCAAGCGCGACACACTGCCGCAATACTGCCGCGAGTGCGAGTACCTGTCGGCCTGCTGGGGCGAATGTCCGAAAAACCGATTCATCAAAACGCCCGACGGACAGCCCGGGCTGAACTACCTGTGCAGCGGCTTGAAGCGGTTCTTTGAGCACGCCGACCCATACATCGAGAGGATCGTCAAGCAATTGAAGCGTGAGTGAATGCTCGCATAGCGTCATGCATTAACCAGGAACAGGAAAAGGGGAGGTGGCAGTTATGTCGAGGCCCAACATCCAAAACGCGATTGAGCGAATCTTCAAAGCCGCCACGACGGCGACCGGCGGGCTTGCAATCGGTCTGGGGCTTCTGGGCGGCGTGTCACAGCCAACGACACTGCACGCGGCCGAGCCGAGAAAGCCCAACATTCTCGTCATCATGGGCGACGACGTCGGCTGGTTCAACATCGGCGCCTACCATCGCGGGATCATGTCCGGCAAGACGCCGAATCTCGACAAGCTGGCCGCCGAGGGGATGATGTTTACCGACTACTACGCCGAGGCTAGTTGCACGGCGGGCCGGGCCAACTTCATCACGGGCGAACTCCCCTTGCGCACGGGTCTGACGACCGTCGGCCAAGCCGGAGCGGACGTCGGTATCCCGGCCAAAGCCTGCACCCTGGCCACCGCGCTAAAAGCGCAGGGCTATGCCACCGGGCAGTTCGGCAAAAACCACCTTGGCGATCTGAACAAGTATCTGCCGACAGTTCACGGCTTCGATGAATTCTTTGGCTACCTGTATCACCTCGACGCGATGTCGGACCCCTATTGGTTCGACTATCCCCAGGACTGGATCGACAAGTACGGCCCGCGCAATTTGGTCCATTGTTGGGCGACCAACAAGGACGACGCCACGGTGGAGCCGCGTTGGGGGAAAGTCGGCAAGCAGAAGATCGTGGATGAAGGCCCGCTGGCGCCGTTCCCGAACATGACGGATCGACAGAACTGGCAGACCGGTCGCCCAGCCAAGTACGATATGCAGACCTTCGACGACGTGCTGGTCGAGAGCACCAAGGGCTTCATGGACAAGGCCAAGAAGGACGGCAAGCCGTTCTTTATCTGGCATAACACGACCCGCATGCACGTCTTTACCTACCTCCCGCCGAAATATCAGGCGATGATGAACGCCACGAACAACTACGGCTTGGAGGAGGCCGGCATGGCGCAGATGGACGATAG
>JAJFUI010000100.1 GCA_021372555.1 Planctomycetaceae bacterium | reverse complement strand
GGATGGGCTGCGAATCTGGCTCGCTTCCCTCCGCTTTGCAAGACGCAGTGACCACCGTCGGCCACTACCGATCGGTCTGGACATCGGTTGCCGGCAAACTAATCTATGTCATTGCGATGCTGTGCTACGGGGCCGGAATCCTCTCGTTCGTCATGTGTTGTATTGCGCCGAAGTTCGGGAAGATGTTCAAAGAATTTGGAGTCGTGTTGCCGGGGCCCTGCCGGTTGCTAATCAGCGTCTCCGACTTCGCCGTGAATTATTGGTATCTCTCCGGCCCGTTTTGGCTCGCGCTTACCGTCTTTGTCTTCCACGCGACGTTGCGTCATTATGGCTGGATACAGTGGGACTTGCCCGGGATAGGATGGTTCTTGCGGCGGCTTGACGCGGCAAACCTGATGGACAGTCTGGCGATCGTGGCAAGACAGGAGCGTCCACTGCTCGACGGCATCACCGGCCTCGCACGGTCGTACCCGAGGCCAAGCATCCGCCGCCGACTGGCCCGGGCGGCCGACGACATCGCCGCCGGCGCCGATTGGGCCGAAAGCCTCCGCCGATGCGGCTTGATCGGCCGGGCCGACCTTGCCATACTTCAGGCAGCGCAACGGGCGGGAAACCTTTCCTGGGCCCTCCGAGAGATGGCCCAAAGCAGTCGCCGCCGATTCAGCTACCGCCTCCAGGCGATCGCGCAGACGGCCTTCCCTGCCATTGTCGTGCTTTTCGGCGCGATGGTAGCCTTTATCGTAGTGGCACTGTTTCTCCCCTTGATTACATTGATCCAAGCGGCGGCAACCAACTGACATGCACATCGCCCGACGCGGAACGACGTTGATCGAACTTGCCGTGGCCGGCGTGCTGCTGGGCACCCTCTTGGTCGTCTGTCTTCAATTGCTCATGGCCACGGCCGCCAACCGCAAATCGCTGGAACAGCGTCAGTTGGCCGCCGTCGAACTGGGCAACGTCATGGAGCGGCTCGCCACACGCCGGTGGTCCGACCTGACCCCGCAGACGGCTGCCCAAGAACGCCTCTCCGCGTCCGTCGGTGACCGCCTGCCCGGCGCGGAACTCAAGGTGCAAGTGACCGAACAATCCGACCCGAAGGCCCCGCCCGCTAAACGCATCGCCGTTTCCCTCCGCTGGCAGGATCGGACGGGCCAATACCTGCCTCCGTTGACCATCACCACATGGCGTTACTGGAAGGACGATCGATGAGCCGAAGGACCGGATACTCGCTGATCGAAATGGTCGTCGTCATGACCAGCGGCGCTGTGCTCACCGGCATCGCCATCACCCTGCTGTGCGCGCTGTTGCGGGCCGAGGGCGCCGGCCGCGCAAGCGTCGAACGCGCGGCCTCACTCGACCGACTGACGGACCAGTTTCGCCGCGATGTCCACGCCGCCGCAACAATCGCCAACAGTTCGTTAACGCGTACGGACACAATCACGTTGCAGCTACCCACGCTTAGCGTTGCGACGGCCGAAGGCACGTCCAACCCGTTCGACCCCAAGCGGTCCGTGGAATATGTCATCGAAGGCAGCGCCATCACGCGATACGAGCGATCCGCCGAGGTATTGGTCGGCCAAGACCGTTTCGAACTAGGCCAGGGCTACACCGCAAGCCTCGCAACTGCCCCGAGCAACGGCAACAAGCTGATTTCCCTGCTGATCGCGCCGGCCGACGTTGAGATGTCCGGCAATCGATGCCTGAAAATCGATGCGGCGCTCGCCTGGGATCTTCGATTGCCTAAGGGCCGAGAAGAGGCCAAGTGACATAATGACTCACATCGCAAACAATCGCAAACGCCGCCCCCCTCGCTCATTGCCAAACGCGGAGCGACGACCAAGCCGGTGCGGAGCCATTCTCATCATCATCATGGTCTGCTTCACGCTAGCCGCGGCGATGTTCGTCGTGCTGGCCCGACTGGCCCTCACTGCCCGCGAGGCGGCCGACACGCAGCAATGGAGCCTGCAGGCGCAGTGGCTGGCCGAAGCCGGTCTCGAACGCGCCGCCGTGCGGCTTGCTGGCCAGCCCACCTACACCGGTGAGACCTGGACCATCACCGCCAGCGAACTCGCCGCGAAGAACGCCGGGGTGGTGAGAATCCGCATCGAAAAGGTCGCTGGCCGCGCCGCGCAGCATCGCGTCACCGTCGAGGCCGACTATCCCGACGATCCGGTGCATCGCAGCCGGTGTACGAAACAAACGGTCTTGGAGGATCGCTATGAAAAGCAAAGTTGATTGCGCTCGAAGACGCCGAATCTTGACGATAGCCCCGACGACTGCCAACCGCCGCGGCTTTACGTTGGTCGAACTGCTGGTCGTTATCACGATCATCGGTATTCTGATTGCGTTGCTTTTGCCCGGCGTTCAGGCTGCCCGCGAAACCGCTCGACGGATGTCCTGCTTGAGCAACCTCACGCAAATCGGCGCCGCCCTAAGCAACTACGACTCAGCCCACGAGGTGCTGCCGCCCGGCTCCGTCGACATGCAAGGGCCGATCCACAACATCGCCAAAGGCTATCAGATGAGCTGGGTGGTGCATCTGCTGCCGTACCTCGACGAAAAAGTGATCTTCAAGAACATCGACCTCACTGTCGGCGCGTACAGTCCGAAAAACGCCGCGCCGCGCGCGATCACCCTGCCGGTCTTTGTGTGCCCCAGTTGCGGCCCGGGGCGGATCGCCGGGCCGGCGCCATCCGCAGCCAGCCAGACGACCACCGTTGCCGTCGCCAGCAACTACGCCGGATGCCAAAACGATCTGGAAAGGCCAATTGACACCGACAACAACGGCGTCTTGTTCCTCAACAGCCACATCGGCCGCAAGGACGTTACCGATGGCCTCGCTCACACCATTTACGTCGGTGAAAAGCTCGTCGGCAGCGGCGACCTCGGCTGGATGTCCGGCACTCGCTCGACGCTCCGCAACGCAGGCACGCCGCCCGGCAAAACGCCCGGCGACACCAGCGACATCTACGGGAGCGGCGTCCCCGTGTCCGCCGGCAAGTCGTCGGCAACGCCCAGCGACCTGTTCGTCGGTGGTTTCAGTTCCGAGCACGGCGACGTCTGCAATTTTCTTTTCGGCGACGGCCGAACTGACTCGATCACCAATTTCATCGACATGACGGTCCTTCAGCAACTGGCCAACCGCGCCGACGGCAAGCTGTTTACCCGCGGACCAACCCGCAATCAGTAAACGATCAAGTCGCAGCGCGACAACTCGCGCAAGTCAAATGACTGACACCTCGAACAACCAACTGCGGCACGGCTTCTCCGTCGGCACGCTGTTGCTGCTGACGGCCGTCGTGGCCATCGGTATGGCGGGCGTGCGCACGCTAGTGATGAGCGCCAACGAAACCGTCTTTGACAAGTCCCGTCCAGCGGTCTCGTCCACACAGGCCACGTCCACCCTCGACGTTTGTTGGGCGCAGCAAAAAGAGGAAGCCACCATGCGAGGCGCCGCAGGCATCATGATCGGCCTTCTCGTCGGCTTCGGCATCGGCATCACCCGACCACGCCGCCTGCTCGGCGTCTTGCTGAGCGTCGGCGTCGGCGCTGTCGTCGGTGGCGTCGCTGGCGGCGTTCTCACCCAGCGAGAAAATCTGTCGGTCGTGCTGATCGGGTCCGCAGTGCTCTTCACGTTCGGCGGCGTCATTTACACGCTCTCCAGTCGCGGCGATCGCCCTTCGGCCGCCGTTGTGACTGCCTCGCCCGATCGGGAGGGGGGCGAAGGCGACGGCCCCGGAATTGTGTAGAATACACGGTATTCAAATAGCCAATCGCACGTCCGGCGCCGTTCGCCCGGGCGTCTGGCGTGCCAAGCCACGCCCGTCCTCCCCAGATTTGCACCAAGAATGATTCTGCTGGACGTCGTCGACCTGAAGAAACGTTACGGACCCGATCCAGTGCTGCAGGGCGTAAGCTTCGAGCTTCGCCCCGGCGATCGCGTAGGGCTGGTCGGTCCCAACGGAAGCGGCAAAACCACGTTGCTCCGGATTCTTGCCGGCAAGGACGAGGCCGATTCCGGCGCCTGCGACATTCACCCGGCTGCGCACGTCGGCTATCTGGAACAACAGCCCACCTTCGAGCCGGGCCGAACCTTGCACGATGAAGCGTGCGCGGCCTTGGCCGATCTGGTATCGCTGCAGCGCGAGGCCGTCGAAGTCGCCGAATCGATCGCCGCGGCCACGGATCCTGCCGAGCAAAAGCGGCTCGCCGCACGCTACGATCACTTGCAGCACGAACTGCACCGCCAGGACGCCTACAACATCGAGCACCGCATCGAACGCGTTCTCGATGGTTTGCGTTTCGCTCGCCAAAGCTTCCGGCAGCCGGTCGCCTCCCTTAGCGGCGGCGAACAAAATCGCCTCATGTTGGCCAAACTGCTGCTGGCCGAGCCGAACGTCATGATCCTGGACGAGCCGTCCAACCACCTCGACCTCGACGCCACGGAGTGGCTCGAAAATTTTCTGCTCGAAGGCTCGGCGGCCATACTCGTCGTGAGCCACGACCGTTACTTCCTCGATAAGGTCGCCAACCGGACGCTGGAGCTGTTCGACGGCACGGTGGACTCCTACACCGGCAACTTCTCCGCCTATTGGCAACAGAAACAAGAGCGGCTCCTCGTCCAGCGGCGCACCTACGAAAAGCAGCAAATCGAGATCGAGAAGACAAAGGATTTCATCCGCCGCAACACCTATGGCCAAAAGCACGCCCAGGCCGAGGACCGGCGGAAGAAACTCGAACGCATCGAGGAAGTCGCGCGACCGCGGGAGATTGCCGCCCCGCCGATGCGATTTCCCGCCGCCACACGCTCGGGCGACATCGTCGTCCGCGCCGAGCACGCGAGCAAGCACTTTGAACGCCCGCTGTTTCGCGATGTCTCTCTCGACATCACGCGCGGCGAACGCTGGGCCTTGCTCGGTCCCAACGGCTCCGGCAAGACCACGTTGCTGCGGTGCTTGCTCGGCCTTCTACCACCCGACGACGGGCACCTCAACCTGGGAACCGGCGTCGCTCCCGGCTACTTCGACCAGCAACTCGCCACCCTGGCTGACGACGCCGCCGTGGTCGACGCCATTCGCCCCGACGGCAAACTGGTCGCCGAACCAGTCCGCCGAAACCTTTTGGCTCGCTTTGGCCTTACCGGCCAGCGGGCGTTGCAGAAGGTGAGCGAGCTGAGCGGCGGTGAACGCTGCCGCGCGGCGCTGGCTCGGCTGGCCCTCCAAGAAGCCAACTTCCTGGTGCTCGATGAGCCCACCAACCATCTTGACCTCTGGGCCCGCGATGCCCTGGAGAAAGCGCTGCGGGACTTCGACGGAACGGTGCTGCTGGTGAGCCACGACCGCTATTTCGTCAACCGTGTGGCAGACCATGTTGCGGTCATCGACGCCGAACAAGTTCGCGTCATCGAGGGCAACTACGATACCTACATCGCGCATCTGGCAAACCCTGCGACCACCGAGCCGGCGTCCTCCTCGCCGACGACGGACGCCGCCGAAAAGAAGCCCGCAGCCAAGCCAACTCGCAAACGGCGATTCCCCTACCGGAAGGTCGCTGACCTGGAGGAAGAGATTCTCGATCGAGAAACCAAGCTCAACGATCTGCAGTGCAGGCTGGCCGATCCCCAGGTGCTGCGCGACGGCGTCCTGGCCCGCGAGGTAAAAGCCGAGGTCGACGCGGAGCAGATTGCCTTGAAAGCCCTGTACGATCACTGGGAGGAGGCCGTCGAGCTGAACTGGTAGAGAATCGGCCGATTCCCTCCAAATCCACCCATTCGTATGGATCGTGCGTCTCGCGAGCCTTTTTCGTTGGCACAGCATCCCGAGCCCAACTATAATAGAGAAACGTTGTAAACTTAGGCGAGTTGCAGAGAGCGGAGGGCCAGCCGTGGTCAAGTCCAAGGACGATATCCCCAGCTTTGACGAATTGCCCCCGCTTGGCGACGATCTCGCTGCTGCGGACGGCGCCGCGCTCGGCAATGATCTGGCCGCGGTCGAACCCGCTGCCGACGAGCTTGCCGCCAGCGCTTCTTCGCCGGTCGAGAGCGATGCCGCCGAGGCCACCGAAACGCCCAAGGCTCCCATCGTCGACGAGAAGGACGCCTGGGCGGAAGAGCCCGCCAAACGACCCAGCAAACTGCCCCTGTACCTCGAACTCCTGGCACTCGTCGCAGTCCCGCTCGCCCTGCTCGCACTGGCCGGCAAGGACCTCGGGATCCTCGGACTCAATTACCTCTCCATCTGGACGGCCATCTACCTCATCGGCCTCGGCCTCATTGGGTACGCGATCTGGAAGTCGCGCGCTACCAGCACCCTTTACACGGTGTTTCTCGGCTGCGTGCTCGCCGGCATGCTAACCGGAATCTACTGCCTCTGGATGGAACTGGCCGTCAACTACAAGTTCGACGTCAAGGCCCGCGAGGCCAAGCAGAAAGTCAGCATGACGCTGCCGGCCGACTCTGTCGCGCAGCACTTTGTAGCTTGAACGCCGACATCCCCTCTGCTAAACGGCCGTTTTGTCGAGAAGCCCGCTTGTTCTGGCGAACGCTCAGCGCACCTCCGCGAACTTGCGATCGGCCATGCTGCCCAGCGAGCGGAGCACGTCTTTCTCAATCGTTTCTTGCAAGAAGCGCACGGAGCCGTCGGCCATGCCGAAGTTCGCGCCCCCTGCATGGTCGCTGCCGGGCGACTCGAAGAAATGATTATTCATCCCGCCAGTCTGATAAGAGCCCTCGGTCTCACGCACCGCCGTCGTAAACAGCGTCGCCACTCCGCCTACGGCCCAACCGTCTTGGCTCCGTCGGCTATAACGGGCGGAGCCACTGGTGTCGGCCGGAGGCGAGAGCCGCTGCAACTCCCCGGTCAGAAGCGTGTTTGATGTGCCATCGCGGATGTCCCCCCAACCGCTGGACCAGTTGGGTGCAAACACACCTCGCCGCAGAGGGTTGTACCACTGTTCGTCCACACACCGAGTGTCCGCAAAGTCGTGCTTCCTCACGTCGTTGACCCAGCCGTTGCCGCCGCCCGCGCAGCCGCCGTAGTCCGTCCCGCCACCCGTCCACGCCGAAAGCAAAACCCCCGAACGGTCGTCCGGCCGCAAATTGTTGCGCCGGCTTGGGCAGTAAAAGGCCGCGACGTCCTGCTGCGCGATGGCAACGTTCTGCACCACGTTCTTCGAAAAGTCCCAACCGCGATACAAGTTGGCCTGCTCAACCTGCGGCAGCACCATCAGCATCCAACTGGTTCCGTGCCTGCCCGCGCCTGAAACAGACGCTTCGGTCCACGGATCAAACGCCGGATAGGTCCCGACCGACACGATACATCCCGGCGGAAAGACCCCGCGACTGGCCGCGTAGTTGTGCAGCGCTAGGCCGAGTTGCCGCAGATGGTTGGTGCATTCCGCCCGTCGCCCCGCCTCGCGTGCAGCTTGCACCGCAGGCAGCAGAAGCGCCACGAGCAGGCCGATGATGGTGATCACCACGAGAAGTTCCACCAAGGTGAAGCCGTGTCGAAGGTGACCCCGCATCGACCAGCCCTCCAAACTCGCAGCAACCGCAGAACACTGCCAGTCCCTTACAGAAGGGAAAGTATACCCTTCTGAGCAACTAGACGCAATCGGGGGATGGAGCGATGCGTGGCCTGTTCGCTCGATTGTCGTTCCCACGGTCGTTCCACCGTGGGCGTGGAGACGCTACCGCCGCGCGCGGGCGTCCCTAACCGCGAGCCCCGCCGCCTTCGCTTTCGTAGTTGACAGCTCGCTTGTCTTGGTCCACAATTCCCCGTCGGCCCCAGTGGGCCTGACGGTGGAACGTTGTACTGGACATCAATTCGCCTCCATCTTCTAGATCCGAGGAGCAAGCTATGTGGCGGGACATCGAATCTCTGGAGTGGCCATCGACGGAACCGGATTTTGCCGCGACCTGCGGCGACGAACTGGCGTTGCCCAGCGTATGCGTCGCAGAGGCCCCCAAGGAAGACGATGACGATTTCGACGACGACGACTTCGACGATGACTTTGACGACGACTTCGAAGAAGACTTCGACGATGATGACGATTTCGACGAAGACGAAGACCTAGACGAGGATCTCGACGAAGACGAGGAAGAGGACGAAATCGACGAGGAAGACGAGGACGACGATCTGTAAGCCGGCTACCGGGTTATGCGGCGGCGTGTTATGCCCGGCGTCTGGCATGACACGCCGCCCGCTGTGTCTTCGCGATTTTTTTCCGTAAGCCCCGCGGAATCTTCTCCAGCCGCTGGCCCAGTTGCCGCCAGGGCGGGCCGTGCTGATCAAAAACTGCCCGGCCTGGTGTTGCGTAGGAGTGAGGGGAGTTGGCCGGCTACTGGCTGCGATCAGATTGGCCCGCAAACCGCTCGCGAACGGCTTTTTCGCAAATTGCTTTCCAAGAAAGCAGCCATTCAATAAAATAGGGGCCTGTGACGGGTCGCCAAACATGGCGGCTAACCGGGCAGCAAGGGCAAGGTAACCGTCCGGTCGAATTCCGTCAGAGGCCCCACGGGCCAATCACTTACTTGGCGGACTCACATCCGCCACCATCTTCTTATGCATTCGGCGTGCCAATCGACCCGCCGAGTCACCGGTTCTTGCCGATGACGCCGGAAGACGCAGAATCAAGCCATTTTTGGCCCTCGGCATCCTCGAAACCCGCCACGACGGCACGCCGCCCTGGCTGGTGCATTATGCTACAGCCGCGCCGGTAAATGCAGCAATCTGCATCACAAGCCACTCGCATCGCCGCCACCAACGCCGGGTTCCGACTCGTCTGAAAGCTTGATATACTGTCTGCTGCCGGCCGGGCCACCGGATACCGCGGTCGCCATAGTGCTCGCGACGCTATCGGAGATCTTTCTTGCCCCCAGTTGTATCCACCGCCAAGTGCGCCCCAGACGCCAATCGGGTGGCGATCCTGCTGAACCCAAAGGCCGGTCCACGAGCCGGCCAATCCCGCGCCGACCAGCTCGCCGAGCTGCTCCGGAACCAGGGGCTCCAAGCCGAGCTGTTCACCGACCTTGCTGCCGCCGCATCGCAGGCCAACCGGTGGCACGCCGAGGGTCGCTTGCGTGCCCTGGTCGGCGTTGGCGGCGACGGCACCGCCGCCGAACTCATTAACCGCACCGCCGAGGGGGTGCCACTGACGTTCCTGCCCGCCGGAAACTCGAATCTGCTCGCCAGATACCTGGGAATCAGCAAGGAACCGGACGCCCTCTGCCGCACGATTGTCGACGGTACGCTGGCCCGGCTCGATGCGGCCCAAGCGAACGGCAGGCTCTTTTCCCTCATGGTTAGCTGCGGTTTTGACGCCGACGTGGTCAGGCGAGTCCACGAGCACCGCCACGGCCATATCTCGCACTACAGCTACGGCGCCCCAATACTCCGCAGCATCGGCAACTATCGATTCCCGCAACTTCGCATCGAGTGCGATGGCGCAAACGACGCGGAGCCGTTCCTCGCTCGGTGGTTATTCGTCTTCAATCTCCCCTGCTACGGTGGCGGCTTTCACATTGCCCCGCAAGCCAACGGCGCTGATGGCCTCCTCGACGTAGCCAGCTTCCGCCGCGGCGGTCTTTGGAACGGCCTATGGTACGCCGCCACCATCCTCAGCCGGCAGCATCGGCGGCTGGGCCAATGCACCGAACACCGCGTCCGCCGCCTCCGAATCACTGCCGACGCCGAAGTCCCCTACCAACTCGATGGTGATCCCGGCGGCACGCTTCCCCTCGACATCGAAGTCCTTCCCGGCCGCTTAACCCTCCTCGTCCCGAACGCCGCGCCTAGCTCCCGACCCCCGAACCCTGACTCCTGAGCCCTAAACCCTAAACCCTGAACCCTAAACCCTAAACCTGCCCTCCCCAATGCCCTCCAACCCCATCACGATCGGACCACTTCGCTGCGGCCGCGGACAGCCTTTGCTGGTCATTGCAGGGCCGTGCGTCATCGAGAGCGAGGAACTGACGCTTGTCATCGCCGATCGCCTGAAGCAAATCGCCGCCGAACTATCGTTGCAGCTCGTCTTCAAGGCTTCCTTTGACAAAGCGAACCGCACGAGCGTTTCCTCCTACCGCGGCCCTGGCCTTGAACGCGGCCTGGCAATCTTGCATCGGGTGAAGGAGTCGACCGGTTTGCCGGTGACAACCGATGTCCACGAGCCAAGTCAGGCGACCGCCGCCGGCGCCGTATGCGATATGCTGCAAGTCCCGGCTTTCTTGGCCCGGCAAACCGACCTGCTCCTAGCCGCCGCGGCCACCGGCCGGCCCGTGCACGTCAAGAAAGGACAATTTCTCGCCCCCTGGGACATGAGACACGTCGTCGGCAAGCTTGAGGCCGGCGGCTGCCGTCAGGTCTTGCTTGGCGAGCGTGGCACCTTTTTCGGGTACGGCCGATTGGTCAATGACATGCGGGCCATCCCCCAGATGCAGGCCCTTGGCGTCCCCGTGATCTTCGATGCCACACACAGCGTTCAGGAGCCGGGCGGGTTGGGTGCCGCCACCGGCGGCAACCGCGCCATGGTTGAGCCGCTCGCCCGCGCCGCGATTGCTCTCGGCGTTGATGGCCTCTTCTTTGAGACTCACCCCGCGCCCGACACCGCCCTGAGTGATGGTCCCAACATGGTGCCGCTCGATGAGTTTGCCCCCCTGCTTCGCCGCCTGTTGGCAATCCGCCGGACGGTCGAGGAACTAGGCTCGACGCCACGGAACGTCGTATAGTGACAACAGAGACCTCGGACACTTGGTTGCTCTTATGGCTCCGTCCATCATCGAAGTGAAGAAATTGCGATTATTCCTTTCCCTGCTTCTGCTCTTGGCTACCGTTGGTCTTCTGGCTTGCCGCCACGACGCTCCCAGCCAGAAACCAACCAGTCCCGCGGCAGCCACCACGGCGGTGCACCGCCAGGAACTGCTCGACCAGGCCATCGAAAACCTCAATTGCCTGGAGGAGTTTGGGTCCGCCGACGTGCTTCAACAGATTTTTGATCGGCTCGACCCGCAAACCGATCCCAAGTCGGGCGCCAAGGAACAACAGCTTGATCCGTTGCTGGCCGCGTCGCCGGAACCGGAGATGCTTGGGCAGATCATCGAGCGTTTGAACCAATGGGGACATGATCAGCCCCCAGCGGCCGATTGGAAACGCGATCCCATGCTTGCCGCTCTGCCAGAATCGCTACGACAGTTGCCCCAGTTGAAAAATCTGGGCCGCCAGGAATTCACCCTATTCGATGGCTACTGCTTGCAAGAGGCCATCTGGCTCCGCGACATCAGCAACTGGGCGCGGGGTGATGTTCTCGACGATCTCGACCGCGCCAAAAACGTCTTCGATTGGACGATTCGCAACATCCAGATCGAGCCGGATCGAGCCGACCGCACGCCGCAATTCCCCTGGGAAACCCTGATGTTCGGTCGCGGCACGGCAACCGAGCGCGCTTGGGCCTTCATTCTCCTGCTGCGACAGCTCGACCTCGACGCCGCGATACTGGCCGTGGACAGCCAAGAATCGACAGCCGACGGCCCCGAGCAGAAAGCAGCGAAAGCTTCTGGTCCTGCGCCGACGGAACCGAAGAATAAGAAAATCGCCGCGGACAAGCCGCCGCACATGCCCAGCTCTAAACATCCAACCCTCAACCCCCGTCCGTGGTGCGTCGGGGTCCTGATCGAGGGCGAAATCTACCTGTTCGATCCAGTGCTTGGGTTGCCGATTCCCGCCGCCAACGGAGTCGCTCGCAACGCCGAAGGTCGACTGACCATCCAGCCGGCCACCTTGGCGCAAGTCATCGCCGATCCCAAACTGTTGCATCGTCTGGATGTCGACGCGTCACACAAATACAGCATCGAAGCCCGCGATCTCCAACGTGTCACCCCGCTGATCGAAGCCTCGCCGAGCTATCTCGCCGAGCGGATGAAATTGCTGGAGTCGCAGTTGCGTGGCGTCCAAAGGCTCGTGCTAACCACGGCCCCGATCGAGCACGCCGAGCGATGGAAAGCCGCAAAACATGTCGCGGCCGCAAAGCTCTGGCTCCTTCCTTTCGAAACGCTTAACCGGCGATCCCACCTGGACGCCGAAGAAGCCAAGGTTCACCTCACCAACATGCTGCCGTTCTGCTGGCTGCACGAGGAACGCGTAACCGTTCGCAATCGCGATGACGACAACCCGTCCGAGGAACAACGCGTCGTGCGCGCTGCCGCCCTTGGCCAAGGCCGAGTTCTTCATCTCAAGAACAAGCTGGCCGGCGACACCGGCGCCATCCACTACTACCAGATGGCCCGCCCGTCGAACCAGAGGCTGCTCGCCTCCTCCGTGTCGACCGACGAAAAGCTAATCAACTTCCGCGGTAAACAGGACGCCACCTATTGGCTTGCCCTGATCGCCTACGAACGCGGCAAGCACGACGCGGCGATCGACTACCTGACCAACCGAACTCGACCATCGCTGATCTCTGCCGAGAGCCTTTGGGCCCGCGGCGCCCGCTACAACCTCGGCCGAACGTACGAGGCGTCCGGCCAAATTGACAAGGCCATCGCCGTCTACCGCAACGGCCCTTACGGCGACTTGCTGCGAGCCAAGTGGCTCGCAGAGCTGAGCCGGTAATTCCGACCATGGCTGCTTGACGCATGGCGGCGCCGACGCCGTCAGCGGCGTTTGCTATCCAATCCACAGGCCTTCCAACCGCACCTGCCACTGGTCGCCGGTGCGATTCAGGTAGTTCAACAGCCCGCTGTGACGCCACTGCAACATGCACATGTGCGGTTGGAAATAGTACCGCATGCCGACTCGTAGCTCGCTGCGTGTGTTCTTCACCAGCCCCTCGTAACCCTCGGCAATGTAGTAGCCAAGGTCCTTGAAGCCTTTCGCCCGGGGGCCCAGCGGTCCAGTGACGCACCAGACGATCACACCGGTCCGCATGTCGACCTGCGTGGCCACGCCGCAGTGCGTGATCGGACAGCCGCACGACATGCCCAATGGGCGGCCGATCAAGATGTCGCCCACCTGCACGTCCAACTCCCTCGTGATGATCGGATTGTGCGGAATAATGATTTCCCGGGGGCCGGGTTCTTCGGGAAAATGTTCGAGATAGAAATCGAAGTCACGCCCCAGGCTGTCCTTCCACGGAAGCTGTCCCTTCATCTGCGGCCGCGCAATCGTCTGGCCGCCGCTGCAACTGCCGCAGCCAGTCGAACACGACTCCGCCTGAACTGCCAGGGTTGGCTGAGCCGCGGGCGCATCCTGCTGAATCCGGTTCTCCGAAAGGTGAATGCACCGCCGGACCGACTCTGGCGATGACGCCAGTTGGCTGCGAAACTCCTCACACGTGCGGAAGCCGCACAAACCACAATTGAGACCCGGTAGTTCAACGTTGCTCGTAACCATGGAATTGACGTTCCTTACTATTGTGAATTGGGTGATTTCAAAAAGCCAGCGTCATTGACGCCGCGTTGTCTGTCTCACGGCCAGTGCGGCGGCGGCCTCTCCGCTTCATGCCGTGCACCAGCGCCGTCGGTGAGCGAAGCTACTCGCGAGCCATCGCCTAGACGGCCGCGCTCGTCCTCTTATCGTGTCGCATCATGCCGTGCATCGGGCGCAGCGAACGCACGATCGGCGGCAGCACCTCCATCAAACGCTCGGCCTCGGCCATCGTGTTGAATCGGCCCAGCGTGATTCGCAACGAGCCCCGGGCCTTGATCGGATTGAAGCCGATCGCCTGCAACACATGCGACGGCTGCCCGGCATGATTGCTGCTGCACGCGCTGCCGCTGGATACGGCCACGCCCGCCTCATCCAACGCCAGCAGCAGCTTGATCGCCTCGCCTTCCATCCCCTCGAAGCCGAGGCAGATGTGGCCCGGCAGCCGCCGGAAGCGATGCCCGATCAGGTAGCTGTTGTCGATGGCCTGCGATAATGAATCAATGATGAAGTCGCGAATGCGAACCAGCCGAGCGGCCTCGCTGGCCATCTCCAGTCGCGCGATCTCCGCCGCGCGGCCGAACGCGACAATCGCCGCCACATTCTCCGTGCCGGAACGCCGCCCGCCTTCCTGCCCGCCGCCAGGCACCAGCGGCGGCAGCTTGACGCCGTCCCGCACATACAACGCTCCAATGCCCTTCGGCCCGTGCAGCTTGTGCGCGGAAAGCGAAAGCAAGTCAATCTGCTGCGATTGAACGTTGATCGGAGTCTTGCCGGCGGCCTGCACCGCGTCTGTGTGAAACAGAACGCCACGCCGTCGCGCAATGCCGGCCAACTCCGCCACCGGCTGAAGCGTACCCAACACGTTGTTGGCCGCCATCACCGACACCAACCGCGTCTCCGGCCGCAGCGATCGCTCCAGGTCGGCCGGATCCACGATTCCCTCAGCATTCACAGGCAGCAACTCGACCGCAACGCCTCGTTGCTCCAAGGCTCGGCAGCACTCCAACACCGCCGGGTGCTCGATCGCGCTGACAACAACATGGCACGGGCGGTCTCCCGCCGCCAAGGCAACGCCCTGGATCGCCATGTTGTCTGCCTCGGTGCCGCTGCCCGTGAAGACGATCTCCTCACGCCGGGCGCCAATCAACTCGGCGACCTGGCGCCTCGCCACATCGACTGCCTCCCGTGCCTCTCGCCCCTCCTGATGCAGGCTGGACGGATTGCCCCATACCCGCGTCAGAAACGGCTGGGCGGCCTCGATCACTCGCGGGTCCGGCGGTGTCGTTGCAGCGTTGTCTAGGTAAATGCGCGCGGTCATGTCAAATCGTGCTCCTCACGCTCCGGCTGCAGAACTGCTTCCGTGCGAAGCGTGTCGGACGCCCGGCGTCCTATTCGCCCCGGTAAAAGACCTGGTTCTCCAGCGCCCGAACCACACCGAAGTGCGATTGCCAGCCGATCTCCTTCTTGCCGACGCAGATCGTACATGTCCCGACCGGCGGATTGCCTCGCAAGAACATGGGACCGTTGACTTCCGGCGTTTCCAAGACTTCGTTCACCAGCGGATCAATGCCGATGCCGTGCAAGGCATTGACTTCCCGAACGCGCACGTTCGGCGCCACGTCCTGAATTCGCGATCGAAACACCTCACGCTCGGCTTGCGAGATGCGGTCGATCTTGGTCACAACGGCCACGTCGGCCAGCGAAAGCATCGGGCCGACTTTCAACGGCAGGTTCATGCCGCTGGTGGCCTCCAGCACGACGATCCCTAGCCCGCCCTCGACGTACGGCGAGCATCGCAGGCAGAGCCCCGCCGTTTCGACGATGAGGACGTCGCACCCATGCTGCTCGGCCCATTGCATGGCATCGCCAAGCACCATCACGTTGCAATGGTCGGGACACAGTTCGCCCGAATAGACCTTCCGCGTCGGAATCTTCAGTTCCTCGGCGAGAATCTCGTCCTCATCGGCGTACTGAACGTCAAGCTTTACGAACGCCACCTTATGGCCGGCGTGCAACAACTTCTTCGCGGTGTGACGCACCACTGATGTCTTGCCGGTGGTGGCCGGCCCTGCACAAATAACGACTCTCATGCAACCTCCTGCAATTCGCCAGCGTTGAGACGATGACCCATACGAAGCTTCTCCCGCAAGGCCGAAAGCGCGTCGTCCAGACGATTGACGTGCGCCGAAACACCGCGCTCTTCCTCGCTGGTCGAAAGCACCTGTGTGACGCGGCCGCCTTGCATGACGATCCGGAAATCGCTCAGCAGCGCGATCCGCGGATCGTGCGTCACGAAGATAAAGATTTTGCGGAATTCACGGAGCAACTGCACCGCCTTCGTGCGATGAATGCCCGCGTTCTCCACTTCGTCGAGCAACACCACCGGCGTGCTGCAAATCACCGTCGCGTCGGCGATCAGCAGAGCTCGCGTCTGCCCGCCCGACAGCTCCGTCATCCGGTTGTCCAGGTCGATCGGTTCGCCAGTCAGCTTGTTGGCGAACTCGATGGCGTCCATCATCATCTGCGGCGACTCGCTGCCTCCCGTCCGGACCTTCGAGTGCGTCAGCAAGAATTGCCTGACCGGAAGATCGGAGAGGAATGTCGTGTGCTGCGTGATCAGCGCGATCGGGTTCTTCGCGGGATTGTAGCGGTACTCGACAGGAGCCGGCTCGTCGTTGATGAGTACGTGTCGACCGCTCGGCGTGTCGCCGCCAGCGAATAGCTCGATGTCGTTGATGAGCGTCGTTTTGCCCGAGCCAGTCGGACCGACAATACTCACCACTTGGCCCATGTGCAAGTCGATTCGCTCGAACGCGTCAGGCGCGCCGCGGCGACCTTGGCCGCCGAGAATGGAGATGGAACGTATCATGACAGTTTCCTTTGTTGCGGGCGACAGCCGGCCGGCCGACAGGCTGACACAGCATGGCAGAGAGCGGCTAACGCAAGCCCCGTGCCAACGCGTCCAAACAGAATCGCGGCGTGGGCCAAAAAGCAAGGAAACACCGAAAAAGTGCCGCAGAATTCGGCAAAAGAAATCTTTTCAACGAGCGATGCGTCAATGCGATCGCCCGTGATATGCCACGGGCGGGCAATCATCAATGACGGCCCGCCCGTGACTCCCACCAGGGGAAAACAAGCTCCCAGTTCCGCCTCAGGCGGAGCACCTTAAGGCTGCGCCGCTCGGGGACAACGGCCGCCAATCACGGCGTGAATTTCGCCTCGGCGTCCAGATTCTCGGCAAAGCGCGCCAGCAGATCGGCCGCACGATCCAGGTCGTCGAGCGAGATCATTTCGATGGGGCTGTGCATGTAGCGGTTCGGAATGCTCACCAACCCCGTTGCCATGCCCGCCCGACTGATCTGCATTGCGTTGGCATCGGTTCCCGTTGCCCTGCCGGTTGCCGCCAGTTGATACGCGATCTTGTTCGCGTCGGCTGCTTTAATCAATCGTTCGACCACTTTGTGGTTCATGTTGGGGCCCCGATGAATCACCGGCCCACGCCCCAGTCGCACGTCCCCTTCTTCCTTCTTGTCAATCGAAGGACAATCCGTCGCGTGCGTCACGTCGACCGCCACCCCAACCTGCGGATCGATCCCGAAGGCACTGGTTCTCGCGCCGCGAAGTCCCAGCTCTTCCTGCACCGTCGAGACGGCGTACAGCCCGCACGTGAGCTTCTTGCTCTCAGCAGCCCGGCGAAGCGCCTCGATGACGACCCAGCACCCCGCCTTGTCGTCCATCGCCGGCGAGACGGCCAGGTTGTTCCGAGATTCACGGAAGCCCAACTCGACGGTCACGGCGTCGCCAATTCGCACCGTCTTCAGTGCCTCTTCCTTGTTCGCCGCGCCGATGTCGAGCCACAGGTCCCTCATCTTCGGCACCTGTTTCCGCTCGTCCTCGGTCAACAGGTGAATCGGCTTACGCCCGACAACCCCAAACACCGGCCCCTTGTCGGTCCACACCGTCATTCGCTGGCCGATGAGCACCTGCGGGTCCCAGCCGCCAATCTGCTGAACGTACAGGAAGCCGTCGTCGTCCACATGCTGGACGATCAGGCCGATCTGATCGCAATGGCCCGCCAGCATCACCCGCAACGGAGCGTCCGGATTCTTCACGACAATCACGTTGCCGTGCACGTCGGTATGGACCTCGTCGGCAAAATCCTTGGCATAGTCGCGGACAAACCGCTGCACGTCCCCTTCGTACCCAGAGGGGCTAGGCGTTTCCAAAAGCGTCTTCAAAAAGCCGAGGGATGTCGAGTCCAAAGCAGCGTCCTTTGCTAAACGGTGATACAGGTAGGACGAACTAGAAAGTTCATCCTACGGATGTCAACGAATTATTGTTCCCCTGTTACCCACGTCGGGCAATACGCAACTGCGCCCGGGCCTGTTCCACCGCACGATCACGAGCGGCCATCGCCTCGGCCGTGACACGTCGCGTCCGAGCCGACGAAAGCTGCTCCTCCGCAACCGCCGGGTCGATTTCCGACGCCGCCATCGCATGCTGGGTCAACACGGTCACCACGTCGTCGAGAACTTCCACGAATCCGCCCTCAACGTAGTAGCGATCGGTCTGCCCTTCGTTCTTTAGCCGCATTTCGCCACAGCCCAGCCGCCCGATTAATGGCGTGTGGCCCGGCGCGATGCCGATCTCGCCGTCGAACAGCGTCAGCGCGACAAACTCCGCCTCTTCGTCGAGAAGCGTCCGCTCAGGAGTAACAACGATGCATTGCATGGTAGTGGCCAGTGGCCGGTGGTTAGTGGCTAGTGGGTATCGGAGCACTGCCGACTGCCCACGGCCAACCTATTGCCCGCGTTCCATCTTTTTCGCTTGCTCCTCGGCCTGCTCGATCGTGCCGACATACATAAACGCCTGCTCCGGCAGATGGTCCCACTTGCCGTCGGCAATCTCCTCGAAACTGCGAATCGTTTCCGCCAGCGGCGTGATTTCGCCAGGCTTTCCGAGAAACACCTCCGCCACGAGGAACGGCTGCGACAGGAACCGCTCCATCCGCCGGGCGCGATGCACCACCAGCTTGTCGGCCTCGCTGAGCTCGTCGATGCCGAGGATGGCGATGATGTCCTGCAATTCGCGATACCGCTGCAACGTCATCTGCACTCGCCGGGCGATGGCATAGTGACGCTCTCCGACATACTGCGGATCGAGAATGCGGCTGGAACTCGCCAGCGGATCGACCGCCGGATAAATTCCCTTCTCGCTGATCGCCCGCTCCAGATAAATGAACGCGTCGAGCTGCGCGAAGGCCGTCGCCGGCGCCGGATCTGTCGGATCGTCCGCCGGCACGTACACCGCCTGCACCGAGGTAATGGCCCCATTGTTCGTCGACGCGATCCGCTCCTGCAACTGCCCCATCTCGGTGGCCAGCGTCGGTTGGTAACCTACGGCCGACGGCATTCGCCCCAGCAGCGCCGATACCTCGCTGCCAGCCTGCGAGAAACGGAAAATGTTGTCGATGAACAGCAGAACGTCGGCTCGCGATTTGTCGCGGAAATACTCGGCCATCGTCAACGCCGACAGCGCCACCCGCAATCGTGCTCCTGGCGGCTCGTTCATCTGCCCGAACACCATGCAGGTCTGATCGATCACGTGGCGGCCGGTGTCGCCAATCTTGGCGTGCTGCATTTCCAGCCAAAGGTCATTTCCCTCGCGCGTTCGCTCGCCAACGCCCGCGAACACAGAATAGCCGCCGTGCGACGATGCGATTCGGGCGATCAGCTCCGTAAGAATCACCGTCTTGCCTAGCCCGGCCCCGCCGAACAGTCCCGCCTTCCCGCCGCGGACAAACGGCGTCAGCAGGTCGATCACCTTGATGCCGGTCTCGAAAATCTCGGTCTTCGTCGACAGGTCCGTCACTGGCGGCGCATCACGGTGGATGGGCCAGTAGTCCTCGGCCTCGATCGGTCCGCGGTTGTCAATCACATCGCCTGTGAGATTGAATACGCGGCCGAGCGTCGCCTTCCCAACCGGCACCTTCACCGGCGCGCCGGTGTCGAGGCACTCCATGCCGCGGATCATGCCGTCGGTGCTGCCGAGTGCGACGCACCGCACCCGGCCGCCGCCAAGATGCTGCTGCACCTCGCCGGTCAGATCGAGCTTGATTCCCTTGTGCTCGCTCTCGATTTTGACCGCGTTGTAAATCGCCGGCAACTGATGCTCGGCAAACTGAACGTCAAACGTCGAGCCGATGACTTGCGTAACGCGGCCGACGTTCTGGGCGGCGGTGGGGGACGGCGGGCGACTGGCAGTAGATTGGGACATTGATAACTCAGGCAGATGCTAGGGCATAAAAAATGCAAAACGCAAAGTGCAAAATGCAAAATGCAAAATGACGTGCGGGTCGCGGTCACATTTGTTTCGGCTTGGCGTTCTTCTTTGCGGTAACGATCGACTGACCGATGATCTTGCAGAGTTGGTGGCACTCGTCGTGCAAATCGGCCATCTTCTCCTTCGACACCAACTTACTTTCGACGATTAGCCGGATCCAGAACCGCGATTCTCGCAACTCCTTCAAGCAGATGGCTAGCTTATGAACAAAGTCGGCTCGACTCTCCGCCGCGCACCCCTCCTCATAATTGGGAGCAGCCGAGGTTCCCGATCGCACTAACTGGCCGGCTACGTGCCGGCCAAGACGAGTCGTGGGCAGAGCATCCACAACCTTTCCCACGCGAACGGCAAAACCCAAGAGCCGTTCGGAAAGATCGTCGCATGTATGGCACGCCATCACCGGACGCTCGCTGCCGTCTGCGTCCATTTTGCCTTTTTCATTTTGCATTTTGCATTTTGCATTATTCATTCAACGCTTCCGCTCCGCCTACAACCTCCAGCAACTCGCCGGTAATCTGCCCCTGTCGGGCGCGGTTGTACGCCATCGAAAGCTGCGAAATCATCTGGTCGGCATTCTCCGTCGCCGCCTTCATCGCGACCATCCGGGCGATCTGCTCACTGGCCGCTGCATCGAGGAAACATTTGAACAGCCGCACCTTGAAGCTCATCGGCACGACTTCTTCCAGAATGCTTTCGGCCGACGGAAGGAACTCGTATTGCGAGTCGGATGCTGGTGCATTGTTGTGGGGCAGGTTGTCAACCTGCCTTGTACTAGGCTGGGAAGGCAAGGCACCGACCTGCCTCGTGCCCTCCAGCCCTCCCAGCGGCAGCAGCGTCTCCAACACCGCCTGCTGGTGGCTGGCGCTCTCGAACCGGGTGTAGGCGATGTCCAGCCGGTCGAGCCGGCCGGCCGTGAAATCGGCCAAATAGCGGCTGGCCAGCACGTCCACCTCGGCGAAACTCGGTTTATCCTCGAAATGCGTGAACGCCTCGTCCACCTTGATTTTGCGGAACCGGAACGCCGAAATGCCCCGCTTGCCGCTGACTTCCAGCGGCACCTCGGGCACGAAGTCGCGAAGCTCCTCGTATCGGGCGACGGCCAACCGCATCACGCTCGAATTGTATCCGGCGCACAACCCGCGATTGCCGGTCAACACCAGCAGAATCGCCCGACGCGGCTCCGGCCGCGGGTCCAACAGCGGATGCGATACTTCCACGCCGCTCCGCGCCAAGTGACCCGCCAGGGCCGTCATCCGTCGCGCGTAGCCCGCCGCCGCCACGGCCCGATCCATCGCCCGCTTGAAGCGAGCGGTCGAAATCAGCTCCATCGTCCGCGTAATCTTGCGGATATTCCGGATTGACTTTCGTCGACGATCTAGTGCGCGGGCTTTGGCCATGAAACAGTGGTTCGTGGATGGTGGTTAGTGGGCAGTGGACAGTGGACAGTTCTGACAGTCGACGGTTTCTCGTTCATTTCGAAAAGACGTCTCGAACGGCTTCCAGGTATTTCATCCCATTGACCGTATCCGGCTCCAAGTAGCTGCCTTCCGTCCATTCGTTCCAGCAGTTGATCGTCAACACCCGTTCGTTGGCCGGCCGGGCCGCGAGCCGCTCTTTAGTCGCTTCGAGCGCGGCCTTAAACCGCTCAGGCGTGTTGCCGGAAATCGTCGCCATGAATGGGTAGCCGCGGTTGACGTACGGGTCGGACTGGTTGGCCCGGGGACTCGGGTCCCAGCCCATCGTGACGTTCGGGTAGTATGGCACGCCGAAAGTCTTCTCCGCTTGCAGCCAATACTCGAAGTACTTTTCCTGCACGTGCTCGTAGGGCGTGGCGGGAAACTTGGGCAACGCTACGTGATGCACCCAGACGTAGGATGTCACGCTGTCGAAACCGAGTTGTTTGACCAGCTCGGCCGCGTTGGCCGGCGTCTTCTCCTTGGGCAGAATCGGCTGGCCCCAGACGACCGCGTTCAGGTGCAGACCGGGGAAGCCGGCCGCCGCGGTCTTCTTGCGGAATCGGTCGAGCGCCGCCCGGGTGGCCGGCGCCGAGCCGAAGCACTCCAGCAGCGTGGTCAGGTCGTAAATCGAAAAATACGGCCTGCCCTCCAAGAGCCAGTAGCTCGGATGCTTGAAGTAGGTCGAGATGATGTAGTCGGTCATCCGGTCGAACACTCGCGGCGAGACGGGGCCCGGGTAGAGCGTCTTCTGCGGCGTATCGAGCTTCCATGGATGGATCTCAAGCCACGGGTGATCGGCCCACATCAGTGCGAACTTCAACCGCCGATTGTTCGCCGCCCCGAAAAAGCCTTTTTCAAGTCCCCGCTCCAGGAACAGGCCGTCTTCGTAGTAGTACCAATCGAAGATAAAGGCATCGATGCCGTGGTCGGCCGCGGCATCGATTTTCTGCGCCATGTCCTTGGGGTTGGCCTCGTTCGTGTAGCCCCAGAGCGGCTTGTTGGGCTGCCGGTGGCCGGGGAATCGCGGCTTGGCGTCCTTCACCAACTGCCATTCGTTCCAGCCCTTGCCCTTGGCCTTCTCATTGCGGGCGTCGCCCAAGTGATAGTTGGGGAAATAGTAGGCGGCAACCTGAAACGCCTTTTTAGCCGCCGGGTTGTCGGCCTCTCCGGCCAAACACGTCATCGCGCGCGACGGCACGACCGCCAGCGTCGCCGCCGCGGCTGTCGTTTTCAGGAATGTCCGTCGCGTGTGCAATGTCATGAAGATTTTCGTTGGTCTCAGTCCGCTTATCTGGGCCGAAGGCCCTTCGTTCTCTCAGCCCAGGGCAACGCCCTGGGGACCGTGTCGGCGCCGACATTCGTTTCGGCCCAACGGGCCAATAGTTCTCCTAATCCCACACGTACCGTTCGTCAACGTCGATCTTGTGCCTCGCGCAAATCGCGCGAAATTCGTCCTGAAACGTCATCCGATCGTGGTGTTCCGGTTGTCGCTGGATGTAGTTGATCACTTGCTCAACGTTCGATGGACTCACGGAAAACGCTCCATATCCGTGTTGCCAAGTAAACGCCCCCAGATCAACCGCACGATCTTTAAGCCACTTCGATGTTTCGCGTTTGAGAACCTCGACCAATTGCGCGACGGTAATAGTTCGAGCCAGCCCGCAAAGCACGTGTACATGGTCGATCCATCCGCCGACCAAAGCCGGTGGACAACCGGCCTCGTTAGCGTGGTATCCCAGCATGCGAAAGCTCTCGCTGCGAATCTCCTCGTTTTGAAGGTATGCCTTACGCTCCTTGGTGCTGAACACGATGTGCAACCATATTCGCGCCAAGGATTGCGACATGGTGTTGTTCTCCGACCGCTCGGCGTTTCCGTTCGGTCAATCCCCCGGTTTTCGGCCGAAGGCCCTATGTTCTCCTGGCCCAGGGCAACGCCCTGGAGCCACATTTTTTCGGCGTCTCGGCCCAACGGTTCGTCTTTGCAGGATGAACCGTTGGTCCGTTGGACCGATCACGACAGGACGTCGCACCGGTTTCCCGTTCCCCAGGGCGTTGCCCTGGGCTGGGAGAACCGGTGCCCCTTCGGGGCAATCAGAACAGCGGCAATCGCGATATACTTCCCCCAGGTTTCAACTGCAACCAAACAAATGACCTGAAAGTCAATCCCGACTTTTGCGAATCGCCACGCGTTTTCGTCGTCATCTGGCTCACACCCTCACCGTTTCCTTCTGCCCCGCCCACCGATTCTGAAACTCGGCAATCGCCTGGTCGAGCTCGACCGCGGCCTCGTCGTCGAGCTTCCGGCTCTCGGTAATCTTCTGCCAAAGCCCCTGTTTCTCCTCGTGGACGAATTTCAGGAAGCCCTCTTCCCAGGCATGAACGTCCTTCAGCGGCACCTTGTCGAGATGGCCGTGCGTGCCGGCGTAGATGCTCAGGATCTGATCGGTCACGTGCATTGGCCGATAGACGCCCTGCTTCAAAAGTTCGGTCATGCGATAGCCGCGGTCCAGCCGGCTCTGCGTGGCGGTATCCAGGTCAGTGCCCAACTGGGCGAACGCCTCGAGCTCGCGGAACGCGGCCAGGTCGAGCCGCAATCCGCCGGCCACCTTCTTCATCGCCGGCACCTGGGCCGCCCCGCCCACACGCGAGACCGAAATGCCGACGTTCATGGCCGGCCGCTGCCCGGCAAAGAACAGGTCGGGCTGCAGATAAATTTGCCCGTCGGTGATCGAAATCACGTTGGTCGGGATGTATGCCGATACCTCGCCTTCGAGCGTCTCAACGATCGGCAACGCCGTGAGCGATCCGCCGCCCAGTTCGTCGCTCAGCTTGGCCGCGCGCTCCAGCAGTCGGCTGTGGCAGTAAAAAATGTCGCCAGGATAGGCTTCGCGTCCCGGCGGACGCCGCATCAACAGCGAGATTTGCCGGTAGGCGACGGCCTGTTTCGAGAGGTCATCGTAGACGATCAACGCATCCTGGCCGTTATAGGTGAAATACTCGGCCATCGCGCAGCCGGCGTACGGAGCGATGTATTGGAGCGGGGCTGGATCGCTCGCTCCGGCGACGATCACGGTGGTGTACTCCATCGCGCCGTGCTTGCGGAGGATCTCGATTAGGCCGGCGGTGGTCGATTCCTTTTGACCGACGGCCACATAGAAGCACTTAACGCCGGTCCCCTTCTGATTGATGATCGTGTCGATGCCGATGGCCGTCTTGCCGGTCTTGCGGTCGCCGATGATCAACTCGCGCTGCCCCCGTCCGATCGGCGTCATCGAGTCGATGGCCTTGATGCCGGTCTGGAGCGGAACATTGACCGGCTGCCGCTCGGCAACGCCCGGAGCATCCGATTCAACGGGCCGGCGCTCGGTCGTGGCAATCGGTCCGCCGCCGTCCAGTGGATTGCCCAGCGGATCGATCACGCGGCCCAGCACGGCGTCGCCTACCGGAACAGAAAGCAGCCGGCCGGTGCTGCGAACCTCGTCCCCTTCGTTAATAGAGAGGAAATCACCGAGAATGATGACGCCGACCGAGTTCTCTTCTAGGTTGAAGGCCAGCCCGGTCGCCTTGCCCGCGCTGCCCGAAAACTCGACCATCTCGCCCGACATGACGCTCGAAAGCCCGTACACCCGGGCGATACCGTCGCCAACCTCGATGACGCGGCCCACCTCGCGGACGTCGATACGCGACTCAAACTGTTCAATTTCCCGCTGAATGACGGAAGCGATCTCGTCGGCTTTGAATTTCATGTGCGGTGCTTTGCTGGATATGCTGACGTAGGTTTTGCAACTGGTTGGCGATCGAGCCGTCGTAAATCGTGTCGCCGACGCGGATGACCGCGCCACCAATTAAATCCGGATCGACCCGCTGATCGAGGATCGGCTCCCCGCCCAGTTTGGCGCGAAGGGCTTCGACAATCCGCTGAACCATCTCCGGCGTCGGCGGCGTCGCCGTCGTCAATGTCACGGGGATGCGGTTTCGCATGCGGTCGTGGAGAACGCGGGCCTCATGATGAATGGTCGCAAGACAATCGAGCCGTCCGTGCCGGGCAACGACCTTGAGGAAGTTGACCAGCGTCGGCGACACGCGGCCCGCGAACAACCGCTCAATAAGCGTCTCTTTTTCCTCGGGCAGGACCAAACCAGAATCCAAGACGGCCTTGAGTTTTGGAAAGTGCCCGACGACGTCGGCTATCACGGCGTCGAACTCCTCCATGACAGCCGCCGTTTCACCCGCTTCCTCCGCTGCCCCGAGAAACCCTTTGGCATAAACCGTGGCAATATGCTCCGCACCGACGTCGGCCTCCATTTGGGCCACGGTTCGGGCGTCGCGGGCGGTGATGTCGTTGGATTCAGGCATTACTTTCAGCGGAATGCGACTGGAACGAAAGAGCCTCACGCAAAGGCGCTAAGGCGCAAACAGACCAATCGGCCTCCTTTGCGACTTAGCGCCTTTGCGTGAAATTCTCTTACCTTCAATTCTGACTCGCCTTTTCTTCGCCGTGCACGAAGCCGGCCACGGCCTGCTCGATCAGCTTGGCGTGGTCGCGAGCCTTAAGTTCAGTTCTCACAATCTTGCCGGCCAGTTCGATGGCCATCGCCGCACTCTGGTCGGCAATGTCCTTCACCGCCGCGGACGCCGCGGCATCGATTTGTTTCAGCGCCCGCTCATGCTCGGTCTTGGCCTCCTGCTTCGCCTTGTCGAGCATTTCGCGGCCAAGCTGTTCGGCCTGGCGACGGCCCTGGTCAAGGATGCCGCGGACCTCGTCGCCGGCCGCAGCCAGTTTCCGCTCGTGCTCTGCCAGCAGTTCCTTCGCCTGCTGATTGGCCCCCTCCGCCTGCGCGATCTGGTCCGCAATTCCCTGCTCGCGCTTCTCGAGCCCCTGAGCAATCGGCTTCCATGCGAACTTCCAGAGAATGGCCAGCAGGCAGAGGAAGACGACGGCCGTCCAGATGGCGAGGTCTTGCTGAATGTACTGCCAAGAAAGCGGATTCAGCGAGACGCTTTCGCCTTCATGCTCGGCGGCGATCGCCACGCTGCCGGTCATCGCGACGACAACGCCGGCCCACAAGCTTGGAACAATTTTGCGGAACATCGTGCAAAGCCTTTCGGCGTCAAGCGGTTGCTACTTCGCGATGCACACGATCAGTGCAAAGAACGTAGCACCTTCGATCAACGCGGCGGAGACAATCATCGCGGTCTGGATGCTCCCGGCCACCTCGGGCTGCCGGGCCATGCTCTCGACGGCCGACGAGCCGATCTTGCCAATGCCGTACCCCGCCGCAACCATCACCAAGCCGGCACCGAAAGCAGCACCCGCCAAAATGTTCAACGACGACGCGGCGGCCGGCGCTTTCGCCTCGCCAGCGGCTGCAGCCTTCTCCGCAGGCTGGGCCACGGCCAACGCCGGCGCGGCAACACAGGAAAGCACTACCACTGCCAAAAGCACAATTGCGGTCAACCGATTCACTGTACTCGTCTCCTTAAACCAGGGAACCATGCTGCGGGCGCGCCGCCGCTTTAGTGTTGATGAATGCTCATGCCAATAAACAACGCCGTCAAGAAAGCAAAAACGTATGCCTGCAAGAAGGCGACAAACAGCTCCAGAAGATTGAGGGCTGTGGCGCCAAACACCGCGGCCGGCGTCACGCCGTACCAGAGCGTCGAGCCCACCGCAACCGGGATAAACGCGACGATGACACCAACCACCAAATGGCCGGCAAACATGTTCGCCAACAAACGCACGGCCAAGATGGTATGGCGAATCAGCAGCCCCATAATTTCAATCGCCAGAATCATCGGGATCAGAAACACGCCCATCGGCTTCGGTACGTCCATCGGCGGGCAAAGTCCCGCCCAAAACTTCACGAGACCGTGCTTCTTCATGCCCGTGCCGATAACCACAGCGAAGGCAATGGCCGCCAACGCGCCGGTCACATTGATCGAGCCGGTCGGCGATCCGAGCCACGGCAGCAACCCCAACAGATTGCAGAATAGAATGAAAAAGAAAACAGTAAGAATGAACGGCAGGAAACGGTCCGCCTCTCGACCGCCAATCGCCGGCCGAACCACCTGGTTGCGGATAAAGAGGATCATGGCCTCGAACAGATTCCACCAGCGGCCCCGCGGCGGCTTCCCCGTCCGGATCTTCCAAGCCAGAGGGACGAAGATAAGCACCATTAGGAGGGCTGCAACCACCTCCATCGCCATAAGCTTGGTCACCTGGAAGCCGAGAATGTTCGGCAGTGCGATTTCCTTCCCGAATGGCAGCACAATCACCGCCGCGTCCTGGACGTGGTGCGCCGCAATCTGAACCGGGTCGGAAGCCATCGCCTATCCTTCGTCGGCCGCCGACGGATCGTGAGCAGCGAGTTGCTGTTCCTCGGTGGGAAGCGAGAGAAACGTCTCAACCGCCAAGGTGGCCGTGTAAAAGACCACAAGATAATATAATAACCCCGCTTCGGCCAGAGGTCCGCCGTGAAAGTGCACGGCCAAGGCCAGTGCAAGAGGCAACCCCATCCGGATAGCCATGCCGCCCAAAAGTAGTGTGGTTCGCCGCTTCCGCGACATTCGGCAGACCGCTAAGGCGGATGCCCCTCCGGCGTAACACACCGCCGCCGCGACAGCAGCGGATTCCACGCCGATCACGCCCTTAATCCACCACGCAAAGGGCCCGACGAGCGCGAAAAGCACCAAGGTTACCACGGCCAATGCCACGCTCTTCGCGAGAAACCCTTGCGCCCGCAGGTTGTGAAGCCGGCTCATCTTAGCGCAATCAGTCATCGTCGTTTCGCTTGTCGGGCGGATGTTGCAGAAGCTTCACAAGACTGAGAATGCCTACCAGAAAACCGAGCGCGGTGCCTAACGTCAGTAACACAAGGCCCGTCCCCAGCCGCCGGTCGAGCAGATAGCCAATCAGGCCCGGCGCGGCCATCTCGGCCGCGATCGTCGTGATCCGCGTGGCCCACTGCAATGCGGCCACGAGAGGGGGAATCTCGTCGTGCGATTTGGGCACGGCAGAGCAACTCCAGGTGCCTCAACAATGCCCAATGTAGCCGATTGGGTATCAGCTGTCAATCGGCTTTCTTAAGAATCGCCTAACGCATGAATCTGTCTCCGTTTGCGTCATCGGAACCAGCGTGTTTCTGCCGCCGAAAAACGCAAATTTGTTGCGTTTTCGCCATGGTCCGATTACAATGAAAATCATCAGTCATCCCGCCTTGCTTGGCCTAGCGGCCGGGTGCCTGCCAGCGCGGGATGGAGCGACGGCAATCGCCCGGTTGCCGCCCAAGTCAGTGACGATGCCTGCCTGTCACGGACGACGCCGGAACGCCGGCTCGCAACGAGCCTGCCACATGGAGATCGAGGTCGTAATAATGACTGCTGCAGATCTGAAAACTCGTACTGTCCGAGACTTAGCGTCGATGGCCAAGAAAAGCAAAGTGCGCGGCTGGCACGCAATGACCAAGGACGAGTTGGTCAAAGCCCTGGCCCGGCGAGCGAAAGCCACGCCCCGCTCTGCCAACGGCAACGGCCGTCAGTCGAACGGCGCCGAGGCCGGCCACGAAACAGCGCCCGCCGTGTCCGAACGCCTTGCCCGCATCCAGGCCAAGCTCGCTGAAGCCAAGGACCTGGCTTTCCACAGTGTCGGCGACGAAGAGACCCTCCCCAAAGACCGCCTGATCGTGATGGTTCGCGATCCCTACTGGCTCCACGCCTACTGGGAACTCAGCCGAAAGGCCGTTGAGCGGGCGAAGGTCGCACTGGGGCAGCACTGGCACGGCGCCCAGCCCGTTCTCCGCGTCTACGAAGTGCCGCACGATGGCACAACCACGTCCGCCCGGCACCCGATTCGCGACGTCGACATCCATGGGGGAGTCCAGAACTGGTACATTGACGTTCAGAACCCGCCCAAGACCTATCAGTTGGACATTGGCTACCGCGGTGGCGAAGACAAGTTCTTCTGTCTGGCTCGAAGCAACGTCGTCACCACACCGCCGGCGAGCGAGGGAGAAACGTTCGACCGAAACTGGGTCGAGGTGGCCAAGGACTGCGACCGGATTTTCGCCCTGAGCGGTGGGTATACTCAGCCGGAAGCCAACGGCGAATTGAAGGAAGTCCTCGAAGAGCGGCTTCAGCGGCCCGTCGGTGACCCGACGGCGCTGCAATTCGGCCCTGGTGCTGCTGGGCCCGCCACCGACCAGTCCGGCTTCGACTTCCAAGTAGATACCGAATTGATTGTCCACGGCGTTACCGACCCGGACGCCCACGTTACGCTCCGCGGCGAGCCGGTCCGGCTTCGCAGCGATGGCAGCTTCGCCGTTCGCTTCAATCTGCCGGATCGTCGCCACGTGCTGCCGGTTGTAGCCAGCAGTCGGGACGGCGCGCAGCAGCGCACCATCGTCCTGGCCGTCGACCGCAACACCAAGGTTATGGAACCGGTCACCCACGACGCCGTGGAATAAGGGACCAAGGGAAGGCGGAGTGCCTGGCCCCTCAGCCTCGCCAGTCATCTCCGCCTTCCCCCTTCCGTTTCTTGGTCCCCTTCCGCTTCCCACGCCGGGCAGCGTACAATGGCCGCACGTCAGCCCGCTGACGTTCTCCCTGTCCAGCCTCTTTGCCAGCCCGCCGCCGAACCGTCGTGAACGTTTTTCGCAACCTCGACAATCTGCCCGATGCTTTCCGCGGCGGCGCTGTGGCAATCGGCAACTTCGACGGCGTCCACCTGGGGCACGCGCGGCTGGTCGATCGCTTGCTAGCGATGGCAAAACAGGTCCGTGGCCCCGCGATCGTCTTCACCTTCGACCCGCCGCCGACTCGAATTCTGCGACCCGAGGCCGCGCCCGAGCCCCTGATGTGGCTCGATCGGAAGATCGAAGTCCTCGCCGGCCTCGGCGCCGACGCCGTCCTGGTCTACCCTACCGACCGTTCGTTGCTGGCGCTTAACGCCCAGGATTTCTTCCACCGCGTCATCCGCGACCGCCTGGCAGCCCGCGCCATGGTCGAAGGCCCAAACTTCTACTTCGGCCACGACCGATCCGGCAACGTCGAGTTGCTGCGGCAGCTCTGCCACGAGGCCGGCATGAAGTTCGAGGTGGCCGAACCCGTTCAAGTTGCAGGCCAGCCGGTCTCCAGTTCACGAATCCGGTCCCTGGTGATCTCGGGCCGGCTGGAAGAGGCCGCTGCAATGCTCGGCCGCCCCTATCGCATCCGCGGTATCGTCGTTCGGGGGGCTGGTCGTGGCGCCGGTCTCGGCTACGCCACCGCTAATCTCGATCAAATCGACACCCTTCTGCCCGGCGAAGGCATCTATGCGGCGCGAGCCAACGCCAACGGCGCCTGGTATCCGGCCGCCGTCAGCCTGGGGCCGAATCCAACCTTCGACGAGGGCCGGCTGAAGGTCGAAGTTCACCTGATCGGATTCCGCGGCGACCTCTACGAGAAGGGCATGGAGGTTGACTTTCTTGCCCGCTTAAGGGACATTAAGCGATTCGCCACTGTTGATGTGCTGCTATCCCAGATGGCGCAAGACTTGGCGCGCACCATCGAGATCACCGCATGATTCCCTGGCATCGCTTCGTTGAAATCGTTCGTTCCCACCAGCGTTTCCTGCTGACAAGCCATGTTCGGCCCGATGGCGACGCCTTGGGAAGCGAACTTGTGATGGCCCGCGCCTTGCAATCGCTAGGCAAGGACGTTCGCGTCTGCAACGCCTTCGCCACGCCTCCCAACTTGCGTTTCCTCGACACCCGCAAGGACCTCAAGCAGCTTGCCGTCGACGTGCCCGCCACGGACTTCGACGACCGCGAGGTCCTCATCATTGTCGACACCACCGCCTGGGCGCAGCTCGGCACGATGGGCGACGTCGTCAAGCAAAGCAAAGCCTTGAAGGTCGTCATCGACCATCATCAGGGCGGAGACGATCTCGGCGCGGAGCTTTTCAAGGACTCCGACGCCGAGGCCACGGGGCGTCTGGTGGTCGAAGCGGTCGATCAACTTGGCGTGCCGCTTTCGGAGGAGATTGCCATCCCCGCTTTTGTCGCGATTGCCACCGACACCGGCTGGTTCCGCTTCAGTTCCACCACGCCGGGAACACTGCGGCTTGCCTCCCGGTTGGTCGAGGCGGGCGCAGCGCCGGCCGAACTCTACAAGCAGCTCTACGAGACCGATAGCCTCGGACGCCTTCAACTCATTGGCCGCGCCTTCACCCACACAAAGACCGAACTCGGCGGCCGCCTGATCTACACCTGGCTCGAACAGGCCGACTTCTCCGCCTCCGAGGCCATCCCCTCCGACAGCGAGGACATCATCAATATGACCCTCGCCGTCGGCGGCGCTGAAATGGCCGTGATCCTCGTCGAGCAGCCCCGCGGCGGATTCAAGGTCAGCCTCCGAAGCCGCTGCGAGGTCGATTGCAGTCAGGTCGCCAGCCAATTTGGCGGCGGCGGCCACCGGCGAGCCGCCGGGGCATTCTTCGAGGAGCCGTTGGAGTCCGCCCGGGCGAAAATCCTCGGCGCTGTCCGCGCAGCCATGACGTCGGACATGCCCCCGTCGCACGCCGCTGAGGCCACGGCTGCCGAGAGGAGATAGTCGAGACGAGCCTTAGGAGATAGCTGTGCTGAAAGACGCCTGCTGCTGCCGCCAAGAGGAAACCGATACCGAGGATCGACGCGGTTTTCTCAAGCAAGTCGCCGCGATCACCAGCGGCGCTGTCGCGTTTTTGGTTCCCACTGCGGCTGGGGTCGCGACCTTCCTGAATCCCTTGCGACAAAAGGCCAAGGGCAGCCAGTGGCTCCGCGTGGCGGCGCTTGATAGTCTGCCTACCGACGGCACGCCGCAGCGTTTTCCGGTGATTACCGATCGCACCGACGCCTGGATCCAGTTTCCCGCCGAGCCGGTCGGTGCGGTCTTCCTTCGACGCGTCGGCGCGGCCGTCACCGCGTTGCAGTCCTCCTGCCCGCACGCTGGTTGCACCATCGGCTACGACGCCCAGGCGAAGTGCTTTGTATGCCCCTGCCACAAGCAGCCGCGATTCGACCTGTCCGGCAAACGGGTGGACGGCGCGAAGTCCTATAGCCCCCGCGACATGGACGGCCTGAACGTGGAAGTTCGCAACCGCGGCGAAGTCTGGGTCGAGTTTCAAACCTTCCGTGGCGGCACACCAACGAAGATCGCGCAAGCATGAAAACGCTCTGGAACTGGCTCGACTCTCGGACTGGTCTAGGTGATTGGTGCGGCTGGCTCGCGGACACCCCGACGCCCGGCGGCCCCGGCTGGAGCAAGGTTTGGCCCTGTGCCATCACCTTCTCCTTCTGCATCGAGGCCATCACCGGCTTCTTCCTCTGGGTCTACTACAGCCCGAGTACGCAGACCGCCTGGGAAAGCGTCTACTATTTGCAGCATCAGGTTGCCGGCGGCTGGCTGCTGCGAGCGATTCACCACTACACCGCTCACGTTCTGCTCGCGATGCTGATCCTGTTCGTCGTTCAGACCATCCTCACCGGCGCGTGCCGCGCCCCGCGAGAATTGGTTTTCTGGGCGACCATCGGCCTGGCCCTTTTTGCGCTGGCCGCCGTGCTGACGGGCGATCTCCTTTCCTGGGACCAGAACGGCTACTCCGCCACCAAGACACGAACCGGTTTTCTCACGCTCCTGCCGTGGATCGGTGACAGCCTGCTGAGCCTCGCTAACGGTGGTCCCGGCTCCACGCTCGGCAACCTGACGCTCACCCGCTTCTTCGCGCTGCACGTCGGCCTGTTCTCCGGCGGCTTTCTGCTTCTGCTGATTATCCGCGGCGCGTTGGCGCGACGCGTCAACGACGCGATTGCCGCGACAGGTGGTGCGACTCCGTATTGGCCTCGCCAGGCATGGCGTGCTGGCTTTGCCTACTTGGCCGTCCTGGCCGTGGTGCTGTTGCTCTCCTGTCAGCATGGCGTCAAGCCGCCGCACGCCGGCGTCCCCACGCTTTCCCCCGCCGATCCGGCCAACTGTTACTCTGCCGCCCGGCCCGAGTGGTTCCTGACCGGCGTGTTCCAGTTCTCCCAGTTGTTCCCGAGCGTCTGGGAGGTTGTCCCGATCTTCGTTGTGACGGGACTGCTCTTTTGCATCGTGATGGTGATGCCGTTCCTCGCCCGAACGCCGCTGGGCCACGCCTTCAACATCGTCTTCACGCTTACTATCCTGGCGGCTTTGGTCGGAATGACCTACGCCTCCTACGCCAAGGACCGCAAAGACGCGGTCCACCAAAAAGCCATCGCCCTGGAACAGTGGCAGGCCGACCGCGTCCTGGCGCTCGCCGAACACCAGGGCATCCCTCCGACTGGCGCCTTGACGCTCTTGCGCAATGATCCCAAGACCCAGGGTCCTCGGCTTTTCGCCCAGCAGTGCGCCGGCTGTCACAGCCATGCCTCGAATGCGTACGAGATGCCCGAGATTAAGACCGAGACGCCCACGGCCCCCAACCTGACCGACTACGCCAGCCGCCAGTGGCTCGCCGGTCTGCTCGACCCCAAACAGGTCAACAGCGCCAAGTATTTCGGCAGCACGAAGTTCCGCGGCGGCAAGATGGCCGGCTTCGTCAAGGAGAACCTCAGCGAGTTGGACGCCGGCGAAAAGAAGAATCTTCAAAAGGCCATTGCCGCCCTCTCCGCCGAGGCGCGACTTCCCGCCCAGCAAGAACTCGACGCTCGCGACGCCAAGCTGATCGAAGAAGGTCGCAAGCTCCTCTCTTCCGACTTCGGCTGCACCGATTGCCACCGGTTCCACGGCAAGGGCACGCTCGGCATTGCGCCACTGCTGACCGGCTACGGATCGCCGGAATGGCTCGCCGGCATCATCAACAACTCGGCCGACAAGCAGTTCTACAGCAAGCTGAACGACCGCATGCCCGCCTACGCACCCAACGCCGATCCCACTCAAAACACCCTCAGTCTCCGACAGGTCCAGATGCTTACCGACTGGCTCCGCGGAGACTGGTACGAAAAGAAAACCACCATTGGGAAATGACGAGGAAAGCCCGGAATCCGAATTCGAGCTTCGGATCTCGATCTTATTACTTCGACATCCCTTCCTCCTTCGTCATTTCCGCCAATGCTTTCAGCAACCGCCGCCAGTTGGCTCATCATTCTCTGGTTCGTCGCCATTGGAGCCGCAGTTGGCAGCTTCCTGAACGTGGTCGTGTACCGGTTGCCGCTCGGCATCAGCCTTAGCAACCCGCCCTCGCACTGTCCGACCTGCAAACAGCGCATCCGTTGGTACGACAACGTGCCGGTCCTCGGTTGGATCAAGTTGCGCGGACGATGCCGAAGTTGCCACAGCCCCATCTCCGTTCGCTACCCGTTGGTCGAAGCCCTCGCCGCGCTGATGTTCGGTGTGCTGGCCGCCGTCGAGTTTCTATCGGCAGGCGATAACCTTCCGTTTCGACCGCTCGCCACCATCAGCGAATCACCGATCATCGCCGTCTACCTCTACCACATCACGTTGTTGTGTACGCTGCTGGCCGCCGCGCTCATCGAGATCGATGGCAAGCGACCGCCAGCCCGACTGTTCACGTTCGCTATCGCCGTCGGCCTCGTGACGCCGCTCTTTTGGCCGACCGCGCGTCCCTGGGGCGCGTTGTGGCCCTGGGCCGACTGGGCCAAGTTGCCTCTGCTGCTGGTCGGTGTCGCCGATGGCGCTGCCGGCCTTGCCGTCGGTCTCGCGTTGGCTGGCCTCGCAAGCCTTTGGAGCAGGTTGTCAGCGCCGCTGTGGGGCAGGTTGTCAACCTGCCAAGAAACACCCTCCGCGACAAATACTCTTTCCTTCACCTGCGTCGCCGTGTTCCTCGGCTGGCAGGCCGCCGTCGCCCTCGCCATGGCAACCGGAATTGCCACCGTCATCGTGCGTCCCCTCCAACGCGTCTGGCCCAGACTCCGCTTCCCCACGAGCGCCGCATTGACGCTGCTTTCGCTCGTCTGGATTCTTCTTTGGGTCAGGCTTGTCTCACCGTGGGAACCGTGATAGGTTACGGAAACCCGCATTGTGAAGGGCGGCCGAACGCGCGTCGCCCGCCGCATCGAAGGACCCGCCATGGCCGACGATCCCGCCGCCAATCTCTCGAAGATTCTGCAAGCCCCCAGTTATCGCGTCGCCTACAAGGACGTCGATTTTCTCGTTCAGCCCGAGATGCGCGCCGCGCGAATCGAGTTGGAGCTTCTGAAGCCGGAGCTGTATTTTCAGCAAAACGGCGTCCGCTCCACCATCGTCGTGTTCGGCAGCACGCGCATCGTTGAGCCGGCGGAAGCTCAGCGCCAACTCGACGACGCCGAGCGCGCGGCGGCAGGCTCGCCGAACGATCCCCGCCTGAGGCGCGAGGTCGTCCTCGCCAAGCAGATCCGCGAGCGTGCCCACTACTACACAGCCGCTCGCGAGTTCGCCCACCTGGTATCGATGGCTTGCCAAGGGCCGTCTCCCCGCGACTACGTCATCGTCACCGGCGGCGGCCCGGGCATCATGGAGGCCGCCAACCGCGGCGCTTACGACGCCGGCGCCAAGTCAATCGGCCTCAATATCCGCTTGCCTCACGAGCAGCAACCCAATCCGTACATCACGCCGAACCTCTGCTTCCAGTTCCACTACTTTGCGATCCGCAAGCTGCACTTCGTCCTTCGCGCAAAGGCCCTGGTCGCATTCCCCGGTGGCATCGGCACGCTTGACGAAATCTTCGACGCCCTGGCCCTCCGCCAGAATGGCCGGATGCAGGCGATTCCGATCATCCTTTTCGGCCGCGAGTACTGGCGTCGCGTCATCGACTTCCAGTTCCTCGCCGACCAAGGGACCATCGACGACGAGGACCTGGACCTCATTCATTACGCCGAAACGGCCACCGAGGCGTGGGACATCATTCAGCGCTGGGGCGATGGCCAACAGAAAACCACCAAAACGCAAGATCGAGAGTTGAAACTGACGTTGGACCAACCCGTCGAGCCAACGGGCAAGTGACCGGAGTCGCCGGCGGATGCCGGCTGAAGCCGGTTGCCCAACGTCCACAGCTCGTAGCGTCAAGAAGCCCATTTTTGCCGGGGAGCCTACCATGGTGCGTGCAATGCAATGGACGCGGTTGATCGTTCCGGCCCTGCTCACGTTGGCGGCTTGCCTGCCATCGACCGCCCAGCAGCCGGCGCCCTCGCAAAAGCAGCCGGCCGCAAACCAGGATCCGTACGTCGTGCCCGACGGTTCCACGAAGGACCTGGCCGCCTATCTCAATCGCATCGGCCCGCTGCCAGTCCGCGATGCAGCCACTGCGGAAAAGCGACGCCAGGCGGTCCTCAAAGCCGCCGACAAAATCCTCGCCGGCAAGCCTGATCCCGCCGATTTCGAGCTGGCTGTCCAGGCCAAAATGAGCGTGCTCGAAGATTCCAAGCTCCTCGCCGCCTTCGCCGACGAGTTGAAAAAGAACGGCCACGCCCAGCTTGCTCGTATGGTCCGCCACTTCCGCCAAGAACGCGAACTTCACATCGCCGCCCAGCAATTCGAGATGGAAGCCCGCATGGGCGAACCGTCGGCCAAAGCCCTCGAAAACGTCAAAGCCGCCGTGCGCGGCGTCCTGAAACTCCTTCAGGAGTCGCCGCCCCAACCGCCTTACGCTCGCTTGGCGGAAGTCGCCGGTGAACTGGCCGAAATGACCGACGACAGCCAGTTTGCCCTCGACACCTACCGCACCATCGCCAAAGCCTTTGCCGCCAGCAACGATCCGGAGTTGGTCGCGTTCGTCGCTACGATGCAGGGCAGCGTCCGCCGCCTCAGTCTGCCCGGCAACCCCATGAAAATCGAGGGCAGACTCCTCGACGGAAAGCCCTTCGATTGGTCCAAGTACGCCGGCAAGATCGTGCTGGTCGACTTTTGGGCTACTTGGTGTCGCCCCTGCCTTTATGACATGCCCACGTTGCGCAGATACTACGACTTCTATCACGCCAAGGGATTCGAAATCATCGCGATCAGTAACGATGACCAGCGAGCCGACCTGGAGCGGTTCGTCAAGGACAAGAAAATCCCCTGGCCAATCGTCTTCGATGGCGACCACCCCAGCCCGACGATCGCGTATTACGGCATTAACCGCTATCCCACGATGTTCCTGGTGGGCAAGGATGGCAAGGTCCTGTCGCTGAATGCCCAAGGCCCGTACCTCGAAGAGTGGCTGGCGAAGTTGCTCGGCCCAATGCCGCCAGCCCAGAAGAGCGAAGCGAAACCCGGCGTCGCACCCAACGGCGCTAACGACACTGATATTGGCGCCGGCATGCCCAGATAAAGTCAGAGTTGACCTAGATGACATCGTCGAACACGACCAAGCATTCCAAGTTGATCCACAGGAGATAACGATGCGTTTTTCCCAGGCACTGCGTTTCTCAACGTGCGTTGCAGCACTCGCCCTCCTCGCGTCCGCGGCATCGGCTGCCATCCGCATGCCCGTCGTCTTTTGCGACAATATGGTGCTCCAGCGCGATCAGCCCATCCCCGTCTGGGGTCGGGCTGAGCCGGGCGAGGAGATCACCGTGACCGTGGCCAACCACTCCGCGACCGCCAAAGCTGGCGACGATGGTCGCTGGATGGTCACGCTTCCGAAGCTGGAATGCCAACGGATGGAAGTTCAGGTGAAGAGCCCCTCCGGCGAAACCCAGAACAGTTCAATACCGACGCCGCTCACCATGACCGTCAAGGGTTCCGGCGGCAACCTGCTCACGTTCAAGAATGTCGTGGTCGGGGAGGTCTGGGTCTGCTCCGGCCAGTCGAACATGGAATTCGGCCTGACCGCCTGCCACGACGGCCAGAAAGAGATCGATGCCGCCAACTACCCCGACATCCGCCTCTTCGACGTGCTGAAGCAGAAGGCCCCGCAGCCAATCACCGAGGTGACCTCCAGGTGGAAGGTTTGCCGGCCGGAAACGGTCAAATGGTTTTCCGGCGTCGCATACTTCTTCGGCCGCCAGTTGCATAAGGAATTGAATGTGCCGGTCGGCCTGATCGGCACCTACTGGGGCGGCACGCCCGCTGAGTTCTGGACCAGCGGCCCCGCGCTTGCCGCCAACCCCGCCTTGAAGTCGCTCCTGCAAAACGACGGCGCCTGCCTCTACAATGCCATGATCGCGCCGCTGGTCCCCTACGCCATCCGCGGCGCCATCTGGTATCAGGGCGAAGGAAACGCCAACCGCGCGTACCAGTACCGCACGCTGCTGCCGACGATGATCGCCGATTGGCGATCTGCCTGGGGACAAGGCGACTTCCCCTTCGGCATCGTGCAGATTGCCCCGTTCCGTTACCCCGGCGCAGATCCGGCCGTGTGCGCGGAGTTGTGGGAAGCCCAACTCCTGACCGCCAAATCGGTTCCCAACACCGGACTTGCCGTGACGATGGACATCGGCGACTTGAGAAATATCCACCCCACGAACAAGCAAGAGGTCGGTCGCCGCTTGGCCCTCTGGGCCGAGGCCACCGTCTACGGCCGCAAGCAGGTCTATTCGGGGCCGATCTACAAGTCGATGGCCGTCGAGGGCAATAAGATTCGCCTCACCTTCGACCACGTCGGCGGCGGTCTGACCGCATCGGACGGCAAACCGCTCACCGATTTCACCATCGCCGGCGCCGATCAGAAGTTCGTTCCCGCCGTGGCCACCATCGATGGCGGCGCTCTCGTGATTCATGCCGACGCAGTCGCCAGTCCCGTCGCCGTCCGCTACGCCTGGCACGACGACGCCCAGCCGAACTTCGCCAACAAGGAAGGCCTGCCCGCTTCCCCCTTCCGCACAGACTCCTGGAAGGGCCTGACGCAACGGTAGCAACCACGTAGTGTCGTCCAATCGTGGTCGACATCGCCGCCGACCATTGGCATTGCCCCAGAGTTGAACAGCGAGAAGCCCGATGAAAACAAACAAGGCTCGCCTCTTCGTGACCGATGACGGCAAGAACGTCATGTTCACCTTCATCTTGGTCAGCTCGCTGTTTCTCCTCTGGGGAACGTGCAATGGCATGATCGACACGATGGACAAGCACTTCCAGGAGGAGCTCAATCTGACCTTGGCTCAATCGGCCAACGTCCAGTGGGCTCACTACTTGGGCTACTTCCTCATGTCCATCCCCGCCGGCTGGCTCGCCAGCCGAATCGGCTACAAAGGCGGCATCATCGTCGGCCTTCTCATGGTCGCCGCCGGTGGGCTGTGGTTCATTCCCGCCACGCACATCGCCCAATTCTGGGCGTTTCTCGTCGGCGTCTGCTTCATCGCGTCCGGCCTCACCTTCCTGGAAACGATCGCCAATCCCTACACGACCGTCTTGGGCTCGCCATGCTATGCGGCCACCCGCATTAACCTCGCCCAATCGTGCAACAGCGTCGGTTGGGCGTTTGGCCCGTTTATCGGAATGGTGTTCTTCTATTCCAAGGACGCTGCCGGACAAAGCACTGGCAGCCAGACCCTCTGGATCCCCTACGCTGTCATTGCCGCGGTCGTCACCCTTCTGGCCATCGTCTTCTATTTCGCGCACGTGCCGGACATCAAGGCCGAGGACGATTACCATCTCGACGACGCTGCCCCTGGCGTTTCCCGCTCGATCTGGTCCCACCCGCACTTTGTCGCCGGCATCGCGGCGCAGTTCTTTTACGTCGCCGCGCAAGCCGGCATATTCAGCTTCTTCATCAACTACATGACGGCCGAGGTGCCTCCCGTTCCCATTTCGTGGCTTTCCATCGCACCGGCAGGTTCCATCGAGGCGAACACGACGTTCTCGAAAAACCATATCAAGGAATTGCCGTCGTTCGTTCAGAAGCTAAAGCAGAAGTCGGACCCCGTCTCTGCATTCATCGCCGACCAGTTGTCCGACGACTCGCATAAGGTACTGACCAGCCACAAACCCGGCGATGACGCGACGACGCTGCGCATCGCCCTCGTGCAGGACCTAAACAAGATCGTTAGGCAAAATCCGAACAAGACAATTGCGGAGGGACCCCGAAAGGGACAAAAGGTCGCCGTCATTGGCGACGTCAGCCTTTTCGCCGGCGTCCGCCTTTCCGCCGACACTCAAAAGCTGCTCGCCCAGCGGATGGCCGAGAAACAAGCTGACGAGGCCGCCGCGAACCCGCACGCCCAAGGCAAACAGGCCGAGCCCGATCCCAAGAGCACCGCACGCGTCAACCTCGCGATCCTCAATCGCAAGCTGCTCCATGACGCCTATCCCCAATCGTTGCCTTTCGATGAAAGCGTTCATTGCATCAGCAACAGCTACGCTTCTCTGCTGACCGCTGTCGGGTTCGTCCTTTTCCTGCTGGGCCGATACACCGGCGCCAGTCTCCTGAAAAGGTACTCCGCCCACAAGATCCTCGGCCTCTACGGTGTCCTCAACGTCATCGCCTGCCTCCTGGTCGTTGCAAAGCTCGGTTGGGCCTCGGCCGTCTGCGTCTTCCTGAGCTACTTCTTCATGTCCATCATGTTCCCGACGATTTTCGCGCTTGGCATCTTCGGCCTCGGCGACCGCGCCAAGAAAGCTTCCGCCTTTATCGTCATGGCCATCATGGGCGGAGCCATCGTGCCAAAACTAATGGGCGCCGTCGCGGACCAGTACGACATGTCCCGTGGCTTCCTCGTCCCCATGGTCTGCTTCGCCCTCGTCGCTCTCTACGGCGTCGCGTGGCCCATGCTGAGCAACGCCAACTCGCTAAGCGGCGTCAAGCCATCCGCCGCCCATTGAACGCCTCACCGACAGACTATGGCCATGACTGAACCCATCGCCGCAATCTTCGACATGGATGGCGTGCTGGTCGACACCTACCACGCCCACTACAAAAGCTGGCTCGAAACGGCGGTGAAAGAGGGACTCTCGCTGTCCGAGGAACAGTTCGCTGACACCTTCGGCCGCACCAGCCGCGAAATCATCGCCCGCCTCTGGGGGCGCGACCGCTTTAGCGACGCCCAGATCGCCGACCTCGATCATCGCAAGGAAGCCGCCTTCCGGCGATTGATCGAAGACGATTTCCCCGCCATGCCGGGCGCGTTCCAACTACTGAGAGCCCTGCACGAAGACGGCTTCCGCCTCGCCGTCGGTTCCTCCGCGCCGCCCGAGAATGTCGACATGGTCGTCGATCGTCTCGGTGTCCGGGCGTTCCTCTCTGCCGCCGTCACCGGTCGCGACGTCACGCGCGGAAAGCCCGACCCGCAGGTCTTTCTCCTGGCCGCCGAACGCCTCGGCGTCCCGCCCGCCCGCTGCGCCGTCATCGAGGACGCTCCGCCCGGCGTGGCCGCAGCCGATGCCGCCGGCATGGCTAGCATCGGCCTCGTGAGCACCGGCCGCAAGCCCGAGGACCTCGCCGCCGCGTCCGCTATCGTCCGCTCCCTCGACGACCTCTCCCCCGGGATGCTCCGCGACCTCATCGCCACCCCCCGGCCCACCGGCCAAGCGTGACCCGTTGCATTTTTCTGCTATCAAGAGTCCGCGGGTGTTGCTGTAGAGTCATGTCGAACTCGCGACAGCGCCGACACGGGCCGCTCGCATTTGGGCGATGGCGAGGCCCGCCTCCTGAGCCGCTTCGCTTTCAACTCGCGCGGAAGCAACTCCGCGTGCCTTGACCAGCGGAGCCGGAAAGGGTACGTTGGTGCTTATGATACAGTGGCGGTTTCGGCCGCAACCGTCCCATCGAGGCTGTAGCTCAGTCGGTAGAGCAACGGACTTTTAATCCGTAGGTCATGGGTTCGAGTCCCATCAGCCTCACTTGCCTAACATCTTCTCTCATCTAGCTCCATCGTGGGGCGACGCCCTTATGCCGCTGGCCAAAGCCCGACCAGCGCGGTCGTTGAAACTCCGGGCGACTTAAGTCTCGATGCCGTCAGTCTCAAGCTCGATCGACCGACTGCGGAAGACGGCAACCGAGCAGGGAGCCAACTCGAACAACCTTTCGACATGTTGGGCAGGTCCCTGCTCGCTGCGCGCCGAGTCGGCCAGCAATTCCCACTTCTGACCCTCGTCGGCCGGTGGGAGCTTGAAAGCGACGGGCACGGCATGGTCGGCGTTGAACAGCAGCAGCATGGTGTCGCCATCGATTTCTTCACCGTGCTCGTCGATGTCGATTCGCTTGCCGTAGAGACGAATGCCCAGGCAACGGAGCTTGGGGTCGTTCCACATGTCGTCCGACATTTCGCCGCCGACGGGGGCCAACCAAGTGATTTCCGGCGTGTCGGCGCTGCGGAGCGACTTGCCGTGGAAGAAGCGACGGCGGTGGAACACCGGCTCTTGGCGAAAGATGAGCGCGACGCGCCGCGCGAATTCTAACAACGACGCCTGGGCCGGCCCCAGCGTCCAGTTGAGCCAGGATATCTCGTTGTCCTGACAATAGGCGTTGTTGTTGCCCCGTTGCGAGTGACCGATTTCATCGCCGGCGCGGAGCATCGGCACGCCCTGCGACAGCCAGAGCGTCAGGAGCATGCTTCGCTGTTTCTTCGCCCGCAACGCTTGGATGCCTGGATCATCAGTCGGTCCTTCGACGCCGCAGTTCCAACTCAGGTTGTTCGATTCGCCGTCGCGACCGCCTTCGCCATTGGCCTCGTTGTGCTTTTCGTTGTACGAGACGAGGTCGTTGAGCGTGAAGCCGTCGTGTGCGGTAATGAAGTTGATGCTGGCGTGTGGGCGGCGGTTGCTCCATTCATAGAGGTCGCTGGATCCGCAGAACCGCGTCGCAAACTCGGGAACCATGCCCTCGTCGCCTTTCCAGAACCGCCGCATGGCGTCACGATACTTGCCGTTCCATTCGGACCAGAGCAGCGGGAAGTTGCCGACCCGGTACCCGCCTTCGCCGACATCCCACGGCTCAGCGATCAGCTTGGCCTGTGAAATCACCGGGTCCTGGTGGATCACGTCGAAAAAGACGCCGAGCTGATTGACGTCGTGTAGCTCGCGGGCCAAGGTGCTGGCCAAATCGAACCGAAACCCATCGACGTGCATCGACGTGACCCAGTAGCGAAGGCTGTCCATAATCAGTTGCAGCACGCGGAAATTGACCATGTTCAAGCCGTTGCCGCAGCCGGTGAAGTCCATGTAGTACCGCGGATCCTCCGCCACAAGACGGTAATAGGCCGCATTGTCGATGCCGCGGAATGATAACGACGGGCCGAGCTGGTTGCCTTCGGCCGTGTGGTTGTAGACCACGTCGAGAATCACCTCGATGCCGGCGGCGTGCAGGTTGCGGACCATCGTCTTGAACTCGCGAACGACGTCGGGCGGCGATGCGGCCGAGGCGTATTGATGCTCGGGGGCAAAAAAGCTCAGCGAATTGTAGCCCCAGTAGTTTTTCAGGCCCCGTTCGACTATGTGCCGATCGTGAACTAACTCGTGGATGGGCAGTAGTTCCACGGCGGTGACACCCAGGCTTCTGAGATAGTCGATCGAGGCCTCGGACCCGAGACCGGCGTACGTGCCGCGCAGCCGCTCCGGCACCTCCGGATTGAGGATCGAAAAGCCGCGGACATGCAGTTCATAGATGACCGTCTTGCTCCATTCGGTGCGGGGCCACCGGTCGCTACCCCAGGTGAAGGCGTCGTCGATCACCGCGGCTAACGGCGCGAGGTGGGCGTTGTCCCGATCGTCGAACGACAGGTCGCCCTCGGGATCGCCCACGCGGTAGGCGAACATTTCGTCAGCCCATTTCGTCTCGCGGACAACGGCCTTGGCATAAGGGTCCAGGGAAATCTTGTTGGGAGTGAAGCGATGACCCTGCTTCGGCTCGTATGGCCCGTGCACGCGATAGCCGTAGACCTGGCCGGGCAGAATGTCCGGCAGGTAAGCGTGCCAGACCAGATCGGTTGTTTCCGGCAGGACGATGCGGCCCGATTCGTGCGAGGCGTCCGGGCTGTCGAAGAGGCAGAGTTCCACCTTCGTCGCAGCCTCTGAATAGAGGGCGAAAGTGGTCCCTCGGCCGTCCCACGTAGCGCCGAGCGGATAGGAGCGTCCGGGCAGAACTTTCATCGATCGCCTTTCCGTTGTTCTGCCGACTGGAGCAGCACTTTTTGTGCCTGAACGGACGTCGATCGCTGTTCGTTGACCAACTCGACAGCGGTTTCACGTCCGTCGGTTTGCCGTTTGCCGCAGCGCGAGGACCCGACACTCTGGCAAGCGCGAGGCACACGCCTTGCTCGCGACGGCCCACGGCCTACTATTCCCCTGTTCCACTCATCGGAGTCTGGCTGGTGATCGATGCTGTAGGCTCGTGGCTGATGTTTGTGTTTGGCGGTGACGCGCCGGTCCGACCTCTTGCCGTTGGTCAGGTGGCGGCCCGAGCGTTGGTCGTCTACGCCATCGGACTAACAATGATCCGGTTGGCGAAGAGCCGTCTCCTGGGCAACGCGACGCCATTGGACGTTGTGCTGGCCGTCGTTATCGGTTCTCTCTTGAGCCGGGGAATCAATGGAGCCGCGTCGATCTCTGGCACGGCCGCGGCATGCGCCGCATTGGTTGCATTGCATTGGCTGGTCACTAAGCTCGCCTGCCGATCGCACCGCTTCGGCAATTTGGTCAAGGGACACTGCCGCCTGCTCGTTGACAACGGACAGGTCCAACGGGCCGCGCTCGAGCGGTCGCATCTCTCGGAGGCAGACCTGCTCGAAGAGTTGCGGCTCAATGCGAATGTCGACGATCTCGACCGGGTGGAACGGGCGTACAAGGAGCGGAGCGGCCAGATTAGCGGCGTTCGCCGCAAGGCAAAGCTCCGCGTCCTTGACGTGCCCGTTGTCAACGACGGCGTGCGCACCATCCGCATCGAGATCTGGGCCGACTGAAGCCGTCCGCCTGCTTCTTCCGCTACTTTTCCGATGCGATGTGGGAGAGCATGTCCTGGCAAGCCTTTTCGCATGCCTGACACTGCTCCGCACACTGTCTAAGCATCGGATCATCGGCGAACTTCTGGCATTCGTTGCCGCAGCGGCGGCACGCCTCCGCGCAGGCCTTGCAAATCGTGTCGGAGAACGGTCCTTGCCGGGCGACGATCGAGGCGGCTGCGCCGCAGTGCGTCGCGCAATCCTGGCACGTTCTGAGCGTCGCCAAGTGCTTGGCCTTTCCCTCGGCAATGAGCGAGCCGCAATGAGCCGCGCAAGTGTCACACGCCCGTTGGCAATCGCTGCACGCCTTCGCGCACTGCTGGTACGCGGCCGTCTCTTGGCCGTCGCCCAGTCTGGCTGCGATCGCGGCCCCGGTTGCCAGCGACGCGATCAGGCTGATCAGTAACCATCGAAACATGACATCTCCTTTTCTCGGCTTGGAAACACAGAAGGCACGCCGCGATGGCCCCACCGCCGCGACATGCCTTCAACAACCTGCTTAACGCCGCACTACCGCTTGGGTGCCGTCAGGGTTTCGGCAACGCCATGCGCACTAGCGCTGAGGGTTGCGTTGGCCGCTCGCCTGGTTTCCGCGGTTGTAGTAGCCCTCGATGGTCTGTCGCCAATTGGCGTCGGCAAAGTTGGGCCAATGATCCTTATCGAAGCCCGGCGCGCTCTTGAGCGTGTCTTTCGTAATGTCAAGAACTGCGTAGCGCTCCTTCGCCGTGCCCTCGTTCGTTTCGCCCTTCGAGACGAACGAGAGCTTCTGCCAGGGAATGGCGAAGTACTTGTCGCCCATCCCCAGAAAACCGCCGAACGAGAGGACAGCGTAGCGGATCTTGCCGGTTTTCAGATCGAGGACGATGTCCTCGATTTTTCCGAGCGATTTGTTGTCCGGGCTGTAGACTTTCAGCCCGTTGACATTGCCGGCACGGATGATCTGACCACCGCGATCCATGCCTTGAGCGTTCACATCGACGCTGACGCTGCCCTTGTCCACATCAACGCGGGCGCCTTGCGCCCAAGCTTGTGCACCGACGCACCACACGCACGCCGCCACGAGCATCACCAACAGTCCAAATCGCATTGCAGGTCTCCTTGAGTTATGTGACACAGTCACCACTGATACTTAACCGTTTTCGCGATAATGCCGGCGACGCATCGTCACTCGGCCGCCGCCAATTGCATTTCCAGCACCTCGACAAGCTCGGTGGGATCGACGGGTTTCGGCAACACACGCTCGGCGCCGGCTTCAACGGCACGGTACACCGAATCGATGTTCGGCGTGCCGGTCATAAAGATCTTGCGGGCCCGGGGCAACACCTCACCGATGCGGCGGCAGACGTCCGCCCCGTCCATTCCTGGTTTGCGATAGTCGAACACCACGGCGTCATAGGCATGCTGCCGTGCGAGCTCGAGCGCCTTCGAGCCGACCCAGGCCTTGTCGATATGCCACGGTTTGATGGAGAGCAGCTTTTCGATGTACAGGCAACTGGCCTCGTCGTCGGCGACGATCAGAATATCGGCGTTCGCACCCATAACACTCCGCCCTCTCGGTGATCGGACGACGGCAGCCGCGAAGCCGCTGACCGCGTCGCCACGTGGATTTTTATTCAGCCCGGCAACCGGAAGCAAGGCGGTTGCAAACGTCTCACGTGGGCGCCAGCGGTATCCCCATTCCAAAACCGGCCTTCGGCTGGCGACCCTGTTTGGGCACTGGCTGCTGGCGATGGAACTTGTTGGAGACTGCATGCTTCGGAGGCGTCCGTCGCAGGCGTCGAGAGTCAGCCGGGACTGCTCGCCAACGACTGGGCCGCCGGCGCGCCAGGCATACGATCGCAAGTCGCCCGGATCGCTCAAGTCGCTCGCCAGCCGACCAGCGGGGACGCACCGCGCTCACGATACTGACCCGCTGGTCGTGGCAGCAATCGCGGGCCCTGGGCAGTCACTAAGTCGTGCCGGAGCCAACGCTTGCCGTGCCCCCTTTTTGCCTTTTTTACTATTCGATGTTCTCCGGGGAACAGCACTTGCAACACCCGCGGTAAGGCCAAGCCAGTAGCGCAGCTTGTCAAGCTGCCGCCACAACCAGATGCGTCCAATGATCGATCCGCAGTCCAAACCGAAACGAGTCCTGGTGTTCCGTGCGCTGATGCTTGGCGACATGCTTTGCGCCGTGCCGGCGTTCCGAGCGTTGCGACGGGGATTCCCAGAGTCGCAGATTGTCTTGCTCGGGCTTCCCTGGGCACGCGCGTTTGTCGCACGGTTTTCGGCGCTCTTCGATGGTTTCCTGCCGTTCCCGGGCTACCCCGGTCTGCCGGAACGGCCGGTCGCCGTCCGCGTGATGCCGCGTTTCTTAACAAAAATGCAGGCGCTCGGCTTCGACTGGGCGATCCAGATGCACGGTGACGGGTCGTGTGTCAATCCGCTTGTCGGCCTTCTCGGGGCCAACCGGACGGCCGGGTTTTATCGGACCCTGGACTATTGCCCCGACCACGAGACATTTCTGCCCTATCCCGACGGCGAAGCCGAAGTCCGCCGGCACTTGCTCCTGATGGCGTTTCTGGGCGTGCCGCCCCAGGGCGAGGAACTGGAGTTTCCGATTACGACCGAAGACCGCCGCTCGCTCGCCGCGATTCCCCAAGCGTCCGCACTGCGACCGAAGCGTTACGTCTGCATTCATCCCGGGGCACGATACCCCAGCCGACGCTGGACGCCCCGGGGGTTTGCCCAGGTGGGCGACGCTCTGGCCGCGGCTGGCTTCGCAATCGCTTTGACCGGATCGGCGTCCGAATCGCCGCTGACCCGCGCTGTCGCCGAGGCAATGACGGCGCCCGCCGTTAACCTCGCCGGACGCACGTCGTTGGGCGCACTGGCCGCACTGGTCGAACGAAGCCGTTTGCTCGTTACCAATGACACGGGCGTTTCTCACATTGCTGCCGCGGTGAAGACGCCCAGCGTGGTCGTGGTCCTTGGGTCAGACCCGGCCCGCTGGGCGCCGCTAGACAGTCGAAGGCATCGCGTCGTGATGCAGCCGGTCGATTGCCGGCCTTGTGCGGCGCCCAACTGCCCGATCGGGATGCCGTGTGCGGCCGCGATTCCGGCGGAGGCCGTGATCCACTCGGCCATGACGTTGGTGAAGGAGAACGCATGATGAGATCGCTTCGGATTCTCACCTGGCACGTTCACGGCAATTACCTCTGGTATTTGTCCCAGGCGCGTCATCAGTTCTATCTACCGGTTGATCCCAATGGCGGGCCGGGTTATGGGGGCCGTGGCAACACTTTTCCCTTTGGCGACAATGTTCACGATGTGCCCATCGAAGAAATCGCCGGCCGCTCGTTCGACTGCATTTTGTATCAGCATCGCGAGAACTGGTCGGGCGACCATCGCTGGCTCACGCCGGCGCAGCGGCGGCTGCCCAGCGTCTACCTGGAACACGATCCGCCGCTCGACTCACCCACCGACGGGCGCCACTGGTTTGACGATCCCGCCGGGCTGATGGTCCACGTCACGCCGTTCAATGCCCTGATGTGGGACAGCGGTCGTGTTCCCTGGCGCGTCATCGAACACGGCGTTCCTTGCCACCGCAACGTCCAATACAGTGGCGAGATCGCCCGGGGGCTGACGGTCGTCAATCACCTGGGCAGTCGCGGGCGGCGGCTTGGCCCCGACATCTTTGCCGCGGCCCGGCGAGACGTGCCCATCGACCTGGTTGGAATGGGCTCGGAAGCGTTGGGCGGACTGGGCGAGGTGTCGCCGCCACGATTAGCCGCGTTCGAGGCCCGCTATCGCTTCTTCTTCAATCCCATTCGCTACACCAGCCTAGGGCTTGCCGTCTGCGAAGCGATGATGCTCGGCATGCCGGTCGTTGGGCTAGCCACAACCGAGATGGCCACGGCGGTCCTCAACGGCGTCACGGGCTTTGTCGACACATCGTTGGATCGTCTGGTCGAGCCGATGAAACGACTGCTGCGCGACCCGGAAATGGCCCGCCATATGGGCGAAGAAGCCCATCGCTACGCCCGCCGGCGATTCAGCCTGTCCCGCTTCGTTCGAGATTGGAACGCTGTCCTGGCGGAAGTGACTGGCGTCGCACCCCTTCACCGATCGAGGAGGCATCATGCGAAGACGTCTAGCACTGATTAGCGAACACGCATCGCCGTTGGGTGCCCTTGGCGGCGTCGACAGCGGCGGCCAGAACGTTTATGTGGCCCAGGTCGCCCGGCACCTGGCCCTGATGGGCCACCATGTCGACGTCTTCACTCGGCGCGATGATCCGGAGTTGCCGTCCATCGTGCGTCCTGCGGATGGGCTGCGAGTGATCCACGTCGATGCTGGCCCGCCGCGATTCCTCCCGAAGGAAGAGCTTCTGCCGTGGATGGATGAGTTCTCGGATTTCATGTTGCGATTCATCAAGTCGGAAGGATCCTACGACCTCATTCACTCGAACTTCTTCATGTCCGGCTTGGTTGGCTGTCGGCTAAAGGCTGTGTTCGGGACGCCGCTGGCCGTGACGTTCCACGCCCTGGGACGGGTTCGGCTGATGCACCAGCGCGAGACCGACCGATTTCCCGCGGCCCGCTTGGCCATCGAGGCGCAAGTGATGCGCGACGCCGACGCCATTATTGCCGAATGCCCCCAAGACCAGGCCGATCAATGCCATCTGTACGGGGCCGCCCCGCGAAAGATCCATTTGGTTCCCTGCGGATTCGACCGCGACGAGCTCGGGCCGGTTGATCGGTTCGACGCGAGGCGACAGCTCGGACTCGATCCCTGGGCGCGCTGGCTCGTACACGTCGGACGCATGGTGCCGCGCAAGGGAGTTGACACCGTCATCGAAGCCATTGCCCGTTTGCAGCAACGCCACGGCATCGTGGCCAGATTGCTCATCGTTGGAGGAGAAAGCGACGAACCGGACCCGCTCCGCACGCCCGAGATCGGGCGGCTGATCGAAACCGCGCGGCGAGCGGGCGTGGCCGGCCGAGTCATCTTCACCGGCCGTCGCCAGCGCGGCGTGCTTCGCTATTATTACAGTGCCGCAGATGTCTTCCTCACGACGCCCTGGTATGAGCCGTTTGGCATCACGCCCGTCGAAGCGATGGCCTGCGGCACACCGGTCATCGGCTCGCAAGTCGGCGGGCTTCAGTACACGGTCGTCCACGGCCGCACCGGCTTCCTCGTACCCCCCAAGGATCCCAACGCAGTTGCCCGACGACTGGCGACCCTCTACCGCCATCCTCGCCTGCTCCGCCGCATGGGTCGGGCGGGTCTGGCACGCGTCAACCGCCTGTTCACCTGGCAGCGCGTCGCCCGGCAACTGGCCACGGTGTTCGAAAGCGTGTTGGCGGAGCAGCGTGTCGCACCGGGCGTCTCTGTTGTCGGAGAACCCGTAAATCGGCCCTAAGGCTGGAAACAACGACCGGACAGGAAACCGATCAATGGACCACACTTTGCATCCAGCCGTCTTCTTCGACAAGGACGGAACGATCGTCGAAGACCGACCCTATAACGTGGACTGCTCGATGCTCTGCCTGGCCGCTGGCGCGATCGACGCCATGCAGTCGCTGCAATCCCTTGGCTATCGGTTGGTGGTGGTGACCAACCAATCGGGCATCGCCCGCGGGATTTTCACGGTGGAAGACTTTCGCCGCCTTGAACGGGCGCTGATCGATCGCCTGGCCACGGCCGGCGTCCGTCTGGCGGGCGTCTATTTCTGCCCCCATCTGCCAAACGGGGCCGTCGCCGACTACGCTATCCAGTGCGATTGCCGCAAGCCGCAGCCGGGCCTCTTCCTTCAAGCAGCCGAACAACTGGACCTCGATCTGAGCCGTTCATGGATGATCGGCGACATCCTGGACGACATCGAAGCCGCCCATCGCGCGGGTTGCCGCGCGGTGCTGGTCGACGGCCGGAACGAAACGCAGTGGCGATGGTCGCCGCTCCGCCGGCCCGAGGCCACTGTCGCCAACCTCCCGGCGGCTGCCCGCTACATCTCGACGGCGCCGCCGATCCGCCGTTCGCCGTCCTGCGTCTCGGCGGAGGCAGCCACATGATCTCCGTCACCCAGCAACTGCCGAGAGCCTTCCGAGGATTGCGAGCGTTGGTCGTCGGCGATGCGATGCTGGACAGCTATATCCGCGGCGCGAGCCATCGGATTTGCCAAGAGGCGCCAGTGCCTATCGTTGATGTGCAGCAACGCTTCGACATGCCCGGCGGGGCCGGCAACTGCGCCGCGAACTTGGCCGCAATGGAAGCGAAAACTGCGTTGTTGACGGTTTTGGGCGACGACTGGGAGGGGCGCGAGCTTCGCCGCCTGTTGAAAGCGGCCGGCGTGGAAATCGGCCGCACCCCCATCCCGCCGATGCGTCGCACGCTGGCCAAAGTCCGCATCCTCTCGGACGAGCAAATGGTCGTCCGTTTCGACCAAGGCAGCACGGCCGTCATCGGCGGCGAGGCGGAGCAGTCGCTCTTGTGGCGGCTCGATGCATTATATCCGAACGCCGACGCGGTCATCGTTTCCGACTATGGTTATGGCGTCGTCACGCCCGCGGTCGTCGAACGCTTGGCCGCACTTCAGGCTCAATATGGCAAGATCCTGGTGGTCGATTCCAAGCGGCTGGGCAATTACCGCGGCGTTGCGATGACGGCCTGCAAGCCGAACTATCGCGAAGCCGTTCAATTGCTCGGCGCGACCGGGGCGCCCAACAACGGCCAACGCTGCAACTGGCTCATCGAGCGCGGCGCAAGCATTTTGCAGCTTACCGGCGCCAGGATTGCCGCCGTCACGCTCGATGGCGAAGGCGCCGTGGTTTTCCAAGACGGGCACGAGCCATATCGTACTTTCGCCAGGGCGGTCCCTTCGCACCGCGCGGCCGGCGCTGGCGACACATTCCTTTGCGTAATCGCCCTGGCGCTGGCGGCCGGCGCGTCGGCGCCCATGGCTGCCGAGTGCGCATCGGCAGCGGCCGCTCTGGCCGTCTCCAAAGAGTACACGGCCACCTGCACGCTCGAGGAGTTGATCCGCCGCGGCGATGGCCAGCGCGAGCCAGACGAGCGGTGGGAGAACCTCCCGCGAATCATTCAGGAGCATCGCGAGAACAATCGCCGCATCGTGCTTACCAACGGTTGTTTCGACATCCTGCACCGCGGCCACGTCGCCTACCTCGAAGAAGCACGTCGGCTCGGCGACGTGTTGATTGTTGGCGTCAACACCGACGCCAGCATCCGCCGGCTGAAGGGCAAGGGGCGACCGATCAATCAGCTTAGCGATCGTATCGAAGTGCTCTCGGCCCTAAGCAGCGTCGACCATGTCGTGGCGATGGATGATGACACGCCGCATCGGCTGATTCAGGCTGTCCGGCCGGACGTCTTTGTCAAGGGCGGCGACTACACCCGCGACACGCTGCCCGAGGCCGAACTGGTCGAGCGGCTCGGCGGGGCGATCAAAATCCTGCCGTTCGTCGATCGGCAATCGACCACCGGCATCATTCAGCGGATTCGCCGTTGCCAGCCGGCTCAAGCTAAACAACGGCCGAAGCACAGGACCAGCCATGTCATCTCGATGGAAAACAGCACGCCGCGTGCTTTGCGTCAGGCTTGATACGCTGGGCGACGTCTTGATGTCCACGCCGGCAGTCGCGGCGATCAAGCATTCGCTGCCAGATTGCAGCCTCACGCTGTTGACCTCGACGGCTGGCGGCGCGTTGGCCGATCTTCTGCCCGACCTGGATCGGTTCATCGCGTACGACGCCCCGTGGATGAAGCGGACGGCCGAACGAGCTACCGCCGAGGCCGACGAAAAGCTGATTTGCCAACTTGCCGAGGAGCAGTTCGATGCCGCGGTTGTTTTTACCGCATTCAGCCAAAGCCCGCTGCCCGCCGCCTTACTATGCTATTTGGCCGGCATTCCGCTGCGAGCGGCTCACTGCAGGGAAAATCCCTATCAACTGCTTACGGACTGGGTTCGCGAACGGGAGCCGGAAGAGCAAATCCGGCACGAAGTCCGACGACAGTTGGACCTCGTTGCCAGTCTCGGCTACGAGACGGCGGATGAGAGGCTGCGGCTTTCGGTCCCCTCGGGCGCAAGCGAGCGAGTGCCATCGATTCTCCGGGAGTGCGGGGTCGACACCAGGCGGCCCTGGTTGGTGATTCACCCTGGCGGCTCGGCGCCATCGCGACGTTATCCGCCGGAACTCTATGGCCAGATCGCCAGAATGCTGCAGGAAACGTACGGAATGCAGATTGTCTTCACGGGCATTGAGGCCGAACGGGAAATCGTCGACGTGGCCCGGGGGCACACGCCCAATCCGCCGCCATCGCTGGTTGGTCGTCTCGATCTGGCCGAGCTGGCCGCGCTGTTGGCCATCGCACCGTTATTGTTGACCAACAACACCGGCCCCGCACACATGGCGGCCGCACTGGGGACACCGGTGGTCGATCTGTACGCGCTCACGAACCCGCAGCATACGCCCTGGCATACGCCCTGCCGCGTGCTCAGTCACGACGTCCCGTGCAAGAACTGTTTTCGGAGCGTCTGCCCGTTCGAGCACCATCGCTGTCTTCGCGAGGTGCCGCCCTCCGCGGTGGTCGCAGCGGTGACGGAACTGCTCGCGGATGTCAATCTCCGTGGGGCGCGTGCCTCCGTACACCCATGGCGGGAACCCGAATTGGTGCGTGGAAATATGTACTCAGCTTAACTGCAACTGACAACTGACAACCGAAAGGCCCTCGATGTATACGCTAGGAATCAATGCTGCATTTCATGACACGGCGGCCTGCCTCGTCCGCGACGGAGTCGTCGTGGCGGCGGCCGAAGACGAGCGGTTTACACACGTCAAGCACGGCAAACGCCCCGTACCGTTCAGCACGTACGAACTGCCCTACCATGCTATCGACTACTGCCTGGGCGAGGCCAACATCCGGCTGGCCGACGTCGATCACGTGGCGTATTCCTTTGCCCCGAGTCTGCTTTTCAACGGCGCCCCGAACGCCGCAGTATCATTGCCGATGAATCCCGGAGCCGAACCGCTGCCCGACGGGCGATCGCAGTGGGAGCCGCTGTTCCTTTGCTCGATCATGAACGCGCCCGGGCATTTGGCCGACGGCGTGCCACATCATCTTGAGAAGCGATTTCGCGACGTTCGGCCGGATGGGCCCTATCAATGGCACTTCGTCGAGCATCATGTGGCCCATGCCGCCAGCGCGTTCCTGGCGTCGCCTTTCGAACATGCGGCGTTGATGACGCTCGACGGACGCGGTGAGTTGGCCACAACGACGTACGGCCGCGGTGACGGTTCGGCGATCGACCTTTTTCAACAGGTCAACATGCCCGATTCGTTGGGCCTGCTGTACGAGCGTCTGACCGCCCACCTGGGCTTTCTCCATTCGTCGGACGAGTACAAGGTGATGGCATTGGCGTCGTTCGGCAAGCCGAGCTATCTGAAAGCGTTTCACGAGATCATTCACGTTGAGAACGACGGCGGCTATCACATCGACTCCCGCAACCTTGCCGAGCGCTTTGGGCCGCCGCGACATCGCGGGGAGCCGCTCGAACAACGGCATTTCGATATCGCCAGTTCCTTGCAGGTGGCCCTGGAGCAGACGGTCCTCGAACTGAGCCATTGGCTGCACCGCGCGACGGGCGAGCATTGTCTGGCAATGGCCGGCGGCGTCGCGCTCAACTGTGTCATGAACGCCCGGATCCGCGACCACGGTCCGTTCAAGCACGTCTGGGTGCAGCCGGCGGCAGGCGACGCCGGAACCGCGCTGGGCGCCGCGATGTGGGTCGACGCCCGGCAGCGCGCCGGCTCCCCGCGACAATACCAGATGGATCATGCTTTTCTCGGACCCGCGTACAGCGACGCGGACATCGAGGAGTTCCTGCGTTGGAGCAAGCTTCCATATCGCAAGCTTGACGACGTTGTTGGACGGGCGGCCGACCTCCTGGTCCAGAACAAGGTCCTCGGCTGGTTCCAGTCGCGGATGGAGTTCGGGCCCCGGGCCCTGGGCGCCCGATCGATCCTGGCCTCGCCCATCGACCCCGCGATGCAGGCTCGGCTGAACGACATCAAGGACCGCGAGGATTTTCGGCCCGTCGCGCCGGTCGTGCTCGAAGAGGACGCCGACGAGTGGTTCGTCGACGCAAGGCCGTCGCCGTTCATGCTGTTCGTCTTCGATGTTCGTCCGGAAAAGGCCCCGCTCATTCCGGCGGTCAGCCACGTCGATGGCACGGCGCGGATCCAGACGATCAATCGCCGACAGAACCCCATGTACTACGACCTGATCCGGGCGTTCAAGCAGCGCACGGGCGTGCCGGTGCTCGTCAACACGTCGTTCAATACACGCGGCGAGCCGATCGTCTGCACGCCGCGCGACGCCATCGAGTCGTATCTGACGTCGCCGCTGGACTCGCTGGTCATTGGGTCGTTCTTGTTGGAGAAGCGGCCGTGATCGTATCGGTTGTCATGCCCACCTATCGACGCGATGACTTGCTGGCCCGTTGCGTGGCGCATCTCCAACGCCAGCGGTTCGATCCTCGTCAGTTCGAGATCATCGTGGCCGACGACGCGGCGAGCGAATCGACGCGGCGGC